>DASRLE010000559.1:0-28918 GCA_035648615.1 Saccharimonadales bacterium (SeqCode) | reverse complement strand
CCTGCTATGACGCTAATCTCTACGAAAAAGCGCTCGAAAAACACGGCAGCCCACTGGCCAGCCTGATGAAAAAAGAGGCGGCGGCCAAAGGTGAATAATTTTCAAAAAATATGTTGCCGGAACAACTCAGAGCTCTTCTGTTCAATTTCATTCGTCTGAGTCAGAGGGCGCGCACTTCGAGGATCAACTCTTGCAGCGCGCTTTTGGCGTCGCCGAATAGCATCCGCGTGCGGGGTTCGTAGAAGAGGGCGTTTTCGATTCCGGCAAAACCGGCGCCTCGCCCGCGCTTGATGACGATTACGTTCTTGGCTTTGTCGGCATTGAGGATGGGCATGCCGTAGATAGGGCTTCCCGGATTCGTGCGGGCGGCTGGATTGACAACGTCGTTCGCTCCGACAATTAAGGCCACGTCGGTCTGTTCGAACTCGGGATTGATTTCCTCCATGTCCAACAGCTTGGGATACGGCACGTCCGCCTCGGCCAGCAGGACGTTCATGTGCCCGGGCATTCGTCCGGCCACGGGATGGATGGCGTATTTCACCTCGACGCCGCGTTTTTCGAGCATCTCTTCCAATTCGTGAACGAGATGCTGGCCTTGGGCGACCGCCAGACCGTAGCCGGGAATGATAATTACTTTGCGCGCGTAACCCATCATGATGGCGCATTCGGCGGGAGCGATTTCGCGCATGACCTGGCCGGTTTCTGTCGCGGAGGAAACGCCCTGCGCGCCCATGCCGAACGAGCCGAAAATCACTTTGAGCAAAGATCGATTCATGGCCTTGCACATCAGCAAGGTAAGCAAGGATCCCGCCGCGCCCACCAAAGTGCCGGCGATGATCATCGCCATATTGTGCATGGCAAAACCCGTCACCGCCGCCGCCAAGCCGGTGCAGGAATTGAGCACCGAAATGACCACTGGCATGTCCGCGCCGCCGATGGGAAGCACTTGCAAAATGCCCAGCGCCAGCGCAGCGGCTGTCAATACGATAACCCATGCCAAGGCGTGCGGACCGCTGTTCGACGCGACGCCCGCCGCCAGGATGATCAGCAAAAGAAGGGCGTTGCTCGTTTTTTGCAGCGGCCAGCGCAATGGTTTTTCGCTGATCAGCCCCTGCAATTTGGCGAAGGCGACCAAGCTGCCGGTGAAGCTGATCGAACCCAGCACAATTCCCAATAGCATCGGGAACGCGCCGCTTTCAGAAGCCTTGATCCATTCGCCCAGCGAAATAAACAAAGCGCAGGCGCCGCCCATGCCGTTGAAGAGCGAAACCATTTGCGGCATGGCCGTCATCTTGACGCGCCGCGCCAGCAGCCAGCCGGGAATCGTGCCGAGAACGATGGCGATGAGGATGCCGCCGAAGTGGCTCATGCCGGGCAGCAGGAAGGTCCCGGCCAGCGCGAGCGCCATGCCGGCGCCGGCGATCAAATTGCCCGAGCGCGCCGTGCGCGGTGTGCTCAACCGCTTCAGCCCCAGGATGAACAGCATCGAGGCCACCAGATAGGCGGCGGCGGGAATGATTTCGCGGCTCATCGGTCTTTGTCTGTTTTAACCGGGGTTTTGGCTTTGAACATTTCCAGCATTCGATCCGTCACCACAAATCCGCCCACCACATTGAGCGTGCCCAGGATCACCGCCACGAAACCGAGCGCGAACAAAATCGAACTTTCCCCCGCCTCGCCCAGCAAAATCACGCCGCCGATTAAAACAATGCCATGGATGGCGTTGGCCCCGGACATGAGCGGCGTGTGCAAAACCGTGGGAACACGGCTGATGACTTCCACCCCGGTAAAGATCGCGAGGAGGAAGATATAAATCATGGCCAGGATGCCGATACTCATGGGGTTCTCCGTTTCTGATTGATTTCGCCGTTGAGGGTGATGCAGGTCTCGGCGAAAATTTCGTTCTGCCAATCCAGGGTAAAACCATTTTCATTGGTAATCTCCAGAATGAAGGTGGCCAGGTTTCGGGCCAGCATCCGGCTGGCGTCCAAGGGCAAGGTCGCGGGCAAGTTGGTCGGGCCGAGAATGGTCACGCCGTTATGCCGGACCGTTTGGCCGGCCTGGGTCAATTCACAATTGCCGCCGCTTTCCGCCGCCAGATCGACGATGACCGAGCCGGCTTTCATGTCGCCGACCATCGCGGCGGTGATCAGGCGCGGCGCGGGCCGTCCGGGCACTTGCGCGGTCGTAATGATGAAATCGGCCAGGCGCGCCCGTTCGTGCAATAATTTCTGTTGCTGGGCCAGCGTCTCGGCGGAAACTTCCTTGGCATAACCGCCTTTGCCCTCCAGGTTTTCCTGGACCGGAATCTCAATGAACGCCGCACCCAGGCTCTTGACCTGCTCTTTGACCGCCGGGCGAACATCGAACGCTTCCACCACCGCGCCCAGCCGTCGCGCGGTCGCAATGGCCTGCAAACCAGCGACTCCCGCGCCTAAAATCAAACATTGCGCCGGCCGAATCGTGCCCGCCGCCGTGGTCAGCATGGGAAGAAACTTAGGCAGGTGATTGGCCGCCAGCAGGACCGCCTTGTAACCCGCGATGGACGCCATGCTGGAAAGCGTATCCATGCTTTGCGCGCGGCTGATGCGCGGGATGGCATCCAGACTGAAACTTGTCATGCGGCGTTGCGCCAGGATTTGCACCAACTCGGGGTTGCGCAACGGGGCGAGGAACCCAATGACCGCCTTGCCCTCCGGCCAAGCCATCGCCTGCCGGGTGGTAAGGGGGTGAACTTGCAAAAGGCACTCGGCGCCCGAAACCACCTGCGCGGCATCCGGCAGGACCTGCGCCCCTGCCGCCACGAATTCGGCATCGGGAATGGAAGCCGCCAATCCCGCCCCGCTCTCGACCAAAACCGCGTGCTTCTTTTTCAGTAAAAGTTTGATCGCGTCAGGGACCAGAGCGACGCGCGTCTCCCCGGGGCTTAATTCTTTTAATATGCCGAACCTCATCCGTATTTTGCCACGTTGCGCCGCATAGTAAGCCCCACCGTCGCCTTTTCAAATCAATTGTCGAAACCCAAGGCAGAATCAACGCCGGTTTCGCCCTCGGAAGAGACAGCCTTACGGCAATATACGCCGGGCGTGGAGCAAGGTCTTGATTCGATGTTCGTCGCGGAGGGGGGAAGTGGGGTCCAGGCTGCTGATGCGCACCATCCCGGCGGATTGGATGAATTTTTTGTCGCCGAGATAGAGGCCGGTGTGGACGATCTTTTCCGGCGTGCTGGCTATGGCGCGATGGCCGAAGAAAAGAAGGTCGCCTTTTTTGAGATGCGCGTAGTTGTCATCCAGCGGCACTTCGACGCCTTCATGGCATTGCTCGCTGGCGTTGCGCGGGAGGGCGACGCCATTGAGGAAAAAAGAGAGTTTGGTCAGGCCGGAGCAGTCCAGGCCGCGAATCGAGTTGCCGCCCCAAAAATAAGGGCGGCCCAAAAAGGAGCGGGCGGTGCGCTCTATGTTTGCGGGGGTGGCGCGACGAGTCGTGCGCCATTCCTCGAAATCCGCGACGGATTTTTTTGGCAGGTAACCGGTGCGTCCGTCGGCCAGGCGGACTTTGTCCCATTCGTCATTTTCGCCGACGCGCTGCACCACTCCGCCCATGACGACGTCGGAGACCGGCGCGGCTTCGGCATCGGGTTGTTCCAGAATGCGCTCCTCGAACGCGGTGACGATCAGGCGCGGGGAATCATTCCATTGCTGGACCATCCCGGCGTTGCCGGCCATGAACCCGCCGCCTTCGACCCAACCCACGTAATGATCGGAGCTTTGCACCAGGAACCAGTTGGTTTGCGCATTCAAAATGCGAAAAACATCGCCCGACAAGATTTGCGTGCCCAACTCCGAAATATGCCCCGGCTTTTCCCGGACATTGAGCACGCTGACCGTGGCGATGCCCCACACGCGATCGCCCAGTTTGCGCGCGGGCAGGAGGGTGATCTGGTCGCGAACGCGCGCCCCGGTTTGCTTGGCGGCCGCGATGGCGGCTTGGCGGGCGGCGGGATTGTCCACATTCCCCTCCAGGACGAATTGGTCGCCCTCCCGCCGCACAGAGACGTCAAAAATGGTCAAGTGACGATCGGGAGCGAATTGCTCCTGCACGGCGTGGAGCGCGACGCGGATCGCCGGCGTGGGATCGGTGACGGGAGTGGAACAACCGCCCGCGAGAGTAAGCAGGATCGCGACGGCCCACCATGGGAATTTCTTGCTGAACAGAGCTGGCCTCAACGTCGTTTTTAATACGCGTGTAGGGCATGGCTTTCAATGTAAAAAGCTGATGATTTGTTTCAATGGTAAAAAAATAGGGGCAAAAAGATTAAAGCCAAGACGGCCGGAGCGAATGAAGCTCGCCTTCGAGGTGCTGTTGATGTATCAGAAGCTGCGAATGCGTTTGGCAAGACACATGAAAATTAGCCGCGTTTGGAATCCTTTCCTACCAGCTTCCCTCTTGATGACTGTGCTGTGGGGGTTCACGGGCATCTTAGGAACAGCCGCCACAACGCAGCGGCATTACTATGGCCACGACGCTGTTGTGGATACAAACGGTGTGATAGCGCCGTGGTATAAACAAGTCAACGGCCAGTGTGACTTTCGCGTTCGCGTTGCGGCAGAGACTTTAAAACGCTATCCGTGGACGACGACCAACAATGCCATTGCCGCCTATCCGGATTATTTGTTCACGAGCAAATGGAAGATTTCCCCGGACGGCGTCATCACTCCGCAGAATCCCGGCGATTGGATGAACGGCGATCTGGGCCAGCGTTCCACCAGCGTGCTCAACAGCATGGTGGATTATTACCGTTACTCAGGCGATCCGGCGGCCATCGCGCAGTTGACTTACATGGGCGACTATTTGCTCGATCACGCGCTCACTCCTACTAATGATCCGTGGCCGGAATTTCCCATCAGCGTGCCAACCAGGGGCGTGCCTTACGGAAATGCCGACCCGCGCGGCATGATCCAGCTCGATATTTGCGCGGACATGGGAAGAGGGTTGCTGCGCGCTTATCAAGTAACCGCAAATCCGCGCTGGCTCGAGGCCGCCAAACACTGGGGCGATTTGCTCGCCCAACATTGTAACATGGACCCGAACTCCGATCCCTGGCCGCGCTATGCCAACCCGGCCGATGTGAAATGGGGCGGCGACCATCGACAGACGGGCGGCGTCACCATGATTTTGGCCTTTCTGGATGAATTGATTCGCCTGGGCTACACCGGCCAGGATGGGAAAATCGTCGCCGCGCGCGATGCCGGTCTCCGTTATCTCAATGACAAATTATTGCCGCACTGGACGGCGGACAACACCTGGGCCTACTACTTCTGGGACTGGATCGACGCGGTGCAAAATTGCTCGACCACGGCTGATGCCGCCTCCTATTTGCTTGATCACAAGGAGCGATTTCCCCATTGGCGCAGTGACGCGCGCAATATTCTGGGCGAGTTTCTCATGCGCAGCAGCGCCAACCCCGGTTCGCGCGGCGATGTTTACAGCGGCGCATGGGCCTACCCGGAATCCAGTAGTTGTTGCGAACGTTCGCTTTGGTATCCGCCTCTCATGGATGGGGCGGTCATGGCCCGCTACGCCGCCGAGGCCGATGACGGCTGGATGCGCGAACTCGCCTATCGCCAGTTGATTTTGCAAACCTACGATGGACACGAAACCGGCGTGAGCGAAGACAACATCGACGGCGGGATCCTCGTCAACGGCACTTGGTTCAACATTGCGCATCCCTGGCCGTTGCGCTGGGTGCTCACGGCGATGGCCTGGCTTCCTGAAGAACTCGGCGCCAATCGCGAGAATCATTTGATGCGTTCCAGCGCGGTGGTGAATTCCATCGTGTATGGAAAGGGCGTGATTTCTTACCGCACGTTCGACGCGCCGACGGAGACGATGGATGTTTTGCGGCTGTCCTTCGCGCCGAAAGAAATCACCGCGGATGGAACGAGGCTGCGTTCGCGCCGCGACTTGGCCAACAATGGCTTCACGGTCAAGAAATTATCAAATGGCGACGTCATTGTTCAAATTCGCCACGACGGCGCCAAAAAGATTGTCATCACGGGCAAAGATCCGCAAACCGCGCTCGCCGCCGCCGCGCTCGCTTATGAAGGCAAGTGGACGAAGGACCGGGAAGTCCGTCATACCGGCGAAAAAGGCGCGTCGATGACGGCCAAATTTCAAGGAACTCAACTCCGTTTGATTGGCCGCGCCGAGCCATCCGGAGGCTGCGCCGAGGTGTTCATCGATGGCGAGAAGCAAATTGTCCCGATTGATTTTTGGAATCCAACTTTGCGGGCGAGGCAGGTTCTTTATTACAAAAACGGTCTGGAAGCGGGCGAACACACTTTAAAAATCGTCGCGCTGGGGACGCGCAATCCCTATGCGCAGGGCGATCTCGTATCGGTCAGCGACGTGCAATATTCGACGGAGAGTCAGAGGCATAATTTTCCAACCGGCACGGGACCAACCTCGCCCCAACGGATGATTTTCGGTTACACCAGCCGCGAAGATTATCGAGACGGCAACGGGGGGTTGTGGCGGCCCGCCACGGAAGTTGTCGTCCGCCTCGGTCATGGCGCTGACACGCTGGCCAGGGGTTGGTGGAAAAATACCGCCGCAAAAATCAGCGGCACGCAGGAGCCGGAACTGTATCGCTACGGTCTTCACGGCCCGGAGTTCTGGGTCAATCTTACAGTCGGTCCCGGCCATTACGACCTCCGGCTCGCCTTCGCCAATACGCGCGGGCTGGACACACAACAAAACTGTTTTGACATTTTGATCAACGGCAGGACATTGGCGCGAAAATTGGATGTCACCGCCACCGCGGGCGGGACGAACAAGGCGGTCGATCTCATTTTTAAAAATATCGCTCCGAGCAATGGGGTGGTTGAAGTTCGTTTCAAGGCATTCCCGTTGCCCAAGGGCGCTTCCGGCCGCCCAAGAGAAGCATTTGTGCAGGCGTTGGAGATCGCGGAACACTTGCGCGGCGCGGGCGCCATCCCAATTTCATCGGTATTGAAACCTGAATGAAGCGGCCTAGACTTGTTTTGTGAAACGATTTGTCCTGGCCTTCATTTTGCCCGGGCTGGCTTGCGCCCATGAGGCCATCGACCTGGGTTCGCAGCGGGAATTGTTTGTGGACCGATTTCTGATTGACAAACTCAAGGGCGCGGAATTGAGGATGCACGAGCCGATTCGCGAGGGAGTGGCGCTGAAGTTTGACAAGCCGTGGGAGGGCGAATTTTCCGGGTACGTGACCGTCATCAAGGACGATGGACTTTATCGCATGTATTATCGCGGCCTGCCGGTGGCGGGACCTGACGGCGGGGCGGGGGCGGTGGTGGCTTATGCGGAGTCCAAGGACGGCATGAGCTGGACCAAGCCAGACCTCGGTTTATTCACGGTGATCGGCACCCGCCATAACAATGTCGTTTTGACCAATGCGCCTTACACCCATAATTTCAGCCCGTTGCTCGATGACAATCCGGCGGCGGCGGCCGGGGCGAAATACAAGGCGCTCGGCGGAACAGATGTTTCAGGGTTGCATGCCTTCCAATCCGCCGATGGGATTCACTGGAGTCCTCGGCAAACGCAGGCCGTTTTCACCCATGGGGTATTTGATTCGCAGAATGTGGCTTTTTGGTCGGCGAGTGAGGCGCGCTATATTTGTTATTTCCGCACTTGGAAGACGGTCAAAGGCAAACAATATCGTTGGATCTCGCGCACGACGAGCGAGGATTTCATCCATTGGACGCCGCCGGTGGAAATGGATTTTGGCAACACGCCGCCGGAACAGTTTTACACCAATGGAACGCATCCTTATTATCGCGCGCCGCAAATTTATATCGCGCTGGCCAAGCGGTTTTTCCCGAACAAAGTGGCGCTGTCGAGCGAAGAAGCCCGGACCCTGGTGGAAAATCCAGGTTTTCGAATCGCTTCGAGTGATTCGATTTTTATGACGACGCGAGGAGCCAGCCATTATGAACGAACCTTCCTGGAAGCGTTTATTCGACCGGGACCAACGCCGGAGGATTGGATTTCCCGCGACAATACACCGGCCCTGGGAGTCGTTCCGGGCAATGAGCGCGAGATGTTTATTTATCGGATGTCGCATTACGCGCAGCCCAGCAGCAACGTGACCCGATACCGGTTGCGCGCGGATGGTTTTATTTCCGTTCACGCGCCTTACGGAGGCGGCGAATTGACGACCAAGCCGTTTAAGTTTTCGGGCAACACCCTGGAGCTTAATTTTGAGACCAGCGTCGCGGGCTATTTGCGCGTGGAGATGCAAGACGAAAATGAAGCCCCGCTGGCCGAAAGCCCCGAGATGATCGGCGACGACATTGCCCGGATCATAACGTGGTCGGGCGGATATAACATCGGCGCGCTGGCCGGAAAAACGGTGCGTCTGCATTTCGTCATGAAGGACGCCGATCTTTATTCCTTGAGGTTCCGCAAATGAAATACACCTGTCTCCTAAGCGCCATCGTCGTTTTTGGCCTGGCCGCCAATGCCGCCGAACGCACTCTTCTCCTGGTGGACGACGCGGACATTCTCTATCGGTCGGGCACAAAACGGGTCTTGTGCCCGCTCACCCGCAGCCCGGCCAATCCGCTTCTGAAGAGCGGCGTTTATCCGTGGGAGCAGGCGATCGCGTGGATGAGCGTTTATCGCAATCCGGTCACCGCCGAATACCAATTGTGGTACCAGGCCTACGCGGGAAATGCGGCCCATGATAAAACCCGCCGTTGTGTCGTCGCTTATGCGGAGTCAGACGACGGCGTTAAGTTTACCCGCCCCAATCTTGGCCTGTTTGATTTCAACGGCATCAAAGAGAATTCGATTGTGCTGGTGGCCAATGGCGGCTCTTCGGACCGCTATGGCGCATCGGTGGTGGTGGACCCGCGCGATCCCGACGCCAGTCGCCGCTACAAGATGGCCTATTCGGATTTCAGCCGGGACAGCAAGGGCCAGGAGTATCCCGGCCTCCACGTTGCTTTTTCTCCGGACGGCATTCACTGGACCAAATATCCGCACGGCCCCCTCTCGCGGACTTCGCGGGGAAGCTTGGGATCCCCGTTGCCCTTCCAAAACGACACCAACCGACCTTGGGCCATCCCGCTTTCCATGGCGGACGCCAATGATGTTTTCTATGACCCTCTGCGCCAAAGGTTCGTCAACTATGCCAAGATGTGGATTGATGGGCCGGACGGCAATATGTATTGGAAACATGCCATGGGCCGGATCGAGAGTGCGGACTTCATCCATTGGTCCAAACCGCAGCTTATCCTCACCCCGGACGATTTGGACCCACCCTGGGTGGAGTTCCATACCACCCCCGTCTTTTACTATGACGACTGCTATTTTGCCGCGATCCAGATTCTGGATCGGGCGACGCGCGGCGGGGTGGTGGATGTCGAATTGGCCACCAGCCGCGATGGGTTCCATTGGGAGCGGCCTTTTCGCCATCCATTCTGGCTTCCCCGCGCGCCGGGACATGCCTTCGACAGCGGCTCTGTTTTTCTCGCGGCCCAACCCATTGTCATCGGGAGCGAGATTCGATTTTATTACGGCGCCTACTCCTCGGGCGCAACAAGCGGCGATAACTATACCTTCGCCAGCGGCATCGGCCTCGCCACCATGCGGCGCGATCGTTTCGCGGGGTTGCAACCTTTGGCGCGAAGCGATCAGGCCACCTTAAAACATCCGCTGGAAAACGTGGGCCAGGTGACGCTCAAACCCATCGCGCTCGACCCATCCTCCAGCATCGAACTAAACGCGGATGCGTCCGCCGGCGAGATCCGAGTCGAAATTCTGGGCAACGACGGAAAACGGGTGCGCGATTTCAGCGAGGATGATGCCGTACCTATCCACGGCGATTCGCTCACGCATGCGGTGCAATGGAAATCGGGAGGCCTATCAGGTTTGCCGGCAGAGAATTACATCCTCCGCGTTCATCTTACAAATGCCACGCTGTATGCCGTGACAGTAAAAGACGGCCATTAGGCAACGCTCAATTTTCGTCTCGTTCCTTCGAAAAAAACCACCGATTTCGCTCTCAAAAGTTTCGGGCATGAGCCACGCTCGGCGGCTGCCGAAACCCAAATCTCCGAGATGTGTGCTGAAAAAACTTCACAACTTCGCCCAGCATGGATTCAGGTCACACTGTCCTTAATTTTCGAAAATTTGTTCGACGCCGCGCCGATGCAGCGTCATAAGCGCCGAGACGTAGAAATCCTTGGAAGCGATTTTCAGAATTAAGCCGTTCCTCAAAGGCCAATGGGCTTCTCATCGTTACCTTTGTTCATGGATGGATGCACAGGCGCAGCGCGGTGGTGTTGTCCTTCGTGCGAAGGGGAATTGAAACCCGGAAGTCAGGCGCGAAGGGGATCGCCAGTCACAGGCGTTTGAGTTGCGCGGAACGAAACGGGAGCGGCAGCCATCAGCGTGTAGTCGAAGGGCGCAAGCGATGATGTCGCGACAACTCAAATGAATCGCCACCAGGTTGCCCGACCAAGATCGGAAATCGAACTGAAAGTCGCTGGCGGCTTCAGCTTGAACCCCATCATCAGAGCATCTCGAATCTGCGAACCCATGATCGAATTTGCGTCAAACGCTCGGTATGTAATCGCATCGGGTGTCCTCTCCAATCGCAAGACGGGATCGTTCATTTGGCTGAGAGAGATACCGCGCTCATCGGGTAAAAGACGGGCGGGGCGATAAACGTTCAGGAAATTATAGGCTGTCCCGCCCACAAAAACTTTTTGGCGATTTCTCACCACTCAGCGCCTCGGCAACTGGGCAAGTCCCGATTCGAAGCGGCAGGGAGGGGAGGCGATCAAGCCGCAACATCAAAGCCATGAACGCTTCCGCTTGACAAAACCCGCCTAGCTTGGGAATGCCAGTTGTAATGTCAACCGAGTCCACCTCCGTAAAATTAATAGTCTGAAAGAGGCTTGCACGCGTGCGACTTGTCCACTTCCGCAATGGGCCAGTCTCAATGTTTGCGGCTTCGCCGCGCCTTGGGGTGGCCGTGCTCTCGAATCGAAAGAGGATCGCGTTACGCGTTTTGACTTCTTCACCAAAGAGCGCGTGCGGTTCGCGATCAAAGAAAGCAAATTGCCAGTGGCCACCCGTCCAACTCATAGCGTGCCGACAATTCTCATACTGTGCCCCACCGTGATATGCAATTGAGAGGGGCGTGACCAAAGCAGCGGCATTACGACCCGGCGTGGTAAATCGCCACATCATCTCCACAAACAGTGGATATAAGTTTGCTCGCTGAGTTACTTTCCCCGCGCTCAATGACGTAAAGCGTGGGGTCAAAGAATCAAAGTCCTGCCGTTCGCCAATCGCCGCATACGGAGGATTGCCAACTAAAATGCCGAAACCATTTGACACATTTGAAAATAACTGCCTGAGGTGTGGCAATGGATTTTCAAATAACTCTGTCGAGGTTTGTTTGCTGTCCACGCGAAGGGCATCCGCTTCCACGAGATTACGTCTAATCAGCTTCCAAGCCGCCAGCGGACTGACACGGCGAGCCGGAAGTTCGGAAAGACATTCTTGCAGGAGTATGAAAGCAGCGGCATCCAAAGCATGACCACTCACATCCAAACCATGAAAACAAGATGTGATGTAATCGAGGTAGGTGAAGCCATCGGCGTCGTCATGCCAGCGGCTAGCAGACCTCAGCATCGCCAATAAAAAAACGCCAGTGCCACAGGCGGGATCGAGACACTTGGCTGTGAGAAAATCTCCACTGTAAAGCTTTCCGGCCTGCTCAACCATGTACTCCGCGACATCGGCAGGAGTGTAGAAAACTCCGCCCTGGCGCTTCGCAGCTCGCGATGAGGCCGTTGCTGCGTTTTTCATCACCGAAGCCCGGCTGCCAGGCCCATGCTCTTCCAAAATGTAAGGAAGCAATGCTCGAAACTCGGAATCGAACTGTATGCCATTTAGCAACTGCTCGGCTTGCCACAACCTCCCAGCGGGAATTTGTGCCGACAACGACGTTGTCGTCGCATGCGAGCCTCCGCGAAACCATATCTCCGCTTCCTGAATACCAAAGCGTGGCAAACACTGGCCACCGCTTCGCGCTGTCAGATAAATCGAAACCAAATTCCAAGCCGACCGGGTTGGCAGCGAATCTAGATTGCGTTCAAGCTCGGGTCGCGCTGGAAACGTCTCAAGGAAAACTTCCTTCAAATTTTTGGGAATGATTCTGCAAGCAAGAACAGCAACCGCGTCTCGAACTGGCTTTCCACGGATTTCGGTCGCAGCGGCAAGTGACGCTCCTTCATGTGGCGAGCCGTGCCGCTTCGATCTTGCGGTAGTTGTGGCAATGTCGTGGGTCAGCAATTCCAGTCCGTCGGTTGCAAATGAGCGCATCAGATGACCGAGTGTCCGCCGGAAAGTGGACTGCGTCAATTCTCACCTCGATTGGACAGTTGTTGTCCCAGTGCGCCAGTTCGGATTGGGACGGGAGCAATGTTAAATTTGGAGGGCGTGATTTAGCGTGGAATTCAACGGCGCTCTGGTCGCACCATCGAGTTCGGCAACGAAACTTGGCTGCCGGAGTGGAGCGGCATACCGGGCGGAGTGAAGCGGTGTGCCGTTCGGTCGCGTGGGTGTTTTTGGGTGAGCCAGTCTTTCGGCTTACGGCGTAACGCCGGTTGTGCAACGTCACGCCGACAATGCCAAGCTGGCGGCAACGCGCGAGGAGATCAAGCAGTTTGCCGATATTGCGTTCGGTATGCGCTATGTCAGCAAGCGATTTGACCAGGACAATAATCGAGAATGGCCGGTTTACGGGGTATTCTATTTAGACGACCTGCGGCCAAAGGACGAGCGAGAGGCCGAAGGGGTGGAATAAAGAAAAGGCAATGCCCAGGCACTTCTGCCCAAACAAAGCCTCCGCTGCAAGCAAACAACAACTTGAGATTTCCGTCAATAGAAATATTTAATTAATGAGCACCTCGCAACAACTGGTCCAAAAACTCTGGAACTACTGCAACATTCTCCGGGACGATGGTTTGTCCTATGGCGATTATGTCGAGCAATTGACGTTTCTGCTGTTCCTAAAAATGGCGGATGAGCAATCGAAGCCGCCGTTCAACAAGCCATCACCGATTCCCAAAGGGTTCGGATGGGACGCGCTTTTGAAACTGGACGGGGATGATCTGGAAATTCATTACCGCCATACGTTGGAGGAGCTGGGGCGGCGGTCCGGCATGCTCGGCGTTATTTTTCGCAAGGCGCAGAATAAAATTCAGGACCCGGCCAAGTTGCGGCGGCTCATTGTGGATCTGATTGACAAGGAGGAATGGTCGTCCCTCTCCTCCGATGTGAAGGGCGATGCCTACGAGGGCAAAGGGGGAAGAGTGGGGCAGGATGCCTCGGGAGGTTTGTTGTTTATCCTGGGGCGCAATACAAAATTTGCTTGAGCCGGAAAATTCTTCTTCGTTTCCTTCGTTTCCTTCTGTAAAAAACTCCGATGCATCCATTGTACCGAAAGGCAGATCAATTGAGCCACACGGTCATTGGCGCGGCCATCGAGGTTCATCGGCTTAAAGGTCCAGGATTGTTGGAAAGCATCTACGAGCGCTGCCTGATGCGAGAGCTTAACCTCGCCCAGATCATGGCCGTCAATCAACGCGTGGTAAGAATCGAATACAAAGGATTGATATTTGAAGAACCACTGCGATTCGATGTGTCGGTGCAGGATTGCCTGTTGCTGGAGCTCAAGTGTGTGCAGGAAATCTTGGCAATCCATAAAGCCCAGCTTCTCAGTTATATGAAGCTGCTGGACGTTCCAATTGGCCTGATTCTGAATTTTCACGAAACCAAGCTGATTGACGGGATTGGGCGAATGATTCTTCCTGGAGCAAATCAATGAAGGCTGCTTTGACAATGACTCGGAAGGCGGTTGAACAGAAGGGAATGAAGGAAACAAAGGGGAAAAGCAATCACCGCTGTCAAATCGCCAAGAAAACTAACCTCCCTGAAGCATTTCTTCGGGAGCCCGCAATCGCAGTTATTATAGGGATGTGGTGTTTCCTGGCTTTGATTTGTTGCTCGTGTGTTTCCACGCAAACGGAGGACTTAACTCTCAACCGTTATGAATTCGAGCAGCCGGAGATGGGGGTGCCTTTTCGGATTGTTCTCTTTGCGCCCAATCCACCGCTGGCGCAGAGGGCTGCGACGGCTGCTTTCCAGCGCGTTAAGCAACTCAACGATATGATGACCGACTACGACTCCGACAGCGAATTGAGCACGCTGTCGCAAACCTCGGGTCAAGGGCGCGAGGTCACTGTCAGCCATGATCTATGGGTCGTGTTGCAGCGGGGCCAGGAATTGGCGGAGCAGAGCGGCGGCGCTTTTGATATGACCGTCGGGCCGTATGTCAATCTATGGCGGCAGGCTCGCCGCCAAGGCATCCTGCCCGACCCGGTGCGACTGGCCAAGGCGCGCCTCTCGGTCGGATACCGAAACGTCCGGCTTGACCCGCCGCGGCGTGGTGTGACCCTGCTCGCTCCGGATATGCGACTCAATTTGGGCGGCATCGCCAAGGGGTACGCGGTTGACCAGGCCTTGCAAGTGTTGAGCCGGTTTGGAGTCGGAAATGCGTTGGTGTCGGGCGGCGGAGACATGGCCGTGAGCGGTCCGCCTCCCGGCAAAAAAGGCTGGCGGATTGAACTGCCGCCGCTGGACGCCACGAACGCTCCCTCGACACGTTTCGTCGTTCTTGCGCAGGCGGGGATTTCAACTTCGGGCGATCTTTTCCAACGGTTGGAACTCAATGGCCGCCGTTATTCGCACATCGTTGACCCCCGCACCGGCATGGGTCTGACCGACCATAGCCTGATCACCGTCATTGCCCCCAACGATTTCACCGCCGACAGCCTGACGAAAGTCATGAGCGTCCTCCCTCCCAAAGCGGCGTTAAAATTTATCAAAAAAAGGCCGCGCACCGCAGTGCGCATCGTCCGGCAGCCGGCAAAGAAAATTGAACTTTATGAATCCAGGCAATTCGGAAGCTATTATGAATGAGGCAGTATTTGAAGTTGATGGAATGCGATCCACTCGGATTTAAATGAGAAAGGCCCGCCGGGAAAGGATTTTTCCTTGACCTTTTTTTGAGGTTGTGGGTAAATGATCGCGTAACACAAAATTTTACACCCCCCGCCAGAACAAGGAGAATCCACCCCACTGTCTAAACACTATGCAAAAAACATCCATCCGCACCACCCTGACCTTGGCCATGGCGCTCCTGGCCGGACAGGTCCATTCCAGCCCGTCCGCCTACTTCCAGGCTGTGACCAATCTAAACCCCGCCGCTTACTGGCCGCTGAATGAGACCGCTCAACCGCCGGCGCCCTTCGCCAATAGCATGATTGCGACTAATAGCGGTTCGGCCGGAACATCGGCCAACGGATATTACGGCGGATGGTATCAGCCCAATGGAAATACCTGGTATTTGACGAACAACGTTGTCCAAACCAATGGCATCACCGCTCCCTTCGATGGCGACCAGGCCCTGTGGTGCAAATTCCAGGCCGGGCAGTATGTGGTTGTCCCGCGGACCAAAGGCGGGGTGGTGAATTCAGCAGTGACCATTGTGCCGCCAATGACCCTGGAGGTTTGGGTCGTTCCGACGACCACCGTGGGCAATAATGCGGTCATCGTTTCGGAAGGGCAGTGCAACGTCAGCTATGGCGGGCCGAACACCAACGATTCATACTATGGTGGTTTAGGCGGCCCCGGTTGGGCGGGCTTCGCCTTGGGCCAATATCAAAATTATTTTTACTTTAACTATTACATGACGAATGCGCAGTCGAAGGCCAATGAGGTCGATAGCTTGCACCCCACCGGCGGAGCATCCTCTCTGATTACCAATACTTGGAACCACGTCGTTTGCACCTTCGACGGCACGACCGAAACCATGTGGGTCAACGGGGTCAGTGTGAAGCAAGTCACCCATGCCAAAAATGCGGCCGGTCTGACTTGGGCGCCTGATTTAACCACTCCGCTGATGATTGGTTGCGGCAACGATGTTACCGCCGGGGGAGGCTCAGGCACGGTGGCTTACACCGGGGCGGTCGATGAAGTCGCCATCTACAATCAGGTTCTTTCACAGACCAGCATCCTCAACCACTATATGGCGGGGTACGGGACGAATGCCAGCGGCGCCTCGGTTAATTATGCCACTGTGGTGCAAGGCGACAGCCCCGCCTTGTATTATCGGTTGGATGATACGCAAGTCATGACCAACGCCGGCTATCCCAGCGCTAATTATCCTGTGGCAACCAACTATGGAACCCTCGGCTCCAGCGCCAATGGCGCCTATCAACCTGGCACAACTCCCGGGGTAGCCGGGCCGTCCTACACCGGCTTCGGCTCGGGCACCGCCGCCGCTTTCAACGGATTTTTTGGGGCCGTTGACGTGGGTGGGAGCAACCTTCCCGCAGCTTTGAACCCGGTTGGGACGGCCCCCCTGACGATCGTGAGCTGGTTTCAGGGCAATCCTGCGGATGCCCCGGCCCGTTATCAAGACATCGTGGGTCATGGCAACAATTCGTATCGGCTGGCTTTGGGCACGACTGCGGGCGAAAATCGTTTTAACCCCGGGGCGACAAACGGGCCTGAACTCCAGTTTGTCAGCGTGGCCGACATGGTCACCAATGCGGCGGCTAAGAATGATGGGAATTGGCACATGGCCGTGGGCGTGACTGATGGAACAAACGCTTATATGTACCTCGATGGGGTCCTCTCCAAGAGCACCAATAGCATCACTGGTATCAGCATTGTTGGCTCCAACATTGATTTGCTGCTGGGAGGCGATCCGCAAAATTCAATTGCCAGCGCCAATGCAGGGGGGACCGATCGCACCTTCGACGGCCAAATTGCCCATGTGGCCATTTGGACTAACGCTCTAACCGTGGACCAGATCCAATCGCTCTATAATGTGGCGGGCGTTCCTCCCAGCATTTCCATCCAACCCGTGGGAGCGACCAATAATCAAGGCGCTGCGGTGTCCATTCCTGCAATGGTCGGCGGGTCACAGCCGATTACCTACCAATGGTACACCAATGGAACAGCCGTCGCAGGGCAAACCAACCAAGCCCTGACTTTCGCCTCGGTTACCACTAACGCGATTGGCAATTACTATTTGATCGCCAACAGCGCCTATGGAAGCGCGACCAGCGCGGTGGTGCAGCTCTTTATTTACGGCTTGCCCACTTTGCTGGCGCAATCCCAGGGCAACCTGGATATTTTCGCCGGAAGCAGACCGGTACTCTCTGTGTCAGCAGTGGGCGCCCCTCCCATCTCATATCAGTGGCTTTCCAACAACGTGCCTGTCGCCTCGGCGACCAATAACAGTTATACGGTTGTTAATGCCGCCAACAACGCCACTTACACATGCAGCGTGACCAATATCGACGGCGGGATCACTGCCGGCCCTTTCACCTTAACCGTGCTGCCCGACCCCACTGCCCCGTACCCAGTCACTATCTTATCCGACCATCCTATTGCCTTCTTTCGCCTTGATGAATCCAGCGGCACTTCAGCTTACGACTATGTAGGGGGCAACAACGGCACCTATACACCAAACGTCCAGCTAAACTTCGTGCCATCCTACGATGTAAAAACAGACCCCACGGAAGGAAACGCTCCTGGTTTCGGCATCTTGGCCACAAACAACGGTTATGTCGGATCGGTGCCGACCAATATTAGCTTTTCCGCTCCCACCAATGTCAATGGAGAGTTCTCCGTCGAGTGTTGGGTGCAGGAATATCCCATCAAAACCGATGCGGGCATTATTTCCCTCGGTTATGGCAATGGCGGCGAGGAATTCGCCCTGGATACCGGGGGCGCGGACCCTAACCACTACTATCGCTTCTACGTTCGTAATGCCGGGGGTACGTCCGAAAGTGCGGCGAGCGGCGTTACGACCTACACGGATGGCGCGTGGCATCACTTGGTCGGCGTTTGCGACGAGACCAATGGGCATGTTTATCTCTACATCGACGGCACCAACGCCGCCACGGGCACTATTCCTTCCAAGAGCGGCGTGCTGGCTTCGACTCAATCTCTAGCCATTGGCGCCCGCCAGGAATCGCAGGGCAGCCAATATGACAACCAATTCATTGGCGCGATCGACGAAGTGGCTTTGTATAACTACGCGCTAACGCCGGCGCAGGTGCAGACGCACTATCTTTCGTCGGGAATCGCGCCGGTAATTACCCAATTGACGCCGAGCCCTGAAACCACCAACGTCGGATCGACGGCGACATTTACGGTCGCGGCTCAGGGGACAGCGCCTTTGTACTATATGTGGTATGGCCCGACCAATAATCTCATTTCCACCAACACGACTCTTTCACTGAGCAATGTGCAGGTTTCCGCTCAAGGCCAGTACACCATTGTGGCGAGTAATGTCTATGGCACTGTGACCGGTTCCGTCAGCCTCCAGGTTGTCTTGGGCCAGCCACAGATTTCACAGGACATAACGCCTTTGACCCAGACGGTCCCGCTGTATTCCGGCCTTTCCACGGTGACTTATACTGTGGGAGTGTCCGGGACGGCGCCGTTTGCCTATCAATGGTATCAGGATGGAACCAAAGTTCTCAACGCGACTAATTCGAGTTACATGTTCACTGCTTTGGCAGGGACTAATACCTATTACGTTGCGATCACTAATAGTTACACGGCCTCGCAAGGGGGCGGCGTTCCTGCGACCAGCAGCACGGCCACGGTCATTGGCCTCGTGGAACCGCAACTGAATCCCACTAATTACGCCTATCGCGTCAATATTTCATTCCCCGGCTTCACCGGCCAGCCGCTGACCAATTTCCCGGCGTTGATTATGTTGAGCCCCTCGGTCGCCGGCTTTGCCTACAGTCAGCTCGCGACCAACGGATCGGATCTGCGCTTCACCGATGCGTCGGGAACAACGATGCTGCCTTACGAAATTGACGAATGGAACAATAACGGAGTATCGACCATCTGGGTGGAAATCCCCTTGCTGAACGGCACCAATATCTGGGCCTACTGGGGCAACTCTTCCCCCACCAATGTTCCTCCTGCTCCGACCAACGTCTGGCTGAACGCCGGTTACCAAATCGTGTATCACTTGAAGGAAAGCGCTCTGCCTTTTGCCGACAGCACTGGGCAATTCCCGGCAACGAAAGGAGTCGCTCCGGCGCCCACGCCAGGCGTTGTGGGCCACGGCGGGGCGTTTGATGGCTTGGCCGATTATCTTTCCCCCGGTCCAGTCACTCTGAGCAACCAATTCACCACCTATGCCTGGGTCTATCTCCTTCCCGCTGCCAACGACATTAAAACCATCTGGGCCAATCAAGTGGGCGGATACGGCGCCAATGGTTTCACATGGTTTGTGGATACATACCAAACGGCGGACCGCATTAACCATTTTGACAGTGGCAATGGCGCGGGCAGCGGCCAGGACCCAACCGGCTCAACCGGCGTCTCGCCGAGTCAGTGGCACTTTATGGCCGCGACCTGGGACTTGCAGAACCAGAAAGTCACGACCTACCTCGATGGCGCATTAAATGGTTCGGGCACCGCGGTGGGAAGCTTGGGACTGACGAATTCAATCAATCTGGGCGCGTTCTTAAATCCAACTTATTATTGGGACGGCGATATGGACGAAGCCCGCATTCAATATGGAGTGGCTTCAACAAACTGGCTGACCGCGACCTACCTGAACATGGCCCAAGGGTCGTATGTCAGCTACTCAGCGGTCAATCTTCAACCGGTGTTGACCATTATCACTTCGACCAATGGATATACTCTATCCTGGCCGGCCAATGACGGCGTCTTTACCTTGGAAGCAACGACCAACCTGACGCCGCCCGCTTCCTGGTCCGCAGTGACGCCTGGACCAGTGATTACGAATGGCGTATATCAGGAAACGGTTCAACCTCTGAGTGGAAGCCATTTCTACCGGCTGCAGAGCCAATGACCTCGACTTAAGAGCAAGGCGCCTGTCAAAAAATGGGTGCCTTGCGTCCCAAGCGCTGTTGAATGATAGTCATTAACGGCGTCCCGCAAAGGAGCCAGCGGGCCCGCGAGCATGTGTAATATCTTTCAGACGCGCGTATGGAACAGACTCTTTCGGAAACGGAGGGTTGCTTCTCTGCTGGCCTTATTTGCCTGCGTGACGGCTATTCATGCGGGCGCCCTCTCCAACCCCGCGGTGGACTCCTACAACGTACGCGCCGGCACCGAAACCTTTGCCGGTCTTTATAAATTTACCACGAATACGCTGCTGGTTGAGACGGCCGAGGCCATAACCAATATGGGCAGCGACGTTATCAAATTCTACATGGGCGCCAACACCTCCGGCCAAAGCGGCGTCACGCTGGGTTCGCAAGTAACTAATCTGCTCACTCTCGCGCGCGATGAGCCTTCCTACCACCGGGTTTTGGACATGCCGTTCCGGCATTTGATTATTTGGTCTTATCCGCTGGCGAATGCGGACAGTTGGTGGGCCAATGGCTATAACACCGCACACGGCGCCAACGATTACCGCGAGATGTACGATCTGACGTGCTACCTTCTGACCAACTACAATAACTCCGGCAAAACTTTTTACCTCGGCCATTGGGAGGGGGACGGTTACCTGAGTGTCGTCGTCAACGGACAAAGCTGGGCGACCAATCCGCCCGCCATCACCATCCAGAGAATGATCGGCTGGCTTAACAACCGCCAGCAAGCAGTGGACGACGCCCGTCGCAACACTCCGCACACCAATGTATTTGTTTTCAACTATGCCGAGGCCAATCGGGTGCGCGATGCCATGAATAATGGTCCCACCAATAACGAGCGCGTCATTAACATGGTGGTGCCTTACGTGACAAATCTGGACTACTTGTCCTATTCCTCTTATGACTCCCAGAACCTCGCCGCCTCGGACCTATACGCCACCCTGGATTACATGCAAGGCAAGTTGTCCACCAATAAGGCGGCCGCTATTCCCGGAGAGCGTATTTTTGTGGGAGAGTATGGCTGGGGCTACCTGTCCGCTGCGGCCCAGGAACCGTTGAGCCGCGCCTATATTCAGCGATTGCTCGGCTGGAGTTCGGCGGGAGAATGCCTTCCTCATATACTTTTTTGGGAGATCTACAACAATCAGGCTCCTTCCACCGGCGCGACCAATTTTTACTTGATCGATCCTAGTGGCAACAAAGCCCCTTGTTACTATCTGCATCAGTATTATATCAATGACGCGCGGTTGCTGGTGGCTCAATTCATAGAAAGCACCGGCGCATTGCCTTCGGATACTCAGTTTTCGACGCTGGTTTCGCCCATGTTAAATGCCCCGCTGCTCGCGCCCGTCAATCTAACCTTGACGAATTTATCCGCCAGCCTCGTCAGCGGGACCACTGCGCTTGTTTCCGCCACACTGGCCCAAGGCGTCTATGGGGACGACGAAGCCACGGTGTCCGTTTTCTGGGGACTGCAGAATGGCGGGACGAATCCCGGCGCGTGGCAAGACGGCAAGATCATAGGAGTCAATACCAATTTTAATCCTGCCGTCTTTACCGCAGTTCTGACGAATCTGGCGCCTGCCAGCAATTATTATATCGCGTTCTATGCCAGCAACGTCAATGCACAAGCCTGGGCTTCGACGGCGGGTCCTCTAAATACCGCGGGAGTAGCCAGCACAAATTACACATGTCGGATGAAAATTTCTTTTCCAGGGTACAGTGGCAGTGAAATTCTGGCCAACTTTCCGGCGCTCGTGCAATTCAGCAATGGCCTCTCCGGCTTTTCCTATGGGCAATTTGCGTCTCCTGCGGGCGGCGACCTTCGATTTACGGACGCCGGAGGCTTGACCCTTCTACCGTATGAGATTGACCAATGGAACCTTAACGGCGTGTCAAGCGTTTGGGTGCAACTACCGGTTCTTTCCGGGACCAACACTTCCATTTGGGCCTACTGGGGCAATCCCGCCGCGACGAATCCACCGGCCTCGACGACCAACGGTGCAGTGTGGCTGCCGCAATATCAATTGGTTTGGCACTCAGAACAGAGCGGACTGCCCTATGAGGACAGCGCCGGGCAGCATCCCGGCCTCTCCGGCGTGCCCCCCGGTCTGACCGCAGGCGCGATAGGCTCAGGCGGCTTTTTTAATGGCGCGTCGTCCTACCTGCACGCCGGCACGGTTAACGTGGGAAACACTTTCACGCTATTTGCCTGGGCGAAAATGGCCGTAGCCGCCAGTAACATTCAAACCATTTGGGCCAACAAACCCGCCGGATGGAACACCGATGGCTTTGGCCTTTATGTCAATACCTATAATACCAGCGACCAAAGATTGCTTTTTGAAGACGGCGATGGGGTCACTGGGATAACTCTCTCGTCCGCGTCCGGCGCCGTGACCCCGGGGGTCTGGCATTGTCTGGCGGCGGCTGTCAATAAAACGATCGGGAGCGCGCAATTATATCTGGATGGCGCCAGCGTGGCCGAGGGTTCCGCCGTAACGGACTTTGCCAATGCCAGCGGCCTTGATTTTGGACGGTTCACCAACAGTTACTATTACTTTAACGGCTCTTTGGATGAAGCGCGGATTGCGACCGGCATCTGCTCGTCGAATTGGATTTGGGCAACATGGCTGAATGTGGCGTCCAACCTCGCTTTTACCGCCTCCTCTGCGGTCAACCCCTCGCCCTCGCTCTCCTATACGAATTCCTCGGCCGGTCCCGTGCTGACCTGGCCGTCCGCCGCCGGTGTTTTTGCCGTTTACACAACGACAAATCTTGCGCTTCCCGCGATCTGGCTTCCGGCCACAAACGCAGTGGCCTACATCAACGGCCAATGGCAATCGCCGGTTCTCCCGCCCGCCAATGGAGCACAGTTCTACCGGCTGCAAGCGCGGTAGTTTCAAATAGCGTCGCGAGAAGCTGGCATCCGCGCGACCTCCGCATTGACGCAAGTGATTATTCGAGGAATCCTTAAACGATGAAGGATTTGGATGTCATGTCTGTTTCAAAGGACGGGCAAAGCACTCTTCCCAAATGGTGGCGGGCGGCCCCTCTGGATTGTCCAAGGGCGGAGTGGTTGAAGTGCGACCGGTGCGCGACGGCAAAAACAGCACTGTATTAACTCCCAAACCGGGCAAACGCCGCGGGGCTGTCGGGCTGCTTAAGCTTTTCGCAACTTGTCCATATCCTATCCCAGAACCCAAGCGGCATGACTTGTCCATGGTTTCATCTCGTAGCTGTAAATGTGCTATATTTAAACATGCAAGAAAATCGAAGTGACATTGCCACTGAGGCGGACGTTAAGACTTTGGTGGACGGCTTTTATCAGAAGGTAAACAAGGACGAGCTCCTTGCGCCTGTTTTTAATGACACGGCCCGGGTGGATTGGAAAGAGCATCTGCCTGTCATGTACAGATTTTGGGGTTCGATGTTGCTGCATAGCAAGTCCTACCAGGGCAATCCGTGGCCCAAGCACGCGGTTTTGCCGGTGAATATTACGCATTTCGGACGCTGGCTGGCGCTCTTTCGCGACACGGTGGATGAACATTTCGCCGGCCCCAAAGCGACTGAGGCGAAAAATGCCGCCGCCAGTATTGCCGATACATTCCAAAATCGGCTTATGCTGGTTCGCTAGGCCCAGCCGCGAACGGGTTACACTTCCAAACGATCAGCGGGGCGCGCGACCAGCGCGTAGAGCACCGGCATTAGAAAGATGCTAATGAGCAGGCGGGTGAATAGTCCGCTGACGATGACGAGCGCGAAGGGACGTTGGGAATCGGTGCCCACGCCGGTGGCCAGCGCGGCGGGGAGAAGGCCCAAGGCCGCGACCAGCGCGGTCATCATGATGGGCCGCAGCCGCAGGATGGCCCCTTGCCGGACAGATTGCACAACGCTGACGCCTTGGCGGCGCAGTTCGTTGACGCAGGAAATATACACGACGGCAGTTTGGACGGAGACCCCGAATAACGCCAGAAAGCCAATGCCCGAAGAGACGGAGAAGGGCGTATGGGTCAGCCAGAGCGCCACGATGCCGCCCACCGGTGCTGTCAATAATACTCCAAGCACCGTAATGAAGGGGAATTTCAAATTGCTGTAAAGGGCGAAGAGCAGCAGAAAAATCAGGAACAGGGTCAGCGGCAGAATAATGCGAAGCTGATCGCGCGAGGCGGTGTATTCGGTATATTCGCCGCCCCAATCCAGGTAATAACCTTCCGGCAACGAAACCCGCGCCTTGACTTGCGCGCGGGCGTCATTGACGGCGCCGGCCAAATCGCGGCCTTCGACGGAAAATTGCACGCCGATGTAACGCGAATTGTTTTCGCGATAAATAAAGGAAGCGCCGTTCTCCACTTTTATGTCGGCGAATTCACGCAGCGGAATTTGGGAGCCGTCCGCAGTGGCGACCAAAATATTGCCGATTTCTTCGGGCGTGCCGCGGTATTGTTCAGCCAGGCGCACGACCAGATCGAACTGCTTTTCACCCTGCACCACTTGCGTGGCGACCGCCCCGCCGATGGCCGCCTGGATCAAGCCATTGATGTCAGCGACGTTCAATCCGTAGCGGGCAATGCGGGCGCGGTTGATGTTGACCGCCAGGCTCGGCTGACCCAATTCCTGCACCAGGGTGACCTCTTTGATTCCCGGCACTTTTTCGACCACTTTCTTGATGGCTTTGCCCTTGGCTTCGAGCGTGTTGAGGTCCGCGCCAAAAATCTTCACCGCCAGCGAACTTTTCAAACCGGTTTCGGCTTCGTCCACCGCGTCCTCGGCGGGCTGGGTGAAGTTGAAAATAATGCCGGGGAAAGCCTCGAGCTTTTTATTGATGGCCTCGACCAGTTTGGCCTTGGTTCGATAAGAGCCCTTCCACTGCGAGTAGGGTTTAAGCCCGACATAAAACTCATCGTTGAAAAATCCGGTCGGGTCTGTTCCATCGTCGGGGCGTCCATGCTCGGAGGCGACGACGGTTACTTCGGGAAAGGAGCGTAGAATTTTTCGGACCTGCGGCGAAATTTTGGAGGATTCTTCAAACGAAATGGTGTAGGGCATGGTGGCCCGCACCCAGAGAGCGCCTTCATCCAGTTGCGGCATAAACTCCGCGCCGATCAGCGGGACAAGCAGAAGAGAACCGCCCAGGACCAAGGCGCAGGCGCCAGTGATCCACCAGGGATTAGCCAGGCAAATATCCAGGCCGAAAACGTAGGCGGATTCGATGGCCTTGAACACCGGGTTGCGCCGTTCGCGCACTCCTTTGCGCAAGACCCACGAACAAATCACCGGCAACAAAATGAGAGTGATGACCAACGAACCGATCAACGCAAAAATCATCGTGTCGGCCATCGGTGTAAACAATTTTCCCGACGGCCCGGACAGAACATAAATGGGGAGGAACCCGGCCACGATCACCGCCACCGCGTAAAAGATGGGGCGATCCACTTCCGCGGCCGCCTCGGCAATGACTTGCTTGATGTTCAGCGGCTGGCCCGAACGCGCCGCGACCTGCCGAAAAATATTCTCGACCATGACGACCGCGCCATCGACCAGAATGCCGAAGTCCACCGCGCCAATCGAGAGCAGGTTGGCCGAGACTTTTTTGAGATCGAGGCAGATAAAGGCGAACAACATGGCCAGCGGAATGGCCGCCGCCACGATCAAGCCGGCGCGGACATCGTAAAGAAAAAAGATGAGGATGACGACGACCAGGACCATGCCGCGGACCAGATTGTCTTCGACGGTTCGGGTGGTCAGCGCGATCAAATCGCTGCGGTCGTAGAACGGGAGAACCTTGACGTCTTTGGGCAGAATTTTTTCGTTAAGCTCCTTTGTCTTAGCCTCGACGCCCTTGAGGACGTTTTGCGTTTTTTCGTCGGTGCGCATCAGGATGACGCCCTCGACCGCATCGTTCTGGTCCTGATAGCCAAACTGCCCCAAGCGCGGGGCGGCGCCGATCACCACCTTTCCAATGTCCTTCACCAAAATAGGCGTGCCATTATGGACGGCCAATACCACATTGCCGATGTCTTCCAAAGTGTGCAGACGGCCCAACCCGCGCACATAATAAAATTGGCCGCCCTGCGAGTAAAATCCCCCGCCGGAATTGCCATTGTTGGCGCCCAGCGCGGTGGCGATGGCGGGAACAGAAAGGCCCGCGCCGGCAATCTTGGCCGGGTCCAAAATCACTTGATATTGCATGGTTTCCCCACCCAGGCCCGAATCGTCGGCCACCCCGGCAACGGACTTGAATTGGCGTTGGACGATCCAATCGTTGATGGTCTTGAGTTCCATCGGCGAACGATCCTGGCTCTGCATCACGTAGCGGTAGATCAAGCCGGAAGGTGAAAACATCGGCGCAACCGACGGGGTCACGCCAGTGGGCAAACTGAGATCGGCAATGCGCTCGTAAACCCGCTGCCGCGCAAAATAAATATCCGTCCCATCTTCATAGGTGAGGATGACATCGGAAAGTCCGTACAGGGAAATAGACCGCACGACGCTCATGTGCGGGATGCCGTTCATCTCCAATTCAATGGGGACGGTGATCAATCGTTCCACTTCCTCCGACGCCTCTCCGGGCCATTGGGTGATGATTTCGACCCTCGGCGGGGAAAGATCGGGATAAGCGTCCACCGGCAAGCGATTGAGCGAGTGCGCGCCGACGACAATCAGCAACACGGTCATGAGCATGACGAGAAAACGTTGCCGGAGCGACGAGGTCACGACTCGGTTGATGACCGAGGCGGTGCGCGGCGGGCCGCTGGGAGATGGGAAATCGGCGTCGCTCACTGGTCTTGTTGAAACTGAACAAAAAGTCCGCCCTCGACCACAATTTGGTCGCCTTCCTTAAGCCCGGAGGTGATCTCAAACTGGCCGCCCACCCGCGAGCCCAGGCCGATGCGGGCGCGCTGAAAGCTGCCGTCCGTTTGGGCGAGATAAACAAAAGGCAAATTTTCTTCGTTCCGCAAGACCGCCGAAACGGGGATAAGCACGCCGGCGATCTGGGTGCGGGAATGAATCAGGACACGGACGTACATCTGCTTTTTCAGAATGCCATCGGGATTTTTCGCCACCACCCGCACGCCGATCGAGCGTGTGTTCGGATCCAAAATGGCGGAGATATTGTCCACCACGCCGGGATATCCATTGGTGGAGGCGCTGGTCAGCACTTCGGTTGGATCGCCCAAATGCACCGAGGAAAGATCCGACTCGAAAATGTCGGCGATGACCCACACTTCAGCAAGATCGGCCACCGTAAAACAAGGGGTGGTGCCCGCCTGCAAAAGCTGGCCGGGAGTGATCAGCTTTTCAACCACAGTCCCGGCGAGCGGCGAGCGGATGACTCCGAAGATGTTCGTCACGGGTAAATTTTTCTGGATGTTGTTGATGATTTGATCTTCCACGCCGAGGGAGCGGACTTGTTCGAGCGCAGCCTCGCGATCGGCATCCGCATTGAGCGCGTCGGTTTGCGCCTGCTCGACGTCGTTACGGGCGATGGCGTCGCCCTTGAAAAGTTTTTCATCCAGGTCAGCGATGCGGTGCGAGTTCTTGGCGATGGATACCGCCTTGCGATACGCGCTGATGGCCGCCGCATAGTCCGGCGATTCGATGATCGCCAGCGGATCGCCCACCTTGACCTGCGCGCCCAGGGACACAAGCAGCTTGGTGACCGGGCCTGAGATAGGCGCGAGGACCGTCGTCGCGCGGTCATTGTCGAATCCAACGGTGCCGGTCGTTTCGATGGTCCGGCCAAACTTGGAAATCTGCACCGTCTGAAGGTGGATGGCCGCGCGCTGGGTGGCGCTCAGAGTCACGTTCGTCGCCACCGGGGCCGGCGCCTCAGCCTTGGGTTCTTCCCGAGAGCAACCGGCGAACCAAATTGCGCAGGTCGCCGCGACGAAAACAACCAGCGTGGTGAACGGTTTATTTTTCATGTGAAATTCCTGCGGCAACCGCCGGCAAGGGCGCGCCCACGGCTCGTTCGAGGTCCGCCACCGCATCGTTCACCGCGCCTAAGGCGTCGGTATATTGGCTCTCGGCAGCCAACAGCGTGCTTTTGGCATCGAGCAACTCGAGCGTGGACGACCCGCCCAAACTATAACTGGTGAAGGCGGTGTTGAAAGCTTCGTGCGCCTCGGGCAGCAGTTGGTCCCGCAGAAAAATGGCCTGCCGCCAGGCGATGATGGCTGTGGCGTGGCTATTATGGAGATCAAGCATGACTTGCGCGAAGAGATCGCTCTGGGTGGCCGTCAGTTCCTTTTCGTGATGTTCCGCTTGCGCAACTTGTCCCTTCTCATGCTGCCAGAAAAATAACGGAAAAGTGATCCCGCCGTCGAACCGATAGGTGCCGGGCTGGCCCGTAATATCACTGTGCCAGAGCGTGATATTCAGATCTGGCGCCCAATAATTTCTGGCCAGAGTGAGGGAATCATGGGCGGCCTGGCGTTGCGCCATCATACTCCGAAGTTCCGGCCGGGACGACGACGCCAATTGTTCCAAAAAGGCCAGGTCTGGAACCGTCACCGGAACGTCCAATGGATCAAGCTCTTCCAAAGTAATCGACAAAGACCGGCCCAGCAAACGGTTCAATCCAGACCGGGAAGTGGCAATCATTCGTTCGTTGGCAATGAGGTCGTTTTCCGCCTTGGCCAGATCCACTTTGGCTTTGAGGGTGTCGAGTTTGGGAACCGTGCCAGCTTGAAAACGCATCTGGCTTTTCTCCAAAAATTGGGCGGAGATTTTCTTGCTTTCCATTAAGTCCTCGCGATGGCGTATGGCAACCTGCACGGCGTCATAGGCTTGCGCGGTCTGGGAGGCGATTTGCTCTTTGAGCTGGGTCAGGGCGTATTGGGCCACTTGCCATGAACCCCGCGCAATTTTGCCGTTCAAATGGGTGCGTAAGGGGAACGGCACTGTAA
>DASRLE010000558.1:0-8235 GCA_035648615.1 Saccharimonadales bacterium (SeqCode) | reverse complement strand
ACTTTGCTGTTGGGATTGCCCGGGTCTTCCCGTTCCGGCGAAAAGGCAAGATGAAAGTCCTTTCCCGCCTTCATGCCGGAGCCGGCCTCGAGCACCCGAAGCAAATCCTCATCCGTCGTGCCCGGGTAAGTCGTCGATTCCAACACCACCAGCAAGCCTTTCTGAATATGGGGCGCGATGGCCTTGCCGGTGTCGAGGATGTAGGAAATATCCGGTTCACGATTCTTATTCAAAGGCGTTGGAACGCAAATGATGACCGCCTCGACTTCCTTGACCCGCGCAAAATCCGTCGAGGCCGAAAAACGTTTTGCCTTAACCGCCTCGGCGATGGCGGAGGATTCGATATGCTTGATATAACTGCGCCCCGCCATCAGCGAGGAAATCTTCTTCTCATCAATGTCCAGCCCCAGCACGGTAGTATCCGACCGGGCGAATTGGAGCGACAAAGGAAGACCGACATAGCCGAGGCCAACAATAGCAATTTTCATGGTTTAGAGCTTTGAAACGTGGGTAGATTTATAATGGTGGCGGCGGAGCAAGCGCCGTCCTGAACGAGGCCAAGAAACGCACGTCCGCAACTCCCCACTGATTCGCTGTTGCATAAACCTATAACTAGAGAACGGCACCGCTGCGGTCAAATAGAATATGCAGAATTTCGGGCCAATTCCTTTAACCCGGCGGAATCGCCGTTTAAATATTCGATAATGCGGGCGACAGATTCCTGGATAGTCAATTGATCGGTGCGCACCTCGACTTCGGCATGGAGCGGCGCCTCGTACGGGGCGGACACGCCGGTAAAATCCTTGATTTCATTGGCCCGCGCCTTGGCGTAGAGGCCCTTGGGATCGCGCTGTTCGCAAATCTCCACGGGGGCGTTGACATAAACCTCGACAAACTTTCCCGGCGCCATGATCTGCCGGATCGTATCGCGATCTTCGCGGTAGGGCGAAATGAAGGCGGTCACGCAAATGATCCCCGCGTCGGCAAATAATTTGGCCGTCTCGCCGATGCGGCGGATGTTTTCCTTGCGGTCCTCCGCCGAAAAACCCAAGTCCGAACAAAGGCCGTGGCGCATATTGTCGCCATCCAGAATGTAAACATGGCGGCCCAGGTTGAAAAGTTCCCGTTCCACTTCGGCCGAGATCGTCGATTTGCCTGAGGCGGACAAACCCGTCAGCCACACCACCCGGCCTTCATGCCCGTTGCGCAAGGCCCGTTGCTCCGCAGTAACCTCTCCATGGCTCCAATAAATATTATGGCTCTTTTGCAGGCTGTCTGACGAGCGGCGCGGATAACTGTCGGCCGCGACAATGCCGCCACCCGAGACTTCATAGCCGTCCACAATCACGAACCGCCCGGTGGGAATAATTTCGGCGTGAATATCAAAGGCGACAGGCCGTTTGGTGCGCAAGGTCAGTTCGGCGACTTCATTGCGGCCCACGAAAGAATCCTGGCCCTGGATGGTTTCCAAAGTCGATGAGTCAATCACCCGTTCGATGCTGTCAATCTCACAATCCGCTTCCTGCGTGGCCAGCTTGAGCTTGTAATTTTTGCCCTTGGCAAAGGGCGCGCGCCCCAGCCAGAAGACCCGGGCCTTGAACCGGGGCAATTCAAATGGAGGCGAGGTTTCCAGGGCCGCCACCGCGCCGCGCTCGACAAAAATCTGTTCGGCCAGCGTGATGCCAATGGATTCCCCGGCTTCGGCGTGATCGCTCGAAGGCGCGCTCCAGCGTTCGATCGTCCGGACGGTGCTGGCCTTGTGGCTGGGCGAGAACACCAGGCGATCGCCGACTTTGAGGGCGCCAGCCTCGACCCGGCCAGCCAGAATGCGGCGGTTGTCGAACCGATAAATATCCTGGATGGGGAAACGCAAAGGCTGGCCCACGGGCGGCGGCGCGGATTCGAATTGATCGAGCATTTCCAGCACCGTGGGGCCTTCCCACCATGGCATCGCTTTGCTGCGGGTGGCAATGTTGTCCCCCTGCTTGGCCGAAATCGGGATAAAGCACTTGGGCACGACACCGACAGAGTGCAGAAACACGCGGTAGGCCGCTTCGATTTCGTTGAATCGCTCCTGGGAATAATTGGGCAGGTCCATCTTATTGACAAGAATGGCGATTTGGCGGATGCCCAGCAGGTTCAACAAATAGCCGTGCCGGCGCGATTGTTCCTGGACGCCTTCGTTGGCATCGATCAAAAGAAGGGCGGCCTCGGCATTGGCCGCACCCGTGATCATGTTCTTAAGGAATTCCTTGTGGCCCGGGGCGTCAATAATAACGTACTGGCGCTTGGCCGTCTTGAACCAGATTTGGGCGGTGTCGATGGTGATATTTTGATCGCGCTCGGATTGAAGGGCATCCATCAAATTGGCCCACTCGAAAGGGACGCCGCGGCGTTTGGCAATGGCTTCCAATTGCTCGAGCTTGCCCTCGGGCAACGAGCCGGTGTCGTGGAAAAGACGGCCGACAAAAGTCGATTTTCCATGATCGACATGGCCGACAATGACGATCTTAAGCTGCTGGGGCGCCATAGATATAGGAGCGATTTTCGGTGGGCAAAGCCAGTCAATCACATATACCCATCGCGGCGCAATTTCTCGAAGGCGTCTTCGCTCTCCTTGTCCTGGGCGCGCCCGGAGCGCTCGGAGGTATTGGTGTGCCGCAATTCCTCGATAATCTCCCTGACCGTTCGGGCGGTCGATTTGATCGGGAAAGTGCAGGGAGCGCAGCCCAGACTGCGATAGCGTTCGCCCTTGCCATTGTCAAAATAAAGCGGAATGACCGGGATGTTTTCCCGCTCGATATATTCCCAAATATTCAGTTCCGTCCAGTGCAGCAACGGATGGATGCGGATATGAGTGCCCTTTTCAAAATCAGTCTTGAACTGGTCCCAAAGTTCAGGCGGCTGGTCCTGGACATTCCACTCCATGTTTTTATCGCGCGGACTAAAATAACGCTCCTTGGCGCGAGTCGGTTCCTCGTCACGCCGCACCCCGACAATGACCCCGGTGTAATGATATTTATCCAGAACCTGCTTGAGGCCATCCTTTTTGAGAGTGCCGCAGCACTCCACCCGAGTAGCGCGCCCCGCAGGATAGGTAACATTGCTGGCCAGAACATTCTCGTTCTTGCCCACAACCAACTGAAGACCCCATTCCTTGACCACCCGATCGCGATATTCGATCATGCTCGGGATTTTGTAGGTAGTATCGACATGCACCAAGGGGAAGGGAACATGACCGAAAAACGCCTTGCGAGCCAGCCACAGTAAAACGGTTGAATCCTTGCCGATGCTCCACAGCATGGCGAGGTTCTCGAACTTATTAAACGCCTCGCGCAAAATATAAACGCTCTGGTTCTCCAATTTTGAAAGCTGATCCATACTCTTTTTATAACATCTAAATTTACGCGCGTGCAGCAGCCGTGTTCTCCAATTTCTCCGCCATGCCGCGAGTTTAATAGCGATAGTTGAAAGACAGACCCCCCTGGCTGCTGCTGTAGCTAAAGGCGCTTTGGCCGGAAGCGATTTCGCTTTTAGTATAAAAAACTGACAATCCCGCGCGCGTGGTGACAGCATAAGACAAACTAACTCGGAATAATGTAGTCGTATCGTTGCGCACCACTTGAAGGGGAGTTCGGGGCGGGCTTCCGAAATAATATTGCGGCAATGCTCCCGGCTCGATGCTGGTGAACGGTGTGGTGGAGTACCCGACTGATAGACCGAGGGCGAACTTTTGGGAAAGTTGCTGATGGACCCCGCCGTTCAGGGTGGTCGAGGTCTGCACTTCGTTGCCATAATACGAAGGCGTCACCGACCGGCTGGCGGAAAGAGAAATCGATGTGGGCTTTAAGAGTTGATATTGAAGAGAGGCTCTGAAAATTGGGCTGATCAGGGACGGCGCGGAAGGGCCGACAAATTGCCTATCCTCGACCCCTCCACTGAGCGAAAGCGCAAGTTTTGTTCCCGGACGAAAGTTGAGCCTTCCTTGAAGCTGTTCAAATGGCATACTCGAACTGAGGCTTACCGCGTCGTACCCTCCGATGACGCCCAGTCCCAAGCCGATCTGGGGTTCGGCCTGGTAATTGAGCCAATCAGAGGTTGTCCATTCGTGCAGACTGGAAAATTGCTGGGCGAGCCGAAAATTCTGATTGACACTGAAATCCAGCGAGGTCTTTGTCCCTGCTTGATAACTCGCTCCCAGGAGCGTGGCATAAAGGACCTGTTCAGTTTGCGCTCCTGTTTCAATCAACGGCTGGGTGCTCGAAGCGTAAGTCTGCGACACCCGAAAACTCCAGTCCCGATAACTCGCCGCGCCATTGAGATGCACGGATTCATCAGTGCCATCCTTAAAACTTGGATTGGAATAAATTCGAAAAGTTGGAGTGTAATCGAGAGTCCACTGCCGGCCCAAATCGAACAGAATTCCTGGAGCAACCTCACTGATAAACGTCTTCGACTGCTGGCCAGGCAGGGCCTGCACACCATTGCCGTAAAGGAGGGTGTAGGACAAACGGGGATGAAAATCAATAGGCCCCCAAAGAGGAATTCCCGCGCCAAGGCCGGATGTTCCGACGGGGGTGGGCGGCCCACTAATGGCGCTCGTCCCCAGAAGGGGTGCGGCGGGGCCTGCGGATCCAACACTGGTCGGCCCCGTGATCGGCGGCGGGCTGGGAAGAGTTTGAAGTTCGTTGGTTAAGCTGTAAGCGACCACGGGCTGATTGACCGCCGCCGGAGATGGTAAAGGAGATTCGAATGTCTGCAACGGCACGCTATTGTTGGGAACAGTCTGGTTTGGCGGCTGGTTCGTCCCCTTATTGCTGGCATCCTGCGCCGCTGATTTCCCCGACAGTGCCAGCAAACAAGCCAGACAAACACTCCATAAGAATTCTGGCGTATGCCCTGAAGTAAATTTCATTTGAGGATATCGTCAACTTGGGTTCGTTTGGCAAAAATATCCCTTTTCAATCAAAGTCTTTCTGACAGATCCATCGTCATTGGCGGCGGCACATTCTCTCCCTGGCGCCTGCGTTGCAACCGTTCCAAGTAATTCATGGCTCGGAAAAGCTGTTTTTCGAGCTTTGTTTCGTAACGAAAGATTTTTTCGATAACGGGCATTGCTGGAAGCACTTCCGTCGCCCGTCGAGCCTCCCTTTGGGCTTCTTCCTGTTTACTTTGACGTTTGCGCTGCCATTGGAGGTTATTCAGTTCCCGGTCGATGAAATCCAAAGCTTCTTTTTTATTTTCTTCCCGTCTGCGGTGTGGTTCAGCGTCCTTATTTCTTTCCAGGAGCCGGAGACGCAGTTTCTCGAACTTTTCTGAGTAAACCGGTGAGTTGCCAAAGGCGCTTTTTATGGATGCTTCGGTCAATTCACCTTCCTGATCGATTTGATTACGAAGGTTGTTCACCCACCCTGCCAGGATGGAACATCCCAACGACGAGTCCATCATTGCTAACGCGGCGTCGTTCGAATTTGCCCACAAAATGGCCTGCAATTGCAGATTTGGCCGTTGCCGCGCCCAGTGGCCGTCGTCGACGCTCAACGCAATTTCGCCCGATTCCGCCACCAATGCGCGTCGCAAGCGCCAGTGGCATGTCACGATTTGGTCCACCAGCATTTCCTCAACTGGCCCCACCGGGTTTAGGTCTTGCCGGAAGCGGTCATGGAGGGCGGAGAATTCCGCTTCGCTTTCCTTGATATTGAGCCCCCGTACGACCACCTGTTTCGACAAAATACCATGCTTAAGCGCGTTCCTACTCGAGATGACGCGCCCTTCTGGCGTTTTCGGGCCGGTGGATTTCTGTCCGTTGCGTCGATTCGCTTCGATTTGTTGGGGGGACATCATCTTACCCATAGGTTCACCGATACTTTCCGCGAATATTCCGGCTGTAATAAGCTCCCATCGAACTGGCCTGCATCAGCCCGAGATAAATGTGATATGGAACGTTTGGATGGTCGTAAACACGGCCAGTATGAAATTCGACCGTTAGTGTGCTACCGTCATATCCAACGGCGCGGATGGCGGAGGAAGCGACTGGAACCATTACGATAAAACCGAACATGTGAAAGCACTATCCGCTTATAGGAAATGGCGCAAACCATGTTTTTCGGGAAAACGGCGCGATCATTTTCCCTACGGCGGCTCATTGAGATCCACTGCTGGTTGTGTTGCATTGCTGTTGTTCCCCGTCGCCATGGTTTTGAGAGCGACGAGAATGTCCTTGAAGATGGCGTGCTGAACGGCGCCTTTCTTCGCGCCATTTGCGTACTTCCGCCCGTCACGATATTTTTTCCACTCTGGCCGCAGATGGAAGTCCGGCAACTCTTCCAAGATCATTTCCTTCCCGGTGCGCCAGTAATCTAAAACGTTGCTTGGCATAAAAGGCTGATGAATCTTTGTCAAAGACTCCGTCCATTTCGGCAGTACCTGGACCGCTCCCTTAAACGTTTCGCGGAGTTGGTTCTTTCTGTCGTTTGTAACGTTCATCGCGGCGATTTCGCCTTCGACTTGCACGGGATCCATAGGCCATTTCACGCCATAACCGTAAGCTTCCGCCCATCGCGGCAACTCGTCACCAAAGGTGTCTAGATTCACATCAATCGTTTCAATGATTGCATACGAGTAGCGAACCGGCCATGACTGTCGCGCAAGGTGCATGGCATCTCGGCCGCCGCAAATGCTGTCTTTTCCCAGTTGTGAATTCAAAAAAACCGATTGATTAAATTCAGCCGTATTCGGATGGTGAGACATCAGGCACGGGAGAAAAGAAAGCTGGCGTGCGATGGTTTGAAAGAGGGCTGCATCTTGTTTGTACAGTTCGAGAAGATGGAACGTTGCGTCGCTCGCGTCCTTGAACTTACGCCAGGCAGCACGTTCTGTTTCGCACAGATGGAAATCGTCACTATTGTCGGAACATATTGCCGAATCCACAAAAAGCGCATTGTCGATCCAATCGCCATAGTCCGGGTCGGGACCGCACAAGCTTCCGCTTGAGGCCAATTCCTCCTCAAATCCGTAAACAAGCGACGTGATCTTGGCCTCTTTACTATTCACTGTAGCGAAACCATTGCTGCGTCATAAGGGTTGTTATGAGGTGGATGGACGAAAGAGGAACCGGGCATAAATGTAGGCGATCGATTCCCCAATAACTTCGCGCACCCCCTCGCTGGAACGCCACCAATGCGCCGCATCATATTCTCGGTCGGGAAGAGCAATGATGCCAATTTTCACGTCACCGCCAAACGCTTTTTCGTACATCAACCGTGAGCGTCGCGCGTGCGGGCCAAGAGAGGCAACATCCAGGGACTTCACTTTCATCCCTCGCTCTATCAGCCATTGTTTGACAGCAAGCGCCGAATGGTAAGTCCTGTCCTTTTGCGCCATTATTGGAAAAAGATTCGTTTCCCGGCCCTTTGGAACACCATACCGAATCAGCAAATTGGCCTTATAATCCCCCTCATAAGCATCCGATTGGTACTTATCACTCTCATCGACAATCGGGCGCATCAGAATCATCCACTGGTAATGGCCCCTGCGAAATTCCGCCGCCGCCTGAGCCAAGGTATTGGGGGGCATCCAGCCTTCCACAACGAGAACATCTGAAGGAACCGGCTCAGTAATAGCCAGAAAAGGATGAACAAACTGCTTAATGAAGAAAAGCAGTCCAAGAACGAGGACTATTAGGAACAGTTTTCCGCGAAAGGTGAAAGACCAACATTCCCGACGCACAATGAAACCGCAGAAAGTCTTCTCGTTCACGAAGGCGCACGGTGGCGATTTGCGTCCATCACCGCCGCCGCCGCGATTAAAGCACTTCCACATACTTCGAGAATCCAAGCCCACGCTTTATCCATTAGGTTAATTCCCAGCAATTGATCGCTGTGATTAATGGTTGAGGCACGCAAAATCACAAAGAATACCAGCACGCTTATTCCGATGAATGCCAGAGGGTTTTCTTTGATAAACCATTTTGTTGCAGCGGCAAAAAATATGAGAAAACCTAGGACCGTTAACAGAAAGGCGACGCAAAAAATGGCTTGAACAACACGCCGATATTCGAACCAACCACCGACAACCGCAACGCGACGTCCGATGTCAATCATCAAAGTCTGGAGGCTGAGTTGTTTGTTAATTCCAAGAAAAATCAACACTCCGGCGGTCCCACCCCAAAGTTGCGCTGAGGCTTTTTTACAATGAGCACGGCTACTTTTTAAGGCGGCCCACCCGCAACACGCC
>DASRLE010000557.1:0-6185 GCA_035648615.1 Saccharimonadales bacterium (SeqCode) | reverse complement strand
CCGGTTAAAGCGGTACGCGAGCTGGGTTCAGAACGTCGTGAGACAGTTCGGTCCTTATCCACTGTGGGCGCAGGAAACTTGAGGGGTTCATTCTCTAGTACGAGAGGACCGAGAATGACGCACTTCTGGTGTGGCAGTTGTTCCGTCAGGGGCAGCGCTGCGTAGCCATGTGCGGAAGAGATAAGCGCTGAAAGCATCTAAGTGCCAAGCTCCTCCCAAGATAATGTTTCCCGGACGCAAGTCCCTAAAGACCCCCGGTAGACTACCGGGTTGATAGGTTAGGCGTGTAATCGAAGTAATTCGTTCAGCGGACTAATACTAATCGGTCGTGCGGCTTGATCGCTTTTTTCCGTCACAGGAAATTGCGATTTCGACTCGCGAATTGGAATGGCCCCCAAATCTATATGCAGTTTTCAGCGAACTTTCCTGGAACACGCTTCCAGAATGGTCTTTTTAATTTTTTGGTGGTTATAAAGCTGTGGCCCGACCCGTTCCCATCCCGAACACGGCCGTCAAACGCAGCCTTGCCGATGGTAGTGGTTGTATAGCTTCCGCGAGAGTAGGTTGCCGCCAGATCTTTCAATTAAAGCCGAAACGCAAGTTTCGGCTTTTTTTATGTCAGACAGGTCGGACGGGTTATTCCCTGGCGCTCATGGAAAGCACCGGCAGGGAGCGCCGCCAAGCCAGCGCCGCCGCCCGCATCCCTTGCCCGAGCGCAGGCTCTTCCGTGGCAAGGTTGGTCGTTTCGTTGGGGTCGGCCTCCATGTTATAAAGCTCCGTTCCCGTGCCGTTGTCGCTCACCAGAAGCTTCCACTTGCCTTCCCGAACCGCCAAGTGCGGGCTTCGGTCGAAGGCCGCCCCAGGATAATTAAAAAATTTCGATTTTCGGCCGTATTCCCAGAAAATGGTCCGTTTTTGGGAAATCGGCTCGTTGACCAAGGCCTGGGTCATGTCCTCGCCGTCAAAAGCGAACCCAGCCGGCAGCGGGGCGTGGGCGAGCGCGCAAAAAGTCGGGAAAAGATCCACCCCCTCCAAAACCGTCCGCTCATCGACCCGTCCCGCCGCGACATGGCCCGGCCAGCGCACAATGAAAGGAACTCTCACCCCGCCTTCGTAGAGGCTCAACTTGCTGCCGCGCAAACCTCCCGTGCGCTCATGATGGAACGAAGGCAGCGGACCGTTATCACTCGTAAAGACGACCAAGGTGTTTTCCTCACAACCCAGCGCTTTTAAACCGTCGAACAACCGCCCCATCTGAATGTCATACTCGGCCAGCACAGCGCAAAAATCCCGCTTCTGCGCCGAGTTGGGCCTCGCCTTCTCCCGCTCGACGTTCGGAACCCACGGCGTATGGACGTCATCCGGCCAAATTTCGACGTAGCAGGGCTGGTTCGTGTGGCGGCGAAGAAAATCCAGCGCGTTGTCAACAAAATAGCGCGTGCGATCCCAGCGCTTGACCCGGTCCTTGGGCGACCAAATCCAGTGCGTGGCCGTGATATTGGGATCCGGCTCGGGGCTTTCATAAGTCCCGATATGCTCGTCATAGCCATAGGCGCTGAAAGGAGGCGCATTGGTGACATCGCGCCCGCCGCCCAGATGCCACTTGCCAAAATGCCCCGTCGCATAGCCGGCGGCTTTCAACACGCGGGCCAGCGCCGGTGCCGATGTGGGGAGAAAATCCGTCTGTTCGCAGTCGCGATTTTTGGCGCGAGTGTCAAGATAGGTGGTAAAATTCCAGCGCGCCGGAAACATGCCCGTGATGAAAGCCGCCCGGGACGGCGAGCAAATGGGGGCATTATCATAGAAATGGGTAAAGCGCGCGCCCTCCTTGGCGAGCCGGTCGATATTGGGCGTCGGGGCAAAATTCCCGCCATAACAATTCGGATCGCTGTAACCCATGTCATCAGTCAAGACGAAAACGATATTCGGACGTTTGGCCGCCTCCGCCGTTGAACCTTGAGAAGTTTGGGCCTGGCAGGGTGAATAAGCCACGCCTAGGAGCGCCCCCACGACCGTGAAAAGCCTGACTGACCGCATTAAAGTTTGCATAATCAGAATTGAATGGTGGGCCTGCCCGGACTCGAACCGGGAACCAAAGCATTATGAGTGCTCTGCTCTAACCATTGAGCTACAGGCCCACCGGAATATGCTTTCATAAACAATGGCAACTTTCAAGAGCGGAGCGAAAAAGTTGAAATGCCGGTTGGTCTTGATATTAGTGCAACGGACATGTCTAATCGCTCCGTTCAACAATGCATCAAATCCACGCAGGTTCTAATGTTTCGTTTTTTCTTGTTATTGACGATGGCCTCTGCCGCCTGCCGCGCTGCGGATTCCTTGGAGGTGCGGCTTAACTCGCCGATGGATTACCAAGTGGTCCAGCGCCAGTCGGCGGCGGCAGGCAAGCTGATCGTGGCGGGTACAATCGTGGCCGAAGGCGGAGAACACACGGATGCATTACAGGCTCGGATTTTGGGGAAATCGGCGGTGGGCGAAGATTTGCCGGCGCAATGGCAACCCCTGGCGTTCGATCCTCGCGTGACGCAATTTCGCGGGATTCTCACCGTGCCTGCGGGGGGATGGTATCGACTCGAAGTTCGCGCTGTGCGGAGCGGGGCGGCCATTGCCACCGTGGTGGTTGAACATGTCGGAATCGGCGAAATTTTCGTGGTTGCCGGCCAATCCAATGCCGCCAATTACGGCGAAACCCGGCACACCAATCGGACCGGGCGCGTCGCTGCTTTTGATGGCGTGAAATGGCAACCGGCTGCGGACCCGATGCCGGGCGCCGGCGGCAAAAAAGGAAGTTTCATGCCGCAGTTTGGCGATGCGATGGCCGATCGGTTCCATGTTCCGATCGGCCTCGCCGCGCTGGCGGTCGGCTCCACCAGCGTGCGCGAATGGCTGCCGGCGACTATTGCTTTCCATAAATTACCCCCTTTGACGCGCAATGTCGTGACGGTCGGCGCGGGCGAATGGGCTTCGACCGGAAAACTATTTGACACGATGACCGCGCGCATGAACGAACTGGGCGATCATGGTTTTCGCGCGGTGCTGTGGCACCAGGGTGAATCGGACGCGGGTCAAAAGGACGCGCAACGCACGCTGCCCGGTGCTCTCTATCGTCAATACCTCGAAACCATCATTCGCGATTCCCGCCGGAAGATCGGCTGGGCGGCGCCATGGTTTGTCGCGCAGGCCACTTACCATAACGCCAGTGACACCGGTTCCGGCGACATTCGCGACGCGCAAAAAGCCGTCTGCGCCGATGGCTTCGCCTTGGCAGGGCCGGACACCGACACACTCACCCACGCCATGCGCGAGAAACACGGGGCGGGTGTCCATCTCAGCGCCGAAGGGCTTAAAGCGCATGCTTCGCTTTGGGTGGATAAAGTCAGTCCGTGGCTGGAGAAACAGGTAAAATGAAGTTGCTTCGATTAGTGGCCTCAATGGCGTTGGTTTTGGCGGCGCGGACGGCGGCGGGCGGGCCGGACACGCAGTGGTTTCGCGACGCGAAATTCGGCATCTTCATGCATTGGGGACTCTACTCCCAGCTTGGCAATGAGTGGAATGGCAAGTCGTATTATGGCTCCGGCGAGTGGCTCATGAACCGGGCGAAAATTCCCGCCGATCAATACGCGCGTATCGCCGAAGCGTTCAATCCCACCAACTTCCATGCGGAGGAATGGGCGCGATTGGTCAAGGATTCTGGCGCGCGCTATCTCGTCATCACGGCCAAACATCACGAAGGGTTTGCCATGTTCGGCTCGAAAGCGTCGCCGTTCAATATTGTTGACGCGACCCCCTATCATCACGACCCCATGAAAGACCTGGCGTCCGCCTGCCGGCGCGATGGTCTCAGGTTTGGCTTTTACTATTCGCAATTCCTCGACTGGCACGAACCAAACGGCGGCGGCAACACCTGGGATTTTAGGAAACAGGCGAAAAATTACCAGACCTACTATGCCGATAAATCGATTCCGCAAATCAAGGAGCTTCTCTCCAATTACGGGCCGCTGGATATTATTTGGTTTGACATGCCGGGCGGCTTGAACCGCGACGAGACGCTCGCCTTCATGGAGGATGTGCGGCGGCTCCAGCCTGGCTGCCTGATCAGCAGCCGCGTGGGGCATGATCTGGGCGACTTTCGCGATTTTGGCGACAGTGAACTGCCGCCGCACACCACAGACGGCCCGTGGGAGGCGCTCTTCACGCATAACGATTCGTGGGGCTATGCCAGGAACGACCTCGATTTCAAGACGCCGCGGGAAATCGTGCGTTTGCTGGCCTCGATCGCGGCCAGGGGCGGGAATCTCATTCTCAATGTCGGCCCTGACGGCACGGGACGAATACCCGAACTGTCACAACGTTACCTGCGCGACGTTGGCCAATGGCTGCGCCTTTACGGAGACAGCATTTACGGCACGACCCAGTCCCCGATGCCCGACCAGCCGTGGGGCGTGGCGACCTTGAAAACCAATCGTCTCTACCTTCACGTCTTCGAACGGCCCAGGAACGGCCTCCTGATCGTCCCGCAATTCGAGGCCGCCCCCCTTTCCGCCACATTGGTCGCCAATGGCCAAAAGCTGCCGGCGGCGCGGAATGGAGAAGACTTGACTGTGACTCTTCCGCCGGAATTGCCGGACAACCGCGACACCGTCGTAGCAGTCGATTTCAAAGGTTCGCTGCCGGACGCCTGGAACACCGCGCCCGAAATAATCTCGCGCCAGTTTGATTCGATCATGGTCGATGCCGCGAAGGCGCGCGTGACCGGCCGCGCCACGATCAGCAGCATCACCAGCAGCCGTTACTTTGGAAATTGGAAACACGACGTCTGTGCTCAAAATATGCGCGCGCCGGGCGACCATGCGGAATTTTCCTGCCGTTTTCTTGAACCCGGCGACTATCGCATTGCCCTTGAATACGCCTGTCCTTCCGCTGACAAGGCCCGCGAGGGCGGGATCGAAATCGGCGGCCAATCGCTGGCTTTCGAAACTCTGCTCACCGGTGAAGCCACCGCCCACGACCCGCTTCTGTTCGTTCGTCACAATATCGGCATCGTCACCGTTCACGCGCCGGAAACAATCTCCGTCAGCATCCACCCGAAAAACGATGGCGCGGAATTGTTCCGGCTGCGGCGGTTGATTTTTGAGCCATGCAACTAAGCTTCCGGCGCCGTGTCCCGGCCAGCGGCGCCAAGGTGGACAAAGTCGGCAAATCCCCCCCGGCGCAGACTGATCTTGTAGTCCCTAAAGGAATCCCGTAGGATCAAGCCATGTTCCCGAGTTGTTTTCCCTTGCGGCGCGCTCTTGCCCGCGCGGGGATGGTGTTGCTCGCTGCCATGGCCTGCCGGGGCGAACCCTCCAGCTACCTGGTCGATGCCTGGGACATGGAAAACGGTCTGCCCAGCAGTATGGTGACCTCGGTGGCCCAAACACCAGACGGGTATATCTGGGTGGGAACCTACGACGGGCTGGCCCGGTTCGATGGGCTGCGGTTCGTAAATTTTGATCCGACAACCACGCCGGAACTTCGCCATGGCCGGGTGCATGGATTGTTTGTCGATTGCAACGGCACGCTCTGGATAGATTCGTATCGAGGCTCGCTGACATCGTTTCGCGGCGGCGTGTTTCGCGCGGAACAAACGGCGCGAGCCGGCTTCGAGTCGTACACCACCCTTGTCTGGTCGTCTGCGAACGAGGTGCTGTTCGTCACCCAATCAGGAGAGGTGCTGCGCCGGCGAAGCGCCGGCGGGGACGCGGTATGGACGACGACGGCCCCTCCGGATGGGAGCCGCCCGATTTTTCAATGCGCCGGCCAAGACGGGGTTTTATGGTTTTTGAGCCGGGATTCCCATATTATTTGCTATGCCCGCGATGCTTTTGCCCTTTTGCCGGGAGACGGCGGGATGACCAACGGCGTGGCGACCGTCGCGGCTGGCCCGGATGGGCGTATTTGGGCGGGGGCCCACAACCAGATTGCGCTATGGAATGGGAATCGCTTCGATGATGAGACACCGACGAACGATGCCGCTGCCTTCGCGCCCGATTCCATTTTCCCGACGCGTTCCGGCGCGCTTTGGGTCCTGGCGGACGGGCGCTTGCGGAAAATGGCGGGGCGGCGATGGATGGCCGAAGCGGCCGAATGGCGCGGCTTGCTGGGATTTGCGGCGGGCCGGAGCATGG
>DASRLE010000556.1:0-18770 GCA_035648615.1 Saccharimonadales bacterium (SeqCode) | reverse complement strand
CTCCCTTACCGCTGCGGACACGATAGCCAATCCGGTCACGGGAGGGACCAACAGCGTCTTCACCATCAACGAATACACGGGCAACACATTCCTAAGCGGTTCGCTCGCCGGATTCTCCGGCACAATCAACTGTCTCACCGGCGGCGGAGCAGCCGCCGTGGTAATCGAAGCCCCCGGCCCGATGAGCATTCCTGCCGCCGCAACCTGGAACATCGGCAATAGCGCGACGGTCGATTTTAACGCCGCTGGCAGGGATGCGGCGCATGTGATTCTTAATGGCGCCGGGTCCTACGGGAACTACGGCGCCTTGCGCCTCGACAGTTGCACTCAAGCGGGAAATATTCTATTGACTGCAACTTCCGACATTGGCAACGCCGGCACGGGGACCATTAGCACGATCAGCGGCGTTATTAGTGACGGCGGTGGTGGCTACGGCATTAACCGGATCGGCTACCCGCCCGTGACGAACTTCATTGTGCTGTCGGGGCAGAATACCTACAGCGGACCCACGACGCTCGTCAGCAATACCCTGCGGGTGGCCTCCGCCGAAAATCCGGGAGTCAGCGGACCATTGGGCGCCTCACCCACCCATAACCCCGGCAACATCGTCTTCGTTGGGGGCGCTCTCCAATATTCCAGTTCGAACCAGTTTGACTACTCTGGTCGCTTCGGCAGCAGCGGGCCGTTTAACATTGATGTCAACGGCCAGAGCGTGACTTTTGCCGCGGCATTGAGCGGCGCCCTATTGACACTGAGTGACACAGCCGGAGGCGGCGCATTGACATTGGCCGGCGCGAATACTTATCCGGGTTCGACGACGGTTCGCAACGGAACCCTCAAGATTTCAGGCTCCGTTGCCGGCAATGTCACGCTATTTGGAGGCAGTCTGGAACTCGACAGCGCCTCCGCCATCCCTTCAACCGGGAGTCTCTCCCTGCCCGCCTCGCCCGCCTCGGGCCAGGTCAACCTTAATTTCTCGGGTACTCAACCCATCAGCGTCCTCTTTGTCGGCGGAGTTTTACAGGCTTCCGGGACGTGGGGCGCGGTTGGGTCGGGCGCGGCAAATCAGAGCACCGTCTTCACAGGCACGGGCATTCTTAAGGTCACCGGGCAGTCTTACTATTATTGGGACGCGAGCGGCACCGATGCCGCTTCAATGACCAACGCCAATGGAGGCGGCGACGGAAGTTGGGACAGCGGCACACCCAGTTGGTGGAATACCGGAAACTCGGACACGACCTGGCCTGGAGAAGGGATTGCGTTCTTTGGCGGCACGGCTGGAACGGTGACGCTGAACAACGACGAGATTGTGGATAACCTTACCTTCACAACCAGTGGTTATCTCATCAACGGAAGCTCCACCCTTACCCTGGGCGGCGGCGCAACTGGCGTCAGTGTTCCCTCCGGCGGAATCGAAACCATTGCTTGTAACGTTGCCGGATCTTCCGGACTGATCCAAAGTGGCGCCGGCACCCTTGTTTTGAACGGCATCAATAGCTACGCCGGCGGCACTACTGTGCCTGCGGGCGGAATGTTGCAAATTACCGCCCCAACGGGAGCGGGCTCCGGGGGTGTTACCCTCATTGGCAATGGCGTCCTGTCGCTGAACTCCGTCGCGGGCACAGTGGCAAACGCGGTCACTGGAGTCTCAAACAGTGTCATTAACATCCAAGCGGCTCCGGCGGCCCTCACCTTCCTCTCGGGTTCACTAGCCAACTTCGCCGGCACGATCAACTGTCTCGCCGGTGGTCCGACTATCTCGACCGTCGTTGAGGCCGCCGGTCCGTTCAACATCCCCGCCACAGCGACCTGGAACGTCGCCTCCGGCGCGACCCTTGACTTGAATTTCAGCGGCCATACGGATAATGCGACCGTCGTTGTGAATGGCCCGGGGGGTTCGGGAAATTATGGCGCACTGCGGCTTGACAACTGCATCCAGGCCGGAAATGTGGTGCTGGCGGGCGCCGGCAACAGCAACCAGATTGGCAATGCCGGCAATGGCACCGTGAGCACTATCAGCGGTGTTATTACTGATAATGGCCTCGGTCATGGCTTCACTCGGGTGGGCTATCCGCCATTCAACAATGTTCTTGCCCTCACCGGCCAGAACATCTACACGGGCGCGACCACGCTCTCGAGCAACACCCTGCGGGTGGGCGCCGCGGAAGTCCCAGGCGTAAGCGGGCCATTGGGCAAGTCGGCCGCCTCCAATCCTGGTTCGATTATCTTTGTCGGCGGCATACTGCAATTCTCCAGCTCCAACCAATTCGATTATTCCGGCCGTTTCAGCACGGCCCCGGGACAGCAGTACAGGATTGACGTGAACGGACAGGCCGTGACGTTCGCCAGTCCGCTCACCAGCCCCGCCGGCGCATTGACGCTGACGGATTCAGCCGGCGGAGGCGCGCTCAACTTGAGCGCAGTGAATTCGTGCAACGGCGGCATAACGGTCAATTCGGGCGCCCTGGACGTCAGCGCCACCGGCTCGATTGCGGGCAATGTGTTTGTCAATGCGGGCACGCTGGAAATGGATAATTCCTCGGCAATGGCTCGCACTGGCTCCCTGAGCATGCAATCCGGCGCCACCGTGATCCTCAATTATTCGGGCACTCAAACCATCAGCGGCCTGCTAGTAAACGGCGCCATTCAATCCCCCGGCGTCTATGGGGCCGGCGCCAACAACCCGGGCGGGTTCACCGGGACCGGCACCCTCACCGTCACCGGCCAGCCCGTCGTCACCATCTCAACAACCACCGTCGCCAGCGATCAGTTGACCATCTGCTGGACCTCGGTGCCGGGTATCAATTACAACGTTTACACCAGCACCGACTTGAGTTCATCCACAAATTGGACGCTTCTCAATACCAGCCCGATTCCTGCGACAGGCGGGACGACCTGCTACACCCTGCCGGGCAGCGTCGCCGGCCAGCCCCAGCTATTCGTGACTGTCCAGGAATAACTCGTGAACCTTGGAGGCTAAAACAGCTCAATGAAATGAAAGTTCGACGGATAGAAATTACGGCGCGCACCGGATTCCGGCAGTCTGGCGGTTTTACGCTAATCGAGCTTTTGGTGGTTATCGCCATCATCGCCATCCTGGCGGCTATGCTGTTGCCGGCGCTGGCCAAAGCCAAGGAGAATGCCAACCGGACAAAATGCATCAGCAATCTTCATCAAATTGGCCTCGGCTTCAATGAGTACGCCAGCGATTGTCAGGACTCCTATCCCACTTGCGCGCAATACGATACCGCTGGCGGGTGGCAGGGGATTGGAAGCTTTGACGTGCAGCAAGGCGGTGGCATCGGCCCGACCAACCGCCCGTTGAACGTTTATATGAGCATCCCCCCCGGCGCCACCAACGAGAATGCCTTTCTGGTCTTCTGCTGCCCAAGCGACAAGGGTGAAGCGATTGTCCAAGGCCAGGGAGCGAACGAAAGTTACACGACACCCAATGGAGTGAGAATTTTCGACACCGATGGAACCAGTTACTACGAGGAATTCAGTTGCACCGCCTGGAAAGTTGAAATCGTCACGGGAATAAGGGTATCTGCAGGCAACCCGCAGTTGGCGCCCGGAGCCCTGCCCCCGATCAAACTCGCCCATGTCGCGGTGGGCGCGTCCAAAAAAATCATCACGGGCGATCACAACTGGGCTGGCAACCGGCCCGCCGAATATCCGCAAAATATGTGGCACAATTGGAAAGGCCAGCGAAAAAACAACGTGCTCTTTGGCGACAACCATGTCAGCTTTTTCCAACTTCCGCAAAGCGTTGAAACCGATCCCGGCATGGCCGTCCCCTATAACATTCCCGATGGAAATATTCCCTTCGCCTACCGTCCCGACCCGGCGTGGCTCTACTGGTGACGCGTCATGAAGTATCTATTAATCCTTCTGCTGCTCCCGGCCTCCGCGCCGGCGGCAGACCCTTATCATATCCGCCATCTTTCAGACCAAGAGATGCTGCAAACCTACACACGCGTCCTGGTTGATGCGTGCCATCACGCGGAGCGGGACTGGAAGACGTCGTCGTTCGACCCCGCAGCGGGCTATTGGGGCGACGGAGTAAGCGAAGGGAACGAAGGCATTCGAGCCGTCGCCGGCATGGTGATGGCTTCCGCAACCCTGCTCAAGTATGACCAGGGCCTCACCGAAGACGACCGCCGCGATTTGCTGGTCAAAGCCACGGCCGCTCTTCGCTACGTCACGGCAACGCACCGCACCGGACTGCAAAAATGTCCCAATGGGAAACAGTGGGGCGCCACCCCCGAATTTGGCCCTGGAAGCTGGCAATCGGGTATGTGGACCGGCACGCTCGCGTTTGGGACCTGGCTGATGTGGGATAAGTTGGACCCGGCGCTGCAACAAAGCGTTGAACGGGTCGTCGCCTGGGAGGATGACATCCTGGCCAACAGGAAACCGCCCAACGGACTCTGGCTCGACACCAAGGCCGAGGAAAACGGCTGGGAAGATCCGCCTCTGGTCCTGGGCGAATTGATGTTTCCCAACAATCCACACGCCGCCGCCTGGCATCACGGGGCGCTGAAGTACATGATGAACACGCTTTGCACAGAAGCTGACACGCACGATACAAATCTGGTGGACGGACTGCCTGTCAATCAATGGGTCGGCGGCGCGAATATTCAACCGGATTTCACGCTGGAAAACCACAGTATCTTCCATCCCTCGTACGTCGGGTGCAGCAGTTATTTTTTAACGCAAGCCGCGATGTATTACACGTTCGGCGGACGGCCCGTTCCGCAGGCGGCCACCCATCATCTCATGGATACGTGGCGGATGTTTCAGACGGTCATTCTCCCGTGGGGCGAGGCCGCTTATCCGCAGGGAATGGACTGGGAATTGCACGGCCTGCCGTTCCTTAATCTGTATGCCTCGCTCGCCGCGCGAGAGAAGGATCCGCTCGCCGCCCGCATGGAGGAGGAAAGCCTCCAATATATTCGCGCCTGGCAGATGATGTGCCACGGGGATTTGGCTTTTCCCGGCTCTCGTTTCGGAATCACGCGCAACTCAATAAACGCCGAGCAAGCCTCCTATGGTCTCCTGGCGCATGAAGTGTTCGGCCCTCCACCCAGGGCATTGACCGGCCGCGAGGCCAGAGCCGAAGAACAGGGTGTGCGGGAATATCCTTACGTTGATTTTATCGTTCACCGCACCCTGAAGAAATTTGCGTCGTTTTCCTGGAAGAACAGAATTATGGGCGAGCTTATTCCGATCGGGGAAGGTCACGAGGGCAATCCCGATTTCACGGTTCCCATCATAAATGGCTTGGTCGGCTCCTTTGATCTGACCACTCCGGACAAGGCCAAACCGAAGGTCCTCGACCATTCGTGGAAAAAAACGCCGGACGGCTTTGAAACAACCGGCACGGTGTTGATCAACGGCCGGCGACTAAAACAATTGATCACCGTGACTTCGATTGGGGATCAAACGTTGATTTATCAGGACCGCGTCACCGCACTGACGAATGTCACCGTGAAAATGGACCGGGGCGTTCCAATTGGCATCGAGAATGACGAAATCACCGGGGGCACACGGACTGTGTCCGGCCAGCAGGGCGAAACAGTTTTTGACTGGCCAAAGCCGCGCCGGCCCGTTGACCTTACGGGATCTTGGGCCAGCGTGGATGGCAGACTGGGAATCGTCATGGTGACTGGATCGGGCATGAAGTATGCCCAAGCCGCCGGATATTCGCCGGGAATTTCCGTCTGCGCTGATATTCTTTATGGCTCCTATTCTGCCCAACCCCAACAGTTCGCGGCGGGCGAAGAGGTGGCGCACCGCATCGCCGTCTTGTATGTCGAGGTCCCGCCGGACAAGATGCCGGCGCTGGCGCGATCCTGCAAGGTTGAGGCAAAGTCCGGCCGTCAACTGCTCCGTTTCAAGCAACCCGAAGGCGACACTGCCGAAGTTCCGCTGCTTTAATTGGTCATCATCTCCGAGACTCTGCCGTTGCCGTTGCTGCGAATGGATCGCGCCGGCCTTGGCTCGTCCAGAATGTCGCGCACTTTGCGGGTGAGTTGTCCGGGAGAAAATGGTTTTTCCAGAAACGAGAGTCCTTCATCCAAAACCCCGTGATGGGCCAGGGCATCATCCGTATAACCAGACATCAGGAGCACTTTGGTCTGCGGCACTTGGCTCATGATTTGATCACAGAGCGCCTTGCCGCTCATTTGTGGCATAATTACATCCGTCAGCACGAGGTGAAATGGCGCGCTCCGGCGAATCAATTCCAGAGCCTCGAAAGCGTTGCTGGATTCCTGAACCCGATACCCGCGCTGTCTCAGGATCAGGACCGCGAGGGTCCTGACTGCGGGTTCATCTTCAACGACCAGAATTGATTCGTTCCCGTTGGACAACGCTTTTGAGTCGTTCGCGCCCGCGGTGTCCAGCGCCGCATCGGTGCGCGGCAAATAAATTTTAAACGTCGTGCCGGAATTCAATTCGCTGTAAACGCGAATGTCTCCCCCGCTCTGGCAGACAATGCCATGGCAGGTCGCCAGGCCCAACCCGGTGCCTTTGCCCAGTCCTTTGGTGGTGAAAAAGGGTTCGAAGAGGTGGGACTGAATATCTTCGGTCATCCCCATGCCGTTGTCACTGATGGCCAGCATGACATATTCGCCGACCTCGAGCGCGCGATTGCGCAGGATGGTCTTTTGATCGAGCGTGACGTTACTGGTGCTGATGGTCAGCTTGCCGCCGCGCGGCATGGCGTCGCGGGCATTGACCGCCAAATTCATTATCACCTGTTCGATTTGGCCTGGATCGGCTTTGACGTGGCCGAGCGAGGGATCAAAGACGGTGGAGAGGTCGATGTCTTCGCCAATCAGGCGGCGCAACATTCTTTCCATGTTGTGCAGGACTTCGTTCAAACTCAGCACACGCGGCTGAAGCACCTGTTTGCGGCTGAAGGCGAGCAACTGGCCGGTCAAAGCGCCCGCGCGCTTGGCCGCGCGTTGAATTTCGACAATGTTCCCTTGCAGGGGATCCGTTTCCGGGAGTTGCATGACAGAGAGATCGCAATAACCGCCAATGACGGTCAGGAGATTATTGAAATCGTGCGCGACGCCTCCAGCCAGGCGGCCGACGGTTTCCATCTTTTGCGATTGAAACAACTGGCTCTCCATGCGTTTGCGTTCAAAGAATTGGCCAAGTTGATTGCCAATATTGCTCAGCGACATCAACAAATCCCCGTCGGGTTCACGAATCTCGCGGCTGAAAAATTCGACGACGCCGACCACGCTGCCGCCAATGAGAATCGGAAACGCCACCGCAGTGTGCAATTCGCCCGGCTTGGCGGGAAGGATGCGTGGGAAACTCGAATCCTGCACGATGTCGGGAATCCAGGCGGCTTGACCGTAGGCCCAGACTCTGCCGGGCAGCCCGATGCTTCGCCCAAAGGCCATTTTCTGGTTCAGGGCCTTAAATTCGCCGGACTCAACACTGGGCGCGCTCCACATTTCCCCGCAGCGCAGGACACCCTCCTGCTGATCGGTCTTCCAAAACGCTCCCGCGTCCCAATTCATAATCCCACAAAAAGTTTGAATGACTTCCCGCACGGCCGCATCCCACGAGGGTGATTTGGTCAAGATCCGGCTAATGGCATACTCGGTGTGCAACCTTTGCTCGGCCCGGCTGCGCTCGGCGTTTTCCAACTGCAACTTTTCGTTGGCCTTGGCCAGCTCCGCCGTGCGTTCCGCCACCGTCCGCTCGATGTCATCCTTGAGAGCCTCCAGCCTGGCCTGGCGCTCGGCGACCAAATTCATCTCCTCCAAACTCTTACGGATGGATATGATTAGAAATGTCACTTCAAAAACGACCCATCCCGCATGTTCAAACGACCGCCAAACCGACGCGTTCAAAACGCCAAAAACGGATTGCGGCCAGAAATATCCGCGCAGCAGGTGATCGACAAACACGACGACAGTGGCAGAAATCAACACTCTCCAATCCCGGTAAAAGGCCAGAATCGCCAGCGACCCGAACACATGGAAATGCGTTTCGATTCGGCCGCCAGTCAAATGAATCAACAACGCGGACATGAGCATCTGTCCAACGGCAATGGAATGGCGCGTCAAGGCCTCTCCAGGCCGCCAAAGGGCCAGCAGCACCGGGACAATCGTGACGACACCGCCGAGGAAGACAGCCGCCCAGACGTGAAAATGAACGCGGCTCACCGTGCCCGCCCAAGTTCGGGGAGAAACCCACCACGCCAGCGCCAAGCCAAAAAACCATTGAAATATCATCAAACGCGCAAACAGCCGGTCCGTGTGTTTGATAATGCTCTGATGTTGTTCCTGGAATAGTTGAGCGATCCGTTCGGGAATAGAGCCTGCGCCGGTCATGGTTTGTGGAATTGAGCAGTTCATTGGAAATCTTATGGGACACGGACACGGCATTTGCCAAGCAAGGAGCACCCGTAAACCGGTGTTTGACTTAAACCAGTCTCCTGACCGGCCAATAATGAGACAATTGTGTCTTCGCCCTCATTGTCACCGGCATGGCCGCGACTGCCGGTAATCCCTCCCTTAAAGCGAAGTTTTCCCCGTGGATCATAAAGCAAAACAAAACCCGAAGTTTCCGCCCCAAACAACCGCGCCTGGGTGCCATCAACATCTTCTTGAACCGTCACTCCGGGAATGGCCGCCGCCGCCCGCCAGAGACTTGACTGCGTCCAATTGGTTGGAAATGCCTTGGGTCTAAAGAACCACACCTGGGCGTTGACGCTCTCAGAACGCCGCGCCAGCAGCCGATTTAACTCCTCGATGCTGGCCGTGCTGCACGAGCACTGAGGGTGAACAAACATAATGAGCGTATCGCGCGTTTGATCAAGCGTTACACGCGCTTGACTCGGCCAATCAGACGGCGTTGGCCCACTCGAACCGCTGGTGTTCTGGTACTTGGACAGGACGGCAAAGCCCGCGCCGCTGACCGCCAGCCAGACCACGCAACAGACAACCCGAACGTAGGGAATTTTCCGCACGCCCTAGTGAAGCAGAGATCGTTCCACTTTAGAAAACAGGGGTGCCGGGCTTGAAAAGATTTCCTGAACGGGCCGATTTGGACCTGAACACCGGCAAAATTTACCCGCCAGCGCCTAATCAGGGATCACAGTCTGCGCCGTTCAGTCGGCCCAGTAGCCGTCCCAGTAGCCGTCCCTACCTGTGCAGCGGAAAGAGAGGCAAAAAGATGGGGGCAAAAAGATTGAAATCAGAATTTTTTTGCCCCCATCTTTTTGCCTCTCTTTCCGGCGTTGGGACTTTCGCAGATGCTGTTGCGCTGCGCCAACTTGATCCGTGTCGCGGGTCCCTTGATTTGATATTTTTGCGTCATTCCATCACAGACCCGGAACTCGAAGGCTTTGGCAACCGGACCTCGCTGAACCGCATGTATAAAAGATTGCCTCGAGATTCCAAACGCCCCTCCTTCACAAGCTGGCCTAAGCGTTGGGCGTAGAAGACATGCGGTAGATCCGGGTATTGGTTTTCAAGGGCGTTCACGGTTGATAAAACTACCGATGCGACTTTCTTCCACCAGTCCGAACAGTTCCCTAAAATCGTAGCATCGATGCTCTTGAGGCCGGCGTCGCTCAATTTAGCGGCGATGGCCTGCTCCTTGACCGTAAGGGGTCGATTAGGAATCGGTATCTCTTCATCCATAAGCATTCCCAGTTTTACTTTTGCGGCAAAAATCGAAATCAGCTTATTCTGGCTTTCTCTCATTAACTAAGGCCCAGGCTGTTTTTGAGTTCCGCTGGCATTGACCAGGTTGCTGCCTTTGAGTTTGAGTTGCGCGCGAATCATCTGATTCGGGTCGCCACCCTGCCAAAGAATGCGGAAGGCATGTCCGTCAGATCGTGTAACGGGCCGACTCTTTAAATCCGTTTTGGGATCAAAGTTCCAAGCAATGGTGACTCGCTCGCGCAACGAGCCTGCGTAGTTTGTTTCACTCGTTCGCCTCCCGTACATCTCCAAGAGGACGGCGGGCTAGCGATTCGTCACGGACAACAGATCGTCCCACGAAGAAGGCCATCGGTTGTCATTTGCTTTCATATAAGCGACCAGCAGTGTCCCTGTATCCCATGCCGCGTAAGCCTCGGGTATATGTTGCCAAGTGTAAACGAGTTGGCACCCGAAGCAAACCATCGCGCCGGCCACAATCGCAGCCATGCCGACGAAAATTTTCCGGCGTAATGACATTAGAACACACTAGCGCGGGCGCTCGATTGACATCAAGACGGAATCGACCGCGCGTAGATCGAAAGGCCGTTCGCCGTATCCTGGCGCAATGCTTACTGGCTTGACTTCACCAAAGAGCGATACAATTATGGGAACGACATGATAGCGTCCGCCGAGAACGAAATCGAAAGCCAATTCGCCCGGCTATCACCCGCGAGTCAATTGACCGTACTCGAACGACTCGTTAAACAGATGCGCAAGGGTTTCGTTCAAGGTGAAGACAAGTGGGAATCCGAATTGGAAGCGATGGCTAGGGATCCAGAAATACAAAGAGAGTTTAGCCTTATTAGTACCGAGTTCAGCGTCGCTGAAGCAGACGGTTTGGGGAAAATCTGATAGCCATTCGGAGGGGAGAAATTTACTTGGTCAATCTCAATCCCGTTCAAGGTCGCGAACAGGCTGGCCTCCGACCCGTTCTGGTCATCTCGGTAGATGCGATCAACCGTCTTCCCTTGGTCGTTTCTGTGGTAGTGGGTACCAAAGGCGAAAAGGTCGCGCGCGATTATTCCAGCAATGTGCGAATTCCACCTGCGGAAAGCGGCTTGCCTCTCGAGACAGTGTTTCTGTGTTTTCAACTGCGCTCGCTTGATCAAGGACGATTCGCGGGGCCGCCCGCAGACAAAGTCTCGGATGCAATTCTCGCCAAGGTTGAAACTGCAGTGCGACACTGCCTTGGACTATAATCAAGGTGAGAAAGCAGGATCACATCCACCACAAGCTGTCCTGGGCCTTAACTCAGAAGAATCGATTGGTTCAATTTAAATGGCAAAAAATGGGGGCAAAAAGATCGGAATCAGAATTTTTTTGCCCCCAATTTTTTTGCCTGTCTTTCCGATGTTGGGACTTCGCAGAGGCTGTTGCGCTGCCCTGCCAATGAAACTTCGTCCGGATTATGATTTTTTTGTCTATTGACTTCGGGCGTGCGTTTGATAGGTTCACCGCTCCCTGTGTGGGAATTGATGAAAACATTTTTGCCTAAGAATAATTTAGACCAACGCAAATGGCACGTCGTCGATGCCGATGGCGCGATTCTCGGACGCCTCGCCGTCCAAATCGCCAATATTTTGCGCGGGAAGGACAAGCCCATTTTTACGTCTCACCTGGATGCCGGAGACTTTGTGGTGGTGATCAATGCCGAAAAAATCCGGCTGACGGGCAAAAAGGAGTCCGACAAGGAATTCATGTCTTATTCCGGCTGGAAAGGCGGCGAGAAGTATCGAACCGTCGCCCAGGTTCGCGCCAAGCAGCCCGAGAAATTGATCACACACGCCGTGCGCGGCATGGTCCCGAAAAATCGCCTGGGCCGCGTCCTGATGACCAAGTTGAAAGTGTATAAAGGCGCCAAGCACCCTCATGCCGCCCAGCAACCGGCCACGTTGACCGCCGTCAAGTGATCGAATGATCCCAACCCGCTAACTATTTTTTATCATGGCAGACACTAAAGAATTCCTCGGCACTGGACGCCGCAAAACCGCTGTGGCCCGCGTTCGCCTGGCCATTGGCTCCGGCAAGATCACCATCAATGGCCGGCCCTTCGAAAATTATTTTCCCACCGACACCTTGCGCACCATGGCCACTCAGGCGCTGGCCGCAACGGAATCTGTCGCCAAGTATGACGTGCGCGTCACTTTGGAAGGCGGCGGCCCGGCCGGCCAGGCTGGAGCGATGCGGCACGGCATTGCGCGCGCTTTGTTGACCGTCGATGCGGCCCTGCGTCCCGCCCTCAAGTCCGCCGGCTATCTGACCCGCGATCCCCGCATGAGGGAGCGCAAGAAATACGGCCAGCCCGGCGCTCGCAAACGCTTCCAGTACAGCAAGCGTTAATCGGTCGGCAGTGCGCTATGGGCGCAGTTGGGTCGGTTTATTCGTAACGTGATTCCTCGGATCAAAGTTGCCATTGTGGGCGCGTCCGGTTATTCCGGTGAGGAGTTGGTGCGTCTGCTTCTGCAACACCCCCACGTTGAACTAGCCGCAGTCACTTCCCGTCAATATGCCGGCCAAACTCTGGCCCAGGTCTTCCCGCGTCATGGCAACGACCCGTTTTGCCGGGCGTTGCGCTTTAGCGAACCGAATGTGGAATTGCTGGCCAAGATGGCTGAAGTAGTTTTCCTGGCTTTGCCGCATGGAGTCGCCGCCGAATTTGCCGCGCCGTTGCTGAACCTCGGTTGCCAGGTGATTGATCTCAGCGCGGATTTCCGGCTGAAAAGCGCGGCGGTTTACCAAGAGTTTTACGGCCACGAACATCCCGCCCCGGCCTTGCTCGAACAATCGGTCTATGGTTTGCCGGAGTGGAATCGCGCCGCTCTCAAAAATGCCGCGCTTATCGCTTCGCCCGGCTGCTATCCAACGAGCATTCTTCTGCCGTTGATGCCTTTGCTGAAAGCGGGATTGATCAAAAGTGATGGCATCATTGCCGATTCGTTGAGTGGCGTCAGCGGGGCCGGACGCAAGGTGGAGCGCGATTATCTTTTCGCCGAATGCAATGAGAGCATGCGGCCTTACGGAATCCCCAAGCATCGGCATTTGTCTGAAATTGAGGAGCAATTAAGTTTGGCGGCGGGCCTGCCGGTCATCATTCAATTTTCGCCGCATTTGATCCCGGTCAATCGCGGCATCTTGACCACGCTGTATCTTACCCCGGAAAAAGCGTCGTCCGAGCAGATCGCGCAATGCTATGAAAAAGCTTACGGCCAAGAGCCGTTTGTCCGCCTCCTCGAAGGCAAAGCGCTGCCCGACACCAAAAATGTCACCGGCACAAACATGATCGAAATCGCCTGGCGTCTCGATCCGCGCACCGGACGGTTGATTGTGATGAGCGCATTGGACAACATCACCAAAGGCGCCAGTGGCCAAGCCGTCCAGAGCATGAACATTCTCCGCGGCTTTCCCGAAACCGCCGGTTTATGGATATCGCCGACAATCTGAGAAACGTGCGGCAACGAGTCGCGGCTGCTTGCCAGCGGGTAGGGCGCGATCCCGCTTCCGTGACGCTGCTGACGGTGAGCAAGGGGCATCCGGCCGAAGTCGTGCGCGCGGCCAGCGAGTTGGGGCTGGTTCTGTTTGGCGAAAATCGTGTGCAGGAAGCGAAAATAAAAATCAGCCAGTGTCCCAACCGGATTCGCTGGCATTTGATAGGCCATCTGCAATCGAACAAGTGCCGCGACACCGTCCATTTTTTTGAAATGATCCAGAGCGTGGACAGCCTTGAGCTGGCGCGCGAGATCAACAAATGGGCGGAGAAATCGGTCAAGACGATGCCCATCCTTCTCGAAGTCAATATTGCGGGCGAGTCGAGCAAGTTCGGTTATCCGCCGGAAAAGGTGACGCAGGACCTGGCGGAAATAAACCGGTTGCCGAAAATTGAAGTCCACGGGCTGATGACCGTGGCCCCCTGGACCACTGAACCGGAAAAAGTGCGCCCGGTCTTCCAGCGCTTGCGAGAGTTAAAAAGCGCTTGTGAAGATATTCTCGGCGCTCCCCTGCCCCATCTGAGCATGGGGATGAGCGGTGATTTTGAAGTGGCGGTTGAGGAGGGAGCGACTATGATACGGCTTGGCCACGCTCTTTTGGGGCCGCGAAAAGCGGCCGCCATTCGGGCATCGGACGACTAATATGGATTTGACGGTCGAAACATTTCAGGCGGAAATCGCCGAGGCGCTCAAGAACTACGATAAGTTTATCGTGTGTCTTGACAAGGCGCCCGAAGATTGCCAAAGCGCCCTCCAGTCCCTGATGGACAAGGCCATTCGCGCCTACGTCAGCCGGGGTCCGCACCTTCGGCACGGCATCGCCCTGGACAAGCAAGTCACGATCATCCTCAGTCAAACCGAAAACGAACGGCCCTTATGCGGCGTTTATTTCAACCTCCATTCTCCCTACAAAAAGAAAGCCCCGGTCAAGGCTAAAAAAGAGGATTGACGCCTTGGAGGGAATGACCTCTCACTCGCGCGGTCGTCCATCGCGGTATTCACGCAAACCAGGCACCGGATTATTTGTGATGAGTCTGTATCCGATCACGGAAAAATCTCCTTGGGCGGCGACAACCTTTTGCCATTCGCCCGCTCCAAACCTTCGCTGACCGTCTGGATTATAGCTGACGCTCCAATTTGTCACGGCGCCGAGCGAGCCGGCTTTGCGGATTTTTCGCAGCCCGGTTATCTCTCGCAAAACGAACTCCGGCTTTCCAGAACTGGTGACCTCGCGCCGCGTCGCGTCAAAAGTGACAAGGACGGGTCCCATGAAGAGTTCGTATCTCCCATAAAGATCGGCATCCATGGACAAACTGGGCGGTCCCGCGCCACCGATGTAGTAACTCAGACCGCACTTCGCGTTGGGAAAAAGCCGGGCGAACTCAGCGGCGCAGGGAATCGAGTTCGTCGCATTTCTCAAGGCCGCTCGATAACTCGCTTGCAGCCCTTCTTTCTTGGGCCGCCCGTCTGGACCAAACTCGAGAACAACAACGAACACCGCGAAAACAAGAAAAAGCAACCCCGAAGCAACGAGCAAAGCGCAGCGGACAACGCGATCTCCGCTGAAAAAGGAAACCAGAAAAATCACAAGCGAAGCCGGGCCCAACATAATGCCGATCTCCACCATAGTGATGTTATCCTACTTAAGGCCGATCCACGAATCAACAGTCGTCAACAAAACTCGGGGTTCCCTTGAGTCGCTTGAGTCCCTATTTCCGAACTCATCGCACGCACTTAACTACCTGCCATTCAGACGTGACCCCACCGCTTTCAGTGCCTGCGTCTCGAATGAAAAATCGCCCGGGACGGCGACGCCAAAACGTAACCTGATCTTCGTCCTGCCGCCGTTGTAAGGCGCGCTTAAGCTTGATAAGTCAAAGAGATGATTAAACAAATTCTGTTGGTCGCTTGTGAAAGCGATGTTCTCGACGCACTTCCCATCACTTTAACCCTGGCGGGTCATAAAGTTTGCACGGCAGGCGGCGGGTTGGACGCCATTAAAATGGCGCGCCTTCTCACCCCGGATTTGATCATTCTTGACACTGTCCTGCCCGATATGGATGGCTCGACCGTATTGGATATTTTGCGCCGATTGCCTTCCACCACGCATCTGCCAACCCTCTTGCTCAAGCCTCGAGCCCACCGCTTAATGCCCGACGCGTTGCGCCGGGAAGCGGCTAATAAAGGATTGGTCGAACCGTTGAATCCGAGCGATTTACTGATCACAGTCGGACACATCCTGGCGCGGTGCGAAGAGTTGAACCAACCCGAAGCCGCGCCCGATGATTCAGATAAGGCGCTGGAGGGCTTCGGACGTAAGGTCTCGCCCTACAACTAAAACCAATCTTGCCTCGCAGACAAAATTAGACGGGTCAGCCAGACTGGAGCAAAATTAGCGCCCATGAACCTGAGAACCTTCGCACCCATTATCCCGGTCGCCGCCTTGGCCGTTTTTTTTCTCTTGCTCTATTCTCTCGCGATTTTCTTTTTGTTCAGCCCCAACAAAAATGGACTGCGCCGCCGCTGGATGACATTGGATTGGGTCTGGGTTCCACTGGGAGGATTGACCGGCGTTTTCCTCTTGGCTTTGTGGTGGCGGATGCATTGATTGGCCCGCTCGCGCCAAACAGTTCTCGCTCAGGTAAAATCCGTCTCTTGGAGAAGGATTTTCCTTCAGTCCACAAGCCTGCCATTTCCTAAAACAGAGTTCTTACGTTTTGATTCAACAGGGGGTAGGCTGGGCCAAGGTGAACACGATGATTCTTTTGGCCGAAGATGAGCCGAATGATGTGTTCTTCTTCAAGCGCGCCCTGAAGAAGGCCCACATCAGTGCGGAGGTCATTGCGGTTTCGGACGGTCAGGTGGCCATCGACTATCTTTCAGGCAAACCTCCCTACGACGATCGCTCGGCGCATCCGCTGCCCTCGATGATTTTTTTGGATATCAAAATGCCGCACGCCACCGGTATTGACGTGCTCAATTGGCTCAAAGGCCAGGAGCACCTGCGGCAGATCCCGTGTGTGATGATCAGTTCCTCCGAAATGCCGCGCGATCGGGAAAGCGCCTTCGCCACCGGCGCCATCGACTACATTGTCAAACCTCCGACCATGGAAGGGTTGATGCAAGGCTGGTCCAAGTGGCAAGGCGGCGCCCGCGCCACGCTCTGAGCAAACGAAGCAAATCCTCGGCTAAAATAAACTCGCCAGCCCTGCGGAATTTTCGTAATTTCGTATATTTGACCGATGAAAATTTATATCGACGGCAAATTCTACGACGAGAAAAACGCCAAGATCTCCGTCTTCGACCATGGGCTGCTTTACGGCGACGGGGTCTTTGAAGGCATTCGGGCTTATCATGGCCGCGTCTTCAAGCTGGCCGAGCATATCGAGCGGCTCTTTTGTTCGGCGCACGCGCTCTTGCTCACTATTCCTTTGTCGCGCGAAGAAATGATGCAGGCCGTCGTGGCGACTTGCCGCCAAAACAAATTGCGCGATGGCTACATCCGGCTCGTCGTCACTCGCGGCGTCGGCTCGCTCGGTTTGAATCCGTATAAATGCAAGCAGCCGTCGGTCATCATCATCGCCGACAAAATTCAGCTTTATCCGCCGGAACATTATCAGCGGGGTTTGGAAATCATCACGGTGCCCACAGTGCGCAATTTGCATAGCGCCCTCAATCCCGCCATCAAGTCGCTCAATTATCTCAATAACATTTTGGCGAAAATTGAGGCGATCAACGGCGGGTGCGAAGAAGCCATCATGCTCAACGCGCAGGGTTTCGTCTCCGAATGCACTGGCGACAATATTTTTGCCGTCAAGGGCCGCCACCTTTTCACTCCGCCACTTTCGGCGGGCGCTCTCTATGGCATTACTCGCGGTGTGGTCATGGACCTGGCGCGGGAAAGCGGCGTGACAGTCAGCGAACCTGACTTGACCCGCTACGATCTTTTCAACGCCGACGAATGCTTTCTCACTGGAACGGGCGCGGAAATCATTGCGGTGGTCAAGATCGACGGCCGGGTCATCGGTTCAGGCAAGCCCGGTCCGGTCACCGCAAAATTGATCACCCAATACCACGCCTTAACAAAAATATCGGGCGAGCCGATATTTGAGTGACGGGCGGCATATAATATGGCACCTTAAAGCGTATGCTCTGTATGTTTTGCAAACAGAACCCCGCCAAGGTTCATCTGACGCAGATTGTCGAAGACAAAATGCAAAAGGTCGATCTCTGCGAGGATTGCGCCAAACAAAAGGGGGTCAACGATCCCGCCGGGTTTTCGCTGGCGGATTTACTGCTTGGCCTGGGAGCTTCGCAGGAAATCGCCCAATCGAGCACGGGCGAGGAATTGAAATGCCCGCATTGCGGGTTCACCCAGACCGATTTCAAAAAAGCCGGCCGCCTGGGTTGCGCGCAGTGCTATACTACCTTTGCCGAGGGCTTGGAGGGTTTGCTCAAATCCATGCACAAAGGCACAAAGCATGTCGGGAAGGTCCCGCAAGCCTTGCGTCAAAACCGCGATCTCAATGATCGCCTTAAGCATTTGCAGAAAAAGTTGGATAAGGCGGTGACGGCCGAGGATTTCGAACTCGCCGCCAGCCTGCGCGACGAAATAAAGAACACCAAAGAGCAGATCGACGAAATGGCCTCGAGTTGATTCCATGACTATTCATGAATTTCTAAGTCCGCCTGCCGACAGCGCGCGCCGCACCGGCCCGCATGACCGCATTGTCATGTCCAGCCGCGTTCGACTGGCTCGCAATCTGCGCTCCCTCGCTTTTCCCGGCTGGGCCAAAAAGGCCGAGCGGGTCAAGGCCTTGGAAAGCATCCGGCCAGCGGTAGAAAGTTTGCCCCAGTTGAACGGCGCTTTTGCCGAGTCGATGGACAACCTCAGTTTGCTCGATAAACAAATTTTGGTGGAACGCCACCTGATCAGCCGCGAGCACGCCGCCAAAAACGCCGGCAGCGGCCTGGTGCTCAACAAAGAGGAATCCCTCTGTGTCATGATCAACGAAGAGGATCATTTGCGCATGCAGGCCTTGCGTCCCGGCCTTCAATTCAAACAGGCCTGGATGGCCATCGACCAGGTGGACACGGAATTGGAACGGCGGCTCGATTACGCCTTCAGCCCGGAGTTGGGCTATCTGACCGCCTGCCCGACCAACCTCGGCACGGGCATCCGGGTCAGCGCCATGCTGCATTTGCCGGGGCTGGTCTTGGCCGAGCAAATCAACCAGATCATTCAGTCGGTCAACAAACTGGGGCTGGCGGTGCGCGGACTTTACGGCGAAGGCACCGAAGCGCTGGGCAACGTCTTTCAGGTTTCCAACCAAATGACCTTGGGCGAAGTGGAAATGGACATCGTCGAGCGTCTCAACAAAGTGCTCTTGCAGATTATCGAGCATGAGGAAAACGCCCGGGGCATGTTGCTGGAGAAAAAGCCCAAAATTGTTTTCAACCACATTGGGCGGGCCTACGGCATCCTGGCCAACGCGCACAGCATCACTTCGAAGGAAACCATGAACCTTCTCTCGTTGATGCGCCTGGG
>DASRLE010000555.1:0-8243 GCA_035648615.1 Saccharimonadales bacterium (SeqCode) | reverse complement strand
ATCTCGCACTGAGCAAACAGGCTGCCGTCGCGAGCGCGAAGGCCAGCGACGCGCAGGAAGCATTGCTGCTCAAGGTCGCGGCGCAGTATGGCAAGCTGACCGAGGACGAAATCAAGACACTGGTGGTGGATGACAAATGGCTGACTACGATTTCCGCCGCCGTGCAGGGCGAACTGGACCGCGTGTCGCAGACACTCACGGGGCGCATCCGCCAACTGGCCGAACGCTACGCCACCCCGCTGCCACAGCTTACCAGCGATGTGGCGACGCTCGCCGCCCGCGTGGGCGAACACCTCAAGAAAATGAGGGCGGTATGGAAGTAAAGCCCGGCTACAAGCAGACCGAGGCGGGGGTGATTCCAGACGAGTGGAACGCGAGTCCGCTGAAAGGGAGGATCGGCATTGCGCACGGCTTTCCTTTCGCAAGCGAGCATTTCGCAGGTCAAGGATCGCATCGGCTGACAACCCCCGGTCACTTCTACGAAGCGGGCGGATTCCGAGACATTGGAGAGAAGCAAAAGTATTACGACGGTCCAGTACCTGCCGATTATGTTCTCCAACCCGGCGACTTGATTGTTGCAATGACAGAACAAGCCGACGGCTTGCTGGGAAGCGCAGCAGTCATTCCCAAGGAGCATGGCTACCTTCACAATCAGCGACTTGGCAGGGTGAAATCGCTCTCGTCGGAAATAGAATTGGGCTTCTTGTTTTACGTGTTTAATTCGCCCAGCTACCGGGCCAAGGTTCGAGAAACTGCGGCGGGCACAAAGGTAAAGCACACTTCTCCTGGCAAGCTGTTGGAGATTTGCGTGCAGTTGCCGCCACCTTCCGAACAACGTGCCATCGCGGTGGGGTTGAGCGATGTGGATGCGCTGCTCGGCGCGCTGGACCAGCTCATCGCCAAGAAGCGCGACCTCAAACTGGCTGCCATGCAGCAACTCCTCACCGGCCAAACCCGCCTCCCCGGTTTCCACGGCGAGTGGGAAGTGAAAACGGTTGCTGAAATTGCGACGGTTTCAAAAGGAACGCAGCTACATAGCAGCGAGACAAACCCGGATGGACATTTCCCACATTTCAACGGCGGCATCTCCGCATCAAGTTACACCGATAAATCGAATACTCCTGCCAACACCATTGCCATCAGCGAAGGTGGTAACTCCTGCGGTTACGTCCAGTTCATGTCACAGTCGTTCTGGTGTGGTGGCCATTGTTATGCGGTCGTGCCCAAGGAAATTGAAAACCATTTTTTGTATCACGCGCTGAAAGGAGAGCAAACTGCAATCATGGGCCTTCGTGTTGGCTCTGGTTTGCCCAACATTCAAAAGACGGCTCTTGCAGCTTTCAAATTGAACGTGCCATCCGAGCGCGTCGAACAAAACGCCATCGCCGAGGTGCTAACGGACATGGACGCGGAGCTGGCGGCGTTGGAGCAGCGCCGCGCCAAGACCCGCGCCCTCAAGCAGGGCATGATGCAGGAATTGCTGACCGGGAGAACGCGGCTGGTATGAGCAAAGCTTTCACCAAAGAGTCGCTCGCGGAGCTTTTCCGTCCGATTTCTGATCTCATCAATGGCAAGATTGAGGATGCGTCCGAGGTGCTTGATCCGGCCATCCGTGACCGGTTGAAAGCCAGTAACACGTTCGTTCGTCACGGGAGCGACACCAGGGTATTGCAATACCATATCTGGGATCGCGCCCAGCCCACCATCTTCCACCGGCATCATTTCAAATTTGAAGTTCAGCACGATCCCTTCGGAACGATGGCGGGGTCAGCGACGGAGAATTTCTCCATCGCATTTTACATGAATAAAATTCGGATTTACCACGAACGCGAGGAAATGATCAACCGGGTGCGCCATGAGTTGTCTCGCGTTCGGCTGCCGGGTTTCCAGTTAAGGGAAACCGAGCGATCCTTTTGCTTCTACCATAATTTTCAGGCCACAGCAGAGGCTGAGCTAATGAAACAGGTGACGAAGTATTTGTTTCCGCTGTTGAACCGGGTTCATCCGATGTTTTACCGCATCATGGATGCCTTCAATATCCCCATGACCAAGGCCGAGCGCCGCGCCGTGATCGCCGGGCGCAAGCGGTTGTCGCCGGTGGATAGGAACGCCCCCAACTATGGGCGGAACCGAGAGTATTGCCGGGAAGTTTCCCGGTCATTGCGAATGGCGACTTTTCAACGTGATGGTAATAGGTGTCAGCATTGTGAGCGCAAGTTTCCTGTGGCCAGGTTGCACGCGGACCATGTCTTGCCAGCGGCGCGGGGTGGCCTAACGGTCCTGGGAAATCTCCAGGCATTGTGTGGGCCTTGCAATGGCAGAAAAGGTAAACGATTGGAAGCTGAACTCAGCCATGACTGAACAAACTAAATCCGAGTGCTGTCCGCAGAAATCCGTCCTCAGCCAAGGCAGGATGCAAGAACTGCTGATTGGGAGGACGCGGTTGCTGTAATCCGCCAGTTGCTTTATACTCAAAACAGAAAAGGTTAGCCATGTCAGACCAAGATATTCAAAAACTCGAAAGTCAGTTCCCCGCCGTCTCCGGCTCGGCCTTCGCGGCAGCGCGGGCGCAGGTGCTGGCCTCGGGTCAGAGCGTGCTGGAATCGCGGGATGGCGTGATCTACGAAGTCTTTCCTGATGGCCACCGTGTGCCGGTGAAGAAAATCGAGCCGCCCACTCAAGTTGTATCGGGGAGCATCTTCACAATCCGGTGAGCGCGACCACGCCACGGATGCGCATGTTCGCCGGGCCGAATGGGTCAGGCAAAAGCACGTTGAAGTCTTACCTGCCGCCCACCTTGCTGGGTTTGTATCTGAACGCGGACGAGATCGAGGCAGACATCAGCCGCCAGGGTTTTCTGGATTTTTCCGCCTATGAGGTAGTCACGACGGCGGCGGAGGCGCTGCCGTTTTTTACCGGCTCGGAGTTTTTGCGTTCCGCAAATTTATCGGCAGCGGCCAGGCAAGTGACCTTCGCCGATGGGAGGTTGGTCTTTGGTCAGGTGGCGGTGAATTCCTACCTGGCTTCGGTGGCGGCTGATTTTCTCCGCCAAAAACTGCTGGCGCAGCGGGTTTCGTTTACCTTTGAGACGGTGATGTCGCACGAGAGCAAAGTGGCGTTGCTGGCGCAGGCGCAGGCGGCGGGTTATCGAACGTATTTGTATTTCGTGGCGACGGACGACCCGGCCATCAATATTTCGCGCGTCCGTAACCGCGTTGGGCTGAAAGGCCACAATGTGCCCGAAGACCGGATCGCGCCACGCTACCATCGTTCACTTGATTTGTTGATGGGCGCCATCCGGCACACGAATCGCGCTTATGTGTTCGACAACTCCGCGTACAACGAAGACAAGAAACACACTTGGCTCGCAGAAATCACTGATGGCCGGAAACTGGAATTGAAATCGGATTGGATTCCTGCGTGGTTCAAGCGCGCCATCCTGGATAAATTCACACCGGCTCCATGAGCACCATCGGCCAAAAGGAACGCAAGACACAGCAGCGGGTGGTGAAATTGTTCCGCGATACGCTGGGATACGCCTTCCTCGGCAATTGGGAGGAACGCGAAGGCAACCGCAACATTGAGCTGGAATTCTTGCGCGCCTGGCTCAAAAGGCAGGGCCACACCGACGCGCTCATCGGCAAGGTGCTTTATGAGTTGGACAAGGTTGCTGGCGACACCAGCAAAAGCCTCTACGACCGCAACCGGGCCGTGTATGAACTGTTGCGTTACGGCGTCAAAGTAAAGCCGGACGTGGGTGAGAACAACGTCACCGTCTGGATGGTGGATTGGAAGCAGCCGGAAAAGAATGATTTTGCCATCGCTGAGGAAGTGACCGTGACCGCCGCCGATGACAAGGCGCACGAGAAACGCCCGGATGTAGTAATTTACGTCAATGGCATTGCGCTGGGGGTGCTGGAGCTAAAGCGGTCCACGGTGGCCGTGGCCGAGGGCATCCGCCAAAACCTCGATAACCAGAAGAAAATCTTCATCGAACGGTTTTTTTCCACCGTGCAGTTAATCATGGCAGGCAACGACACCGAGGGTTTGCGTTACGGCTCGATCAAGACGCCGGAAAAGTATTACCTCACCTGGAAGGAGGAGAGCCAGATCGAGAATCCTCTCGACCGGGCGCTCGTGCAACTTTGCAACAAGGCGCGTTTCCTTGAACTTATCCACGATTTCATCGTGTTCGATGCCGGGGTGAAGAAACTTTGCCGTCACAACCAGTATTTTGGCGTGCGCGCCGCGCAGTCGTTCGTGAACAAGCGTGAGGGCGGCATCATCTGGCACACGCAAGGCAGCGGCAAGAGCCTGGTCATGGTGTGGCTGGCCAAGTGGATTCGGGAACACGTCACCGATCCCCGCGTGCTGGTCATCACCGACCGCGTGGAACTGGACGAGCAGATCGAAAAAGTTTTCAAAGGCGTGAACGAGGACATTTACCGCACCGACAGCGGCGCGGACATGATCGCCACGCTCAACTCAACCAAGCCGTGGTTGATTTGTTCGCTCATCCACAAATTCGGCAGCAAACAAAACGGGGAGGATGAAGACGACGCCGACGAGTTTATCGCGCAGATGAAAAAGGCGTTGCCGCCGGGTTTCAAACCCAAGGGCAACCTGTTCGTATTCGTGGACGAGTGCCATCGCACGCAGTCCGGCAAGTTGCACGAGGCGATGAAGGAGATTCTGCCCGGCGCGGTGTTCATCGGTTTTACCGGCACGCCGCTGCTCAAGGCGGACAAACAAAAGAGCATCGAGATTTTCGGCCGTTACATCCACACCTACAAGTTTGACGAGGCGGTGAAGGACGGCGTGGTGCTGGATTTGCGCTACGAGGCGCGTGAGATTGACCAGAGCATCACGTCGCAGCGCAAGATTGATGAGTGGTTTGAGTTGAAAACCAAGGGGCTGACCGATCTGGCCAAGGCGCAGCTCAAGCAGCGTTGGGGCACGATGCAGAAGGTGCTGTCGAGCCGGTCACGGCTGGAAAACATCGCCGCCGACATCTTGATGGATTTCGAGAAGTGCGACCGATTGGCCAGTGGACGTGGCAACGCGATGCTCGTGTCAGGCAGCATTTACGAGGCGTGCAAATTCTTCGAGTTGTTCGACAAGACCGACCTGCACGGCAAGTGCGCCATCGTCACTTCCTACGTGCCGTCCACCACCAGCATCAAAGGCGAGGAATCCGGCGAAGGCCAGACCGAGAAGTTGGAGCAGTATGACATTTATCAAAAGATGCTGGCCGATTGGTTCAATGAAGCCCCGGAGAAGGCCGTCAACCGCGTCGAGCAGTTCGAGTTGGCGGTGAAGAAAAAATTCATTGAAGAACCGGGGCAGATGAAGCTGTTGATCGTCGTGGATAAACTCCTGACCGGCTTCGACGCGCCGCCAGCCACATATCTGTATATTGACAAACAGATGCGCGACCACGGCTTGTTCCAAGCCATCTGCCGCGTGAACCGGCTCGACGGCGACGACAAGGAATACGGCTACATCGTTGACTACAAAGATTTGTTCCAGAGCCTCGAAGGCGCGGTGCATGATTACACTTCCGGCGCTCTGGATGGTTACGACAAGGAGGACGTGGCGGGTTTGCTCGAAGATCGTTTGGGCAAGGCAAAGGAACGGTTGGAGGATGCGCTGGAACAGGTGCGCGCATTGTGCGAGCCGGTGGACGTGCCAAAGGATCAAACGGCCTACCTGCGCTATTTCTCGTCCAAAGAATCCGGCAACGCGGCGCAGCTCAAGGCGAACGAACCGCAACGTTTATCGCTCTACAAATTGACGGCGTCGCTGGTGCGCGCCTACGCCAACCTGGCCAGCGAGATGACCGAGGCCGGTTACACCGAGGCACAGGCAGAGGCGATCAAGAAGGAAGTCACCTTCTACGAAAATCTCCGCAATGAAGTGAAACTGCACAGCGGCGACGCCATTGACCTGAAGCAATACGAACCGGCGATGCGGCATTTGATTGACGCCTACATCCGGGCGGAAGAAAGCGAGACGGTTTCCGCATTCAATGATTTGTCGCTGATCCAACTCATCGTTGAGCGCGGCGTGGATGCAGTGGACGCATTGCCCAAGGGCATCAAGAAAAACAAGGAAGCCGTCGCCGAAACCATCGAGAACAACGTGCGCAAACTCATCATTGATGAATCGCCGATCAACCCGAAATATTACGAGAAAATGTCGGAGCTGCTGGACGCCCTGATTGCGCTACGCAAACAGGCGGCGCTGGATTACGCGGTTTACCTGGCGAAGATTGTCGAATTGACGAAGCAAGTTAAGAGCGGGCCGGGCGGCGCGGCGTATCCGAAATCGCTCGATACACCGGCGAAGAAAGCCCTGTATGACAATCTCGGCAAGAATGAGGCGCTGGCGCTGGCGGTGGATACGGCGGTACGAAAAAATGCGCAGGCTGGGTGGCGGGACGACAACATTTTCAAGATTCGGAAAATGCGAAAAGCGATCCACGATGTGCTTTACCCGGACGAGGCTCAATTTGGTTCGCTACGGGAAGAGCCGCCGGATGAAAAAGCGAAGCAGCAGGCGGAAGTGGATCGCATTTTGGAATTGGTGAAGAAACAGAATGAGTATTAAACCCCGCAAAATCACGGTCAGCGGTTTGCAGGTGCAAGTGGTCCGCAAAGGCATCAAGAATCTGCATCTTGGCGTCTATCCGCCGCACGGTCGCGTGCGCGTGGCCGCGCCGCTGCGGGTGAGCGATGAGGCGGTGCGGCTGGCGGTAATCGGCAAACTCGGTTGGATCAAACGCCAGCGGGCGCGGTTTGAAGCGCAGCCCCGCCAGTCCGCGCGCGAGATGGTCAGTGGCGAGAGCCATTATTTTCTTGGCCGACGGTATCGCCTGCGCGTCGTCAAGCACGATGGAGCAGCCGGAGTCGCTTTGCGCAATAAATCCACGCTAGAACTGCTGGTGCGGCCAGAAACCGCTGCCCCGCAGCGCAGCCGCATTTTGCACCAGTGGTATCGCCAGCGGATTAAAGAACTCATTCCGCCGCTCATTGAGAAATGGCAGAAAGTTTTGGGCGTGGTGGTCGCCGAGTGGGGCGTCAAGAAGATGAAAACCCGGTGGGGCACATGCAACATTGAAGCGCGGCGCATCTGGTTGAACCTCGAACTTGCCAAGAAGCCGGTGCAATGCTTGGAATACATTGTCGCCCACGAACTGGTGCATTTGATTGAGAGGAATCATAACGACCGCTTCGTTTCAATTCTGGAAAAGTACCTGCCCCTCTGGCGATTGCACCGGCAGGAACTAAATTCCGCGCCGCTGGCACATGAGACATGGACTTACTGAACGACCCATTCCCCAGACCAACAATTCTGGGCAAGGCGCAGCCGTTGTTTCCCAAAGTGTGGACGATTCCAACAATGGGGCCTGTAACCACGCCGCTTTTCAAAATCTTTGTTTTGTAAACAAACAATGTCAGGGCGCATATTGCAGGCGGAAAAAGCCGATGGCGTTAGTGACGAAAAGGTACTGCGAATTGGTCACGCTCGTCGGGCTGAATAATCCGCCATTCCAATTTCCCCAAGTTGCGCCGAGCGTCGGAGTGAATTGAATCTGATAGTTGTCGTATGGAGCCAGATTGGCGGAATCCACCTGCATCACCAGTTGGATTGTTGGCAATGTAGCGGCAGCGGGCGGTGGGCCGATTTCAAGCGTTGTCGTGTTGGTGTAGCCGATGCCCGCGTTCGTGATGGCGATATTCGTTACCACACCACCGGAGATTTGGGAAACTGCCCCGGCATTAGTGCCCCAACCAATAATGCTGACTGGCGGGTTGGTGATGTAGCCGGAACCGCCGCCTGTCACCGTTGCGCTAACGACAAATCCATTGGCCACCTGCGGCACGGCGAATGCCTGAGTCGGAACTGGACTGAGCGCCAGCCGGTATTCTCCGCTGTCCATCAAACCAGAAACCATTTGCGTATAAACGGCGTTTGTTGCCGCGAAGTTGACCGGCTGGTTTGTCCAATAATATCCATCCGCCAACTGCTGCAATTGATAAACGCCGCCAATGGTCAGATTAGAAAAGGTAAGGAACGACATGCCCGCGACACCCAAAACTGGATTGGGAATAAAAGGCGGCTCTATGACGACCAGTGGCGCGTTGGTGTAGGCGGAACCAGCGGCCAGAACATTGACTGCGACGACCATTCCATTGCTGACCACCGCCACCGCCTGCGCCCCACTTCCGCCACCACCAATG
>DASRLE010000554.1:0-15888 GCA_035648615.1 Saccharimonadales bacterium (SeqCode) | reverse complement strand
TGATGGGCCTCCGCGCCGGCCAGCGTCAGCGAATCCCCCCGGCACTCCGCCTCTGGAAGGTAGAAGCGGTGCATGGCGGGCGCTAACGAAATAAATTGCGGGCCTTTTCAAAAAAGCCCTGGCTGAGCGGGTGGACGCTTTCGTCGCAGAGCTTGGCGAACTCCTCCAGCTTGCCGCGCTGGGCCGCGTTCAGCTTGGCCGGGACTTCCACTTGCACCCGCACCATCAAGTCGCCATTGCCATAACCCTGCACATTGCGCACGCCTTTGCCTTTCAAGCGGAAAACCGCGCCGGTCTGGGTGCCGGCTGGGACTTTGATTTCGGCGTTGCCATTCAGCGTCGGCACCTCAACCTCCGATCCCAAGGCGGCTTGGGCAAAGCTGATCGGTATTTCGCAAATCAAGTCATCGCCCTCGCGCGTAAAAATTTCGTGGCGCTTGACGTGCAGCACCACATACAAATCTCCGGCCGGCCCGCCGCGCAAGCCGGCCTCGCCGTTGCCCGAAGAACGCAGGCGCGAACCGCCCTCGACGCCCCCTGGCACTTTGATTTTTATTTTAGTCGTGCGTTCCTGCTGGCCGGTGCCGGAGCAGGTCCGGCACGGTTTGTCCACCACGCGTCCGCGGCCTTCGCAACGAGGGCAGGTTTGGGCGATGCTGAAAATTCCCCGCGAACTAATGACTTGGCCGCGCCCGCCGCAGGTCGGACAATTCTTGGCGGTGGCCCCTTGTTCGGCCCCGCTGCCTTTGCAATTCTCGCATTGGGCCGCTTTGGTGACGGTGATTTCTTTTTCGCAGCCGAGCACCGCTTCCATGAAAGTCAGTTCCATGTCGTAGCGCAAATCATCGCCGCGTTGCGCGCCGCCGGCCCGCCGCTCGCCGCCGCCGAAAAGGTCCTCGAAAATGCTGGAATTGCCAAAGACCTCGCGAAAAATATCGCCGGGATCATGGAAGCCCGAGGCCCGGCCGCGCGCCCGCGTGTCGAAGGCCGCATGGCCATATTGATCGTAAGCGGCGCGGCTCTGGGGATCGCTCAAAACCTCGTAGGCTTCGCCCAGTTCCTTGAATTTATCCTCGGTCGTCTTGTCGTTGGGATTGCGGTCAGGATGATATTTCAGGGCCAGTTTGCGGTAGGCTTTTTTGATTTCCTCGGCGTCCGCGCTGCGATCTGTCCCGAGAACTTCATAATAATCTCGTTTTGACATAGTTCCCATAATTGCCATCGTTACGTTAGGCGGCTGGCGTCTTGGCCACGATCACCCCGGCAGGGCGGACCAATCGATTGCGGAACTTATACCCTTTGCGAATCTGTTGCGCCACATGCCCGTCGGGAACTTCGTCCGTCTCCTGTTCCGACACCGCTTCGTGGAGGTTCGGGTCAAAATTTTTGCCGCGCGCGTCGATCTCCTCCAAACCCGCCTCCGCCAGGGTGGACTTAAGCTGGTTGTAAATCATCGCCACGCCCGTCTGCAGCGATTGGGCGGAAGCGCCATTCGAGGCCGCCGCGGCCAGCGCCATTTCGAAAGTGTCAAGAATTGGAATCAGCTTTTGCAACAAACTTTCGTTGGCGTAGGTGCTGGATTCCTGCCGTTCGCGGGTCGCCCGCTTTTTGTAATTCTCGAAATCGGCCGCCTCGCGCATCATCCGGTCCCGATACTCATCGGCCTTGGCGGCGCGCTCGCGCAGTTCATTGATTTGTTCGGGCGTCAAAGTCACCGTGGCGAGCGATTCGTCGCCCGCCGCGCCGCCCGCCTGATTTTTGTCAGTTGTATTGTCCATGTCGTTACGAGTAAACCACATCGCGGAATTCTTTCAAATGCTCAGAGCGCCAGCGTGGGGCAGGGGGAATCCTGGGAAGTCGATTCCACGCAAACATGCGTCCCGCCAATGCGCTCCAGCCGTTGCCCGACCACTTGGCGGGCCAGGGCAGGATGATTGCAGTCCCGGCTCAAATGCCCCAGATAAAGCCGGCGCAAGTCCGCCGAAATAATCTGCTCGACCACCTCCGCCGCGCCCTCGTTGGAGAGATGGCCGTGCCGGCTCAAAATGCGCTGCTTCAAACTCCAGGGCCGGCGCACGTCGTCCTGCAGCATTTTCAAATCGTGATTGGCCTCCAGCACCAAAACATTGGCGCACCGCACCCGTTCGACCACCAGCTTCGTCGCATGACCCAAATCTGTCAAGAATCCGATATTCCCGGAGCAGGTGCGCAAAAGAAAACCGACCGGATCATACGCGTCATGCGGCACCGAAAAAGTGTCAATCGTCACATCCCCAACCTCAAACGACCCGCCGGTGGTGAACAATCGCGCATTGATTTGAATTTGCAACTGCGCCTCGATTGCCTCCTTGGTCAGGCGATTGCAATACACCGGCAACTGCAACTTGACCGCCAGCGCGGCCAATCCGGCAATATGATCCGAATGCTCATGCGTGATCAGGATGCCGTCAAGCCCTTCCGGCGCGCGCGCGATGCCAGCCAGGCGCCGGCGGATTTGGCGCCCGCTAAAACCGGCATCGATCAAGAGGCGCGTTTCCGCCGTTTCCAAATAGGCGCAATTACCTCCCGATCCGCTGCCCAAAATCGTCAACTGGACCGACACAGCCCTGACCTTAGAAGCCCGCGCCCCCGCCAGCAATCTTTTTTTCCTAAAAGCGGGCCATGGGGGTGTGAGACAAAATTCTCCAATAGCCGTAATACCTGTTTCGCGTCCAAAGCGGAACTGGCATTCCGCAGTCCAAGACGCTTCGCGCGCACTGCCGTCGCCGAAGAACCGGCAGGTTTTGGAGCGCGTGCGCGCCAGCGCCGCTTTCCCGCTGGCGTCCGCCATATGCATCGCATTGAAGAAGTTTTGTCTCGCCCGCGGGCAATGGGCGCCGCCGATTTTCGCACAACCGCCGCGAACAACGGTGCGGTCCATTTCTTGCCACAACACCCTCCATGTTTACTTTAATTTGGTTCAATCTGGTACGCCGGACGATTCATTTCACAGGATGCCAGTGGTTCCCAACCCTCGAAAGTGCGAAAAAGTGAGGACTGAGACGAATGGCATTATCCTGAATGGGTAGAACCTTGCTTTTGGCCAACATAAAAACCCACTAGCACCCCGACGATCGATCCCACTGGCAATAGATAGGTTATCCAACCCGATTGAGTAAGCGGCTGGCTGAGCAATTCAACGCCAAATCCGGCCGCCAAGCCAAGCACTCCGGACAATGCCACCGTAATGGAGAGCCCAAACCTGCGGTAATATCCTTTCTCAAACCAAAGCTCCATGACCGCCGTATAGATTGCCGAAGGCACAATGCCGAATATATACGCAAAAATTAGCAATGCAGGGAAGCCTAGGATCCGAGAAGTGAGGGTGTCTCCCCGGCTAATCGAGGCAACAATGATCGTTGCGCCCAATGGAGGAGCTAGAAGTTCCACTAAAACACGACGAGTTCTATTCATAATTTAATTGCCCGATTCACACGGTGCAATTAATGAACGCCGATCGGCATCCAAGTTTCTTGTATTATATCCTTGGAGGCAAAGCGCTAACGTGCCAGTGTCACTCACTATTGGCACAACATTAGGATGGTTATTTTGCATACAACAGGGTGGCGAGGCATGCATTTTGAACTTCATGGTCGTTTCCCGCCGCAACCGGCACGCATCAGCGCCACTCTCTGCTTTTATCCCTTATCCGAAGAAGTGTCAAATTTTCTTCCTTCCTGCCTCACTCGTGGAAGTCTTGGCCTGGGAGTTTGTGGGTCCCACAATCCTCTCTCTCTGTGAAGAAGTGTCAATAGTAAGGACGTCAGCCTGACACCATCAAAGGGGTCAAACCGTACATTTGCTCTATTCTCATTTGACGTTTTGTACTCAAAAGCGTTGCGGATTCCCATCGGTAAATTTGTGGGCGATCTACCCGATAGTCATTCCTCATTTGTGGCGCAGCCCGTCAACCCTAATTTTGTCCGAATGGCTTTTGGCTCGTTTGCTCAACCAGCCTTCTTTTCAATTGGACGCACCAAAAATCTGTGGCTCCGAGCAGAAAATAAAGCAAATGTACGGTTTGACCCCTTAGCGTGTATGCGGCGGTTTGACCCCTTAGCGTGTGAGGCAGGCGAGTGCGGACAATCGAAGGGATTGAATCATTCAGCCCGGCGTTGACGCGGCAGCGGCTACGCCGGGAAACCAGACCACCCACTTCCGCCAACCCTGAAAAGGGTTGTATCCAGGTGAATTGGCTGTCGCGCCCGCGATGGGTTTGATAAAGATGATACGGCATGGAAACGAACCAATCCGCTCACCAGCGCAATGCTCACTGGGGCGCTACCGGGCGCTGGATCGTGTTTGTTCTTTCGGCCTCGTCCATTGCGTGCCTGCTGGCCGATTTCTACCAGCTTTGTCCCATGCGCATTTTCACGCCGTTCATTTTTGTTCCCTCAATGGTGGTTCTATTCCTTTTCGCTGCGCTGGATCGTGGCAAAGGCGACGGCCGGCTTTGGCGCGCGGTCTGGATCGGCTTGGCTGGAGGCTTGCTGGCGGCGGTTGCTTACGACGTGTTTCGGCTTCCGTTCGTCTTCGCCAGGGAATGGGGCATTGATGCTGTCGTTCCACCCATGAACCTGTTCCAGGTCTTTCCGCGTTTTGGCGCGATGATCCTGGGCCAGCCGATTGAGCAGACCCATTATTCGCCCGCAACCCAAATGGTCGGCTGGCTCTACCATTTTAGCAACGGCGCAACCTTTGGGGTGATGTATGTGAGCCTCATCGGTGACGGCACGCGGCGGCATTGGGCCTGGGCCGTGTTGTTCGCGGTAGCGCTGGAACTCGGGATGCTTGTTACGCCCTACCCAGCGGTATTCAACATTCATGTGACAACGCGCTTTGTTGTGGTCACAATGGCGGCGCACGCCATTTTCGGAGTTGGATTGGGCCTGACGGTTCGCTGGCTGGCCAGACAATCGCCCCCTGCCAGGCTGGTTTCGAGCGCTGCGGATGGAGTTTAGCCCTCTGGCTGGAATCACAAACCTTTGCCGCTCCGTGCGCGCTAATTTTTAAACACCCCAAAATCTTCCGGTGGCAAAGACCGCGAGATAGCTTTAAAGTTGGCAGGACCCGAAAACATCAGGGCGAGGGATTTGTATTTTGTTTCCGCCTTGTTTCCGCTAGTGTAGTGTCCCGGAAATGACTAGACATATAAAAATCGTGGATTACGAGGGAAATGGCCCGAACCAACGAAGCCGTCCTCTGATAATATGTCTAGTTAATTGCGAGACACTACACTAGGGTGTCTGGGTGGGACATATTGTGTCATGACTCCAAAATTATTTTCTGAATTGGGCCTGTCGCCGGAATTGTTAAAGGCCATCGAAAAGCTGGGCTTCGAACAGGCCGCGCCCATCCAGGCCGAAGCCATTCCGGTGCTCATGCAGGGCAAGGATGTCGTCGGCCAATCGCAAACGGGCTCGGGCAAAACCGCCGCGTTCGCGGTGCCCGCCATCGAAAAAGTCAGCGTCGAACAGCGCGCCACCCAGGTCCTCATTCTCTGCCCGACCCGCGAATTGGCGGTGCAGGTTTCCGAGGAAGTCCACAAGCTCGCTCTTTTCAAACGCGGCTTGCACGCTTTGCCGATTTATGGCGGCCAGTCGTACGATCGCCAGCTTACCGGGTTGCGGCAGGGTGCCCATATTGTCATTGGCACGCCGGGCCGCGTGATGGATCACATGCGCCGCGGCACCTTGCGCCTGGATGCTTTGAAGATGGTCGTGCTCGATGAAGTCGATGTCATGCTGAACATGGGTTTTCGCGATGACATCGAAACGATTCTCCAAGCCACCCCGAAGGAGCGGCAGACGGTTTTTTTCTCGGCCACCATCCCGCGTCCCATCCAGCAATTGATCGAGAAATACGCGCGCCAGCCGCAAAGCGTCCGCATCGAGCAAAAGGCGCTGACCGTGCCGACGGTCGAGCAGGTCTATTACGAAGTGGACCGCCGTTATAAAATCGAAACCCTTACCCGCCTGATCGATATTCACGACCTCAAGCTCGGCATCATTTTCTGCAACACCAAGCGCATGGTGGACGACCTGGCCGATCACTTGAACGCGCAAGGCTACTCCGCCGACCGCCTGCACGGCGACATGACGCAACCGATGCGCGATCGTGTCATGAATAAATTCCGCAAATCCGGCCTTGAATTTTTGGTGGCCACCGATGTCGCCGCGCGCGGCTTGGATGTAGACGATGTGGAAGTGGTCTTCAATTACGATTTGCCTTACGACGGCGAGGATTATGTTCATCGCATTGGCCGGACTGGACGCCGGGGACGCAGCGGGCGCGCGATTTCATTCGCGTCGGGCCGCGAGGTTTTCCAGATTCGCAACATTGAGCGTTACACCAATATGCGCATCCAGCGCGGCAAGGTGCCGACGACCGGCGAAGTGGAAGAAGCGCGGGCCAATGTGTTTCTTGACAAAGTTCGCGCCGTCTTGAAGAGCGGCGAATTCAAACGGCATGACCATTTAGTCGAACGCCTGCTCGAAGAAGGTTTCAACTCGACCGACATCGCCTCCGCGCTGCTCCATTTGCAAAGCGGCGACGGCCCCGCCGTTAGTGCCTCGCGTCCGCCGGAACGCAAAGCGTCGCCGGCCGTCAACTTTCAAGCGCCCTATCAAACCGACCGGCCTCCCGCGTCCAAGCCGGTCGCGGCGGCGAAGCCCAGAACGCCGAGTCCAGAACCCGCGCGTGAGGAACGCCCCGCCGCGCCCATTCCGATTGCGCCGGCCAAGCCCAAGGCACCGAGTCAAGAATCCGTTCGCGCGGAACGCCCCGCTGCACCCAGGCCAATCGCGCCTCTCAAGCCCAAAGCGCCGATTCCCGAACCCATCCGCCAGCCCGCGCCCCCTGAAATTCGCGTGCGCGCTGGAACCGGCCCCTTTGCCTCGCCCAAGCCGAAGACGCCGAGCCAGGAAGCCGCTGGCGCCGGCCCGCCGTCCACCAGCTTTGTCAAGCAGAGCCGTCGCACGCCTGACCAACAGACCCGTCTCTTCATGAATGTGGGGGCAGAAATGGGCGTTGTCACCGGCGACGTCGTGGGAGCGATTCTTGGCGAAACGGGTTTGCCCGGAAAAGTCGTCGGCACAGTCGATGTGCGCGAGCGCCATCTCTTCGTCGATGTGGCCTCCGAGCACGCCAACGCCATCATCTCCAAACTCAATCGCACTCAAATCAAAGGCCACCGTCTCAAAGTCAAAGTGGCCTGAGCCGCAACGAGATGATGTAGGGTTGAGCCTCTGGCTCAACTTGTCGAGGCGCAGCCTCGACGCTACAACAATCAGTTGACTCAATCATTCGAACGTTTTCGCAATTGCTGGAGCATTTGCTCTTCATTCTCCGTCCATTGGTTTTGCTTCAGAACCTGGCTAATCGCTTCGGCGGTCGCTGCATTGTTGCCGGTCTGGCGCACCGCTTGCACCCAGCGATAGGCGATTTCGTAGCGGTCAGGATCGCAGACTGTGGCCTTTTGCAGCAGCGGCAGCGCTCGGGACCAATCTTCTTGACGGATGCATTGGCCGGCTTCCATGAAAAGCTGCTGGGCTTCGGCTTTCAGTTCGCGGCGCGGTTTGCCTTTGCAGGCTTGTTGCATCCGGGCGATTTGCCGCAACAGACCTTTTTTGGGAGGCGCGGGGGTCGAGTGATCCATGGCCGCGACTGCGTCCCAGCATATTTCGGCATTGCCCCAATTGTCCCCGGCCAGCTTCAACCAGCGGCGGTGGCGGTAAAACGTTTCTTCGACTTGATATGTTCCCGCCGGGATTTCGCGGTGAGGCGAGACGTCTCCCGTCATCGGGAAAAGAACCAGTTCATGGTGAATCTCGAGGCGGCGGGGACCCTCGGCGATTGGTTTGGCGGGAGGTTGGGAATGTCCTTCCACAACAACAAGGAGTTCCATGACCGCTAATTGTTGCGCGGCGGTTTTGGTCAGCGGCAGCAGATTGGCGAGTGTCGCTTCTGTTTCAGCCACCCTGCCGAAGTGATAAAGAAGTTTGGCTTTGGTCAGAAGAGCTTCGTAGGTGGGCTTGTGTTTCTTGAGCAGTTCGTCCAGTTCGGCCAGCGCCTGGCTGTACTTATCTTTGTCAATCAAAAGCCGAATGGGGCGAAGGGCAATTTCTTCCTCGGCTGGCGTCCAGTCCTGCGGATCCAAGAGATTGGATAGGCCCACTCCGGAATAATATGTAATGCCCGGCGCCAGCAACACCGCCAAAAATCCCGCCACGGCCAGGAAGCAAATAAACCCGCCGATGTCCCCGGTGGCGGAGGGTTTGCCGCTCTCCGGCAAAAAATAAACGCCCAGCGCCATCCCCGCCGGAATGAAGACAAACTGGGCCAGGCGCATTGAGCGCAACTCCGGCGCGCGGGTTAGAAAGTGAGCGATCACCACTCCCGCGCCCGCCGCAAGTAGGTAAGAGAGCGTCGAGTGCATTGGTCGCGCTGGTTAAAGCTTTGCCGGGTTTTGTGAACAGAAACAAACCGAAAGTTGCCAACAGAAAATCGCCTAGTCCAGCAATCGCTTGGGTGCTACCTTCCGGCTAATGATTTACCATGTCCAAATCGACGGGAAGGACGCGGGCGCTTTTTCGTTGGAGGATCTGCGGAGGCGCCGGACGGCGGGGCTGATGACCGGGCAGGAATTGGTTTGGTGCGCGGGGATGCCGGGCTGGCAGACGCTCGATGCAACGCTGGGCATGCCGGCGGGGTTTGTCCCGGGGAAAAAGAGAGATCCCTGGGTGGCTGCGGGAATTGTGGCTGCGGCTATCAGCGTGCTTTGCTGCGTTTGGTTCTATGTTTATGCCGGACGTTCGCTGGTGCATAGATTCCAGACGGAAACAAGACGAATCTCCCAAGCCGCGTCGAGATCTGCCTCGCCGTCCGAAACCGCAGGAGTGGAGGTTGCGCGCCGGCCGATCCACCAGACGACGAATAGTTTGACAGAGATGGACGTGCAGAAAAAGCGAAAGGCCTTTCGGGTTCGCCAATATCTGGATGCTTACAAGAAGCAAGGAGCGCATGACCAACCATGGGACGCAGATGGGAACGCTCTCATTCGGTCGTGGATCGATTCCAATTTTGGCGATGATGAGACGGCGAATCGAGTCAAGGCGGCGGCTTTGGGGAACAAGTTCGCGGCGGATTCGTCTTGTCATGATGTAATCGTCTTGACAGTGGCAGCCGCCACGAGTGTGGAATATTTTGAAAGCGGCCGGCGTTACGAGCGCGCGGTGGCGGCGTTTGCAAATTCGCCTTACAAGGCGTATCTGCGGTTGTTTGCCACGGCGGAATTGACGCAGCGAGTAAAGTTCAAGCACCCGGAACGCATCGGGCCGCTGGACCAATCCGCGGCGCAGCTCTTCAAGCAATGTCTGAGTGATGGCAGTGTGCGGGCGGAAGATCAGCCGGACATCCTTGACAGTCTGGTCAACGAATGGGGGGCGGCATTTTTCGCGAGACAGGGCCCAGAGGTTTGTCAGGCGGCGGAGCAGGCGGGACCTTCGTTTCAATGGCTGGCCTTGATGTTCCGAGGCGTCAACGAAATCAATCTTGCCTGGAAGGCGCGCGGGGATGGCTATGGCGACACGGTTTCTCCCACGGGCTGGCAGGGTTTTCAAGATCATCTGGCCAAGGCCCGCTCGTCGTTGACTGAAGCCTGGAAAGTCCACCCGGACTGGCCGCAAGCGTCCGTTAAAATGATCAGCGTCGCCATGGCCGAATCGGAGTTGGATGAAGCGCGGCAATGGTTTGATCGGGCGACGAGGGCGCAAGTCGATTATCCGGAGGCGTGGAGCAACATGCGCTGGACTTTGCGGCCGCGCTGGCTGGGCAGCATGGAGGCGATCAAGGACTTTGGCATCATGGCGGTGGATTCCGGCCGGTTCGACACCGACATTCCGCGCAAATTTTTTGACTGCGTATCAGACCTGGAAAATGATACCACCGACTTGCAGGCCGACCAGCACCTCTACGGCCGCGCCGACATCTGGCCCGCGATGAAACGCATGTATGAGGGCTATATTGCCGAGAGATCGCAGGCGAGTTATGCCGAGGGCTGGCGGGAGGCCTACGCGGTCGTTGCCTATTTTGCGCATCACTACGACGTATCGGCCGAACAACTGAAAAAGATCGATTGGCAACTTCCGCGCGGCGAGTTGGAAGGGTGGGGGACCGATGCTTCGCTGCTGCCCTTGGAAGTGGCGGCGCGCACCAGTGCGTCAGGGCGCGACATCGACCGGGCCGAGAAGGCGCGGGACGAGGATAGGATTGACGAAGCTTTGCGTATTTACCAAAAACTCGCCAAATCCCCCCAAGACGAACGCACCCAAAAATTCATCAAGTACCGCGTGGCCTCTTTGGAAGTCGAGCAACGTTTGCAATCGGGCCACTGGATCGATTTTCTGCCCACGTCCACCAACGATTTAAATTGGAACGTGGCGCGCGGGCATAGTGTCGTTTTGCCGGATGGCGCCGTCGAAATTCACTCCGGGCCGCTCGGGTCCATGCTTTTTTCCCGGGTGCGGATCGGAATGCAGTTCGAGATCAAAGGCGAATTCGAGGTGGTAAGCTCGACGACCAAAGATTTTCAAGCGGGCCTGGTCATGGGCATGCCGGAGCTTAAGAACGAGGATTGGTATTCTTTCCGCATGAAACGCAATGCCAACGAAGGGCAGATCGCGATCTACGCCAAGGGATGGACTCTGTCCGGGACCTCCAAGCCGGTGACACTGGACGACCATCGGAACTTATTTGATTTCGGTTTTCGCGACGGCAATGCCGATGTCTCTGTCAATGGAAAGAAGATCATGATTCACGCCAAATTCCCCGCTCCCATCAAGGTCTGCGATAATCAGCTCCTGGTCGGTTTCGGCGCTTACAACGATATGAACGAAACTGTCATTCGCTACTCCCATGTGCAATTGCGCCGGGTCGGGCTTGGGGTTGCGCTTCCGGACCGTTAATCGCGGGTCCGGATGGGCGCGGCAAAGTCTTCCAGGCTCCAACTTGGTTTCCAATGGAGGAACGGGACGCCATTGTCCCATTGCACAGGAAGCCAGATGTAACGGCCATCCATCGCATTTTCAGGACGCCAGCGATCAGCCATGAAAATATAGGCATCACCCTTTCCCGGCAGGGGCAGAACAAAGGTGCTTTGCGATTCGAATGTTTGACTCACTTGCTCCTTTATGCCCCGGCACGGATTGCCCAGCGGCGTCCAAAGTCCCAGAATGGAATCGGCGGTGGCCAGGCGGGCTGCGTTCGGCGCCCAGCCGGTTGTTCCCGACGTGATCAGGAAATATTTTCCAGCGTGCTTGAAGACGGCGGGCGCCTCGTTGAACTGTCCGGGCAGGATGCGGATGTAGCGGCCGGCCGGTTTAAGATAATCCTCGGTCAACTGTGAAATCTGGATGGTGCCGTTTTCTTCCGACGAATAAATATGATAAGCCTGCTGGTCGTCATCCACGAAAAGAGTCATATCCCGCGCCATCTGGCCTCCCGCAAAATCGCGCCGAAAAATCATATCCTCCGGAAACGACTGCCCTTTCACGGGACCGCCGGTCATTTTCAATTGCGACAACTCGGCCGCCTCATCGGACGTCAGTGGCTTCCGAAATTCCTCGGCCGCATTCTCCGGCCACACTCCCGCATTCGGACGCAAGGAATAGAGGTATTGGTAAGGCCCCGTCACTTTATCGGCCATAGCCACGCCGCTTCGGGCCGCGCGATAATCTTGTCCCTTTAACTCTAAATGGAACCACATGACAAACTTCCGCGTCTTCTCGTTAAAAATTACCTTGGGCCGTTCGAGGATGCAGCCTTTGGTAATTTCACTGGAAGGATCAGTCGAAACCGCAAGCGCGATCCCTTCGTCCTTCCAATGGTAAAGATTGGTCGAGGAATAAACATGCGCGCCAACCTGCGCCTTGTTGCCGGCAGCGCCTTCCACCTTGTGTTCGCCAAACCAGTAATACGCACCGTCGTGCCACAGCAACCCTCCGCCGTGCGCGTTGATGTGAACCCCCTTGTCGTCCGGCCAAAGCGCGCCGGGCGTGAATTCAGGCGGCTCCGCTCCGCGGCCCGCCAGCGCGGAGATAAGGATGGCGGACGCAATCAGCACAAGGGGTTTCATAATATAAGCCATCTTATTTTACCGCCTGGCGGCGGAAGGCGCAACGGTCCTTTGAATATGTGACGAGTTCACAGATTGGGATTGACAACTAGGGATGAATATGTGAACATTTCACACATAGTAATGATTTTATTGAATAAAAATGAGCTGGAAACGCTGCGCATCCTTTGGGAACAGGGCGCATTAAAACCAGGAGAGATTGAGGGCCATTTCGGGTGGCCCATTGAAAATGCGACATTGCGCTCGGTGCTGCTCAATCTGGTGGCGAAGAAACACGTCACCCGCCGGTTGCAGGGAAAGGCATTCTATTACGCGGCCTGTGTCCCCAGAGCCACTTTGCTGCAAAGCATGGCGCAAACGCTGGCCCGTATTTTTGCCGCCGGCTCTCATCGGGACCTGGTCTTGCAATTGCTGGAAACCTCGGACATCAAATCCAAGGACCTGAAACTCCTCCGTCGAACCGCCGCCGGGCTGCCGCTCAAAAAAACCAAAAGGAAACCGCAATGAACTGGCCGCTCGTATTAACGTCCACGGCGCCAACCCTTCTATTCAAATGGACTTGTCTGCTCGGCCTTGGGTGGATAGCCCATGGCATCTTTTGCCGTTCTCATGCGCGCTGGCGGTTGATTTTGTGGCGATGCATTCTTTGCTTTGCCTTGGTTTTGCCGCTGCTGAATTGTTTTTCCATCCCCGGGCTGAAAATTCCAATTTCCAGCGAAGCAGCGCTTCCGGCGAAACTCGCCAGTGAAACTTCTTCGGTCGATTCGATTTCTTCCCCTGCCTCGGTGACGCTGCCAGTGTCAACTCCGGCGGAAGTCCGTCCAACCTCTCGCGGCGTTAATTTTCCGCGCGCTTCAGTGGCGTCAAAGCCACGCGCGCGCCCAAACATTTTTGTGATCGTTTGGGCTTTAGGCTGCGTCGTTGGAGCAGGACGGCTTCTGCGGCTGCATCTGCAACTGGCGTGCTTGCGAAGAGAAAGTCAACCGGCGCCTCCAGAGATTGAGCGACTGGCGGCAAAAATTCGAGGGCGTCTCGATGTGCGTCCCGTATGCGTGCAAATTTCGGAGGCGGTCAGCTCTCCATTTGTTTGCGGGGTATTGAAGCCGGTGATCATTCTACCCCGAAAACTGATGGACGATTTTTCGCCGACCGAAGTGTCGGCGCTTTTGAGCCATGAGATGGCGCACTTGCGCCAGCATGATTTGGCTTGGTGCGCGGCCTGGCGATGGATGAAAACTTTCGGCTGGTTTCACCCGCTGGTTTGGAAAATTCCGGCGGCGCATAATCTGGCCTGTGAGGAAGAAGCCGACCGCCTCGCCGCCAGCCAATCGGCGAACCAGGATGGGTATGCGCAGTTGCTGGCCCGGCTCGCCTTGCGGGTGCTGGCTTTGCCAGCCGTGGAAACCAAACTGACGCTGAATGCGCATTCTCAAATTGCGCGGCGGCTGAATTATCTCCGCCAAAAGGGCATGAGCGCCTGGACGTGGAAACATTCTCTGGCCGGATTTGGCATCGCGGGATTATTATTCGTTTTGACTGCGGGCTGTGAGTTTTCAAAAACAAGCCCGGCTGCCTCGATCGTTCCGACGGTGACATTCAAAAAAGTGCTGGTCGTCGTAGAAGATGAAGAGGGCAAACCCATTGAAGGAGCAACGGTCTTGCCCGATGGCTTTCGCGTCAAAGGGATCCACGCAGCCGATGCCTATGGTTGGAATAAAGAATTGTTTGGCGCGCCGGTAAAAGCTGTCACTGACCGTGAAGGCAAGGCTTATGTGCAATATCCGGAGGAAAGCATTCCCGAAGAAAAGGAGTTCACGGGAGAACTCATCTTTTCCGTCTCACACCCGGAATTTGAAACGGTCCGATTGCAGGAGTATTCGGTGGACGCCCCGGAGAAACCCATAAAATTGGCGCGCGGCCTTTCCCTGCAAGTCTCTGGTTATTTTGGCGGCCAACATCAACCCGTGATGGACCTTATTCCGAATCTCAGCCAGGAAGGAGTGAGGGCGGACGATTGGCAGTCCAAAGGGAACGGCGCGCGGGCCATTCACAAGCTATCGCCGTGCGGCCATCTGCTCCAGTTGATGGGGCGGCTGCCCTCGGGCGAGATTGTTTACAGCGAGGCTTTCGCCTTTAACGCGACGCGCGGCAACACCTACAACTTTGCCTTGGAAATGAAACCCGGCATCCGTTTGGAAGGAAGAATTGACGACCATGTGCCGAGACCGGTCAAGAACGGCCGCGTCTTGATTAGTGTTCGGCCCAAAGAGTTTCCCGCTTGGCTTGTCCCTGAAGATGCCCGCGATCTTTTTGAGAAGTATGGTTCCTTTTATTTTTGGAAAACTTGGCGGCCAATCGCGGAGGATGGAAGTTTCGTCTTCGAGTCCATTCCCCCTGGCGAAGTCGATGTGATTGTCGAGGGCGAAGGGTTTGTCTCCAAAAGCATCGGCCAGGTCAAGAATCGAATTCGACACGCTACGGCTCTGGTGAATGGTCCGCCGATTGGCATCCCGCAGCCTTTCCCGTTGACCGCGCCTCTGACCAAGATCGAAATCGTAACCGAGCCAACCGCGACATTAGAGGTTACGACCAAAACAAAATCGGGCAAACCCGTCGCAGGAGCGGTCATTGTTCTAAATCCCAATGTATTGCGAATGAGCGGAAGCTTTCGAGTGATGAAACATTCCAGCGAAGAGCCTTTTCAAACGGCGCCGCCTCTTTCTGCGCTTTCTTATTCGGGGGCCACAGACCAAAATGGCCTGGCGATAATTCGAAACATTCCCGCCTTCACTCGAATAATGACGGTAACGCATTCCCAATTTCAAGTTCCGTTGCAGGAGGGCTTGCGGGATCGCTATATCCGCATGAAATTCTCGCCGGGGACGACCAACCAATATTCACTGACTCTCGAACCCAAAGGGACGGACTTTATCGGCAGCCGTTGATGGCGCGATGCGATCAAGCTACGCGTGATAAATTTCCGCGCCTTCGGCCACGAACTGTTTTGCCTTGTCAACCATTCCGTGCTTGAGCGCCTCGGCCTCGGCCAGCCCTTGTTCGGCGGCGTATTTGCGGACGTCGTCGGTGATTTTCATGCTGCAAAAATGTGGGCCGCACATGGAACAGAAATGGGCGGTCTTGGCGCCTTCCTGCGGCAGCGTTTCGTCGTGGAATTCGCGCGCGGTCGCCGGGTCGAGCGAAAGGTTGAACTGATCTTCCCAGCGGAATTCAAAGCGCGCTTTGCTGAGCACGTTGTCGCGATATTGCGCGCCAGGATGGCCCTTGGCCAAATCAGCGGCGTGCGCGGCAATTTTGTAGGCGATGACTCCGTCTTTGACGTCTTTTTTGTTGGGCAAGCCGAGGTGTTCCTTGGGAGTGACGTAGCAGAGCATGGCGCAGCCGTACCAGCCGATCATGGCCGCGCCAATCGCGCTGGTGATGTGATCGTAGCCGGGCGCAATATCGGTGGTCAGCGGGCCGAGGGTGTAGAACGGCGCTTCATGGCACCATTCCAGTTGCTTGGTCATGTTCTCGTGGATCATGTGCATCGGGACGTGGCCGGGACCTTCGTTCATCACTTGGACGCCATGCGCCCAGGCCCGTTTGGTCAAGTCGCCCTGCGTCTTTAGCTCGGCGAATTGCGCTTCGTCGTTGGCATCGGCGATGGAGCCGGGGCGCAAGCCGTCGCCGATGGAAAAGCTGACATCGTAAGCGGC
>DASRLE010000553.1:0-3729 GCA_035648615.1 Saccharimonadales bacterium (SeqCode) | reverse complement strand
CTCTAGCCTGCTTACCCACTCGCCTGGGATCGCAAATGGCCCCCGAAACCCGCTCGCCAACGTTTCTCCCTTGGTTTCATTTTATTTGTTTGCGACTTATTTTGTTTCAATGTTTCTAAGCATTTTTTTCAATGTGGCCTTTTACAGCGAAATCCTCGGGGCGCTCAATGGCCGCGAAGTTTCTTTGCGCCGCGGCCTGACCACGGCTCGCAGCCGGTTGCCTTCCATTCTTGCTTGGACCTTGATGGCCGGCATCGTCGGATGGATCATTCGCAGCATTGAGCAACGGCTCTCTTTCGTGGGACGGCTCTTGACCGGATTTCTCGGGCTGGCGTGGAGCGTGGCGGCGGTGTTCGCCATTCCAGTGATCATCCAGCAACCCTTGCGCAACCCGGTGAAAATCCTCCAGCAATCCGCGCTCACGCTCAAGCGAACCTGGGGCGAAGGTTTAATCGGCTACATCGGATTTTCTGCCGCCAGCGGCGCGATCTTTCTTTGCTGGCTGGTTCCGCTGTTGTTGGCGGTGGGGATCGCGCTGCTCATCAAAAGCATTTGGCTTATCGCTATTGTTGGGGGGTTATGGGTGGTCGCCCTGTTATTCATCGCTTATATCTCCAACGTCGCGGCCCAGGTGTACCGTTGCGCCCTCTATATTTACGCCACCGAAGGCGTTGTGGCAGAACCTTACAACCGGGATTTGCTCGACATGGCGTGGAAAGTGAAAAAAAGTTGAGCGGGGCGGCGGGTGGACTGTGATAAGGAATCGCTTGAACGAAAAATTGGTGAACGATTACGATTTCCATTAATGAGCACAAAAGCCCAAGCCATTTTAGAAGCAATTGGAACATTGGCCATTGGTGAGCAACGCGCGCTTTTGCTGGAGTTGGAGCAACGCATCGGACAAGCGCCTCCTGTGCTCTATGGCGAACCGCTGACGGACGAGGACATTGAGCAAAGCGGGCGTGTCACCTTCCAAATGCTCGACGAGGAAGATAAACATGCCAGCTCGCGGTGAGGTGTGGCGTCCAGAAGATAGGCTTCAACGATATCCGCGCCCGCCTCATTTTCGAGGAATGTAAAACACGCCGAAGTGTCCAATACAACGTCAGCCACGGCGACGCTCCTCAGCCCGGCTGGTCAGGAGCGCGTCTGTCAAACCGGCGCCCGCAAACATCCCTCGCGCGGAGCGAATCGGGTCTTCCTCCGTGCATTTCGGTGCGGGAGCGAGCGCACTCTGCAATTCCCGACAAATCACCTGTAATTCCTGAGGCGGCAACGCCCGAATTTCATTCAAAATCGCCTGGGCTTTTGTGCTCATGAGGTAATTATAACAGTCAACGCGAAAACGACAAGCGTTCCCCGACACCCACCCATCAGCCATTTTTCTTCAAACGCGCGTTTTTTTCGGCGCGCTTTTCGATCAGCATTTTTATCGTCTTTTTTATTCTTTCTTTTCTGGTCTCGGGGCGTTTGGCCTCGGTGATCCACTTTAGATGTTCTCGACGGTGGGAAGGCGGGTAGCTCGAAAAAAATTCATTCAGGCCGCTTTCAATTAGCGCATCGGAAAAATCTTTTGGAAGGTCACTCATATTATGTGGTTGTTTGCCGGGGTTTGGGTTTTCAGGGATTTGAATTCGGCTTGGGCGGGAAGTCAAGACTATCGCTTTTGGCATGGCGCGCGCCTTCCCACATAGCCAGCAGGTTTGCCGCAGTGATCAGTCCGCCTCCGAGAAGCAGATGGGAGGTGAGGATTTCGTTGGGATAGTTGATTTGCATGGCGCGCGACAGGCAGGCGGGGAGAAAGAGGGCAAAAATTGCGGTGAACATCGGTTCGCAGCAGTAGATCAAGCCGGCTTGGGTCGCGGGCAGATGAGGTTGCCAATAGTTCATGATGCTATAGGAGCCAAAGGTGCAGGCCAGGGTCAGAAATCCAACCAGGAGGACGGCCGGCCAGGAGTGGTAGGCGGCGATCCATTGTTGCGGACCGGTTCCGCTCCATAAAAAGACGGGCAGAACGACCAGCGCGACAAAGGTGAACATAAGCAGCGTGATGACCGGGGTGCGATTGGCGTGGAAAATCGGACGTTCCAGCCAAAGGATCTGGCCGGTAAATAAAATGGAGCCGAGGATGGATTCGGCTTCGCCCCGGCCGACGCGGAGACGCTGCCAATCGATGTTTGACAGCACCGCCACGCCACCCATGACCATCAGGCAACTGAGCACAATCATGGCGGCGGGCATTTTTCGCCGGTGAAAGGCGAGGACGAAAGGGATGAAGATGCAATAGCACTGGGTTAAAAAGGCGGAGGTCGAGGCCGCGGTGTGCATAACCCCGTCCATTTGGAAGAGGATGCCCGTCCCGCAAAAAAGCCCCAGGCCGACGCCCTGCCGCCATTCCAGCGGGGTAATCTTTCTATTCCTGGATCTGGTCAAGAAGGAGACAACCAAGGCCGAAACCCCGAATCGAATGAGCAGGGAGTAAGAGGAGATAAACCAACTGCCCGCTCCGGGAACCAATTTTTCCTGTTCCTGCCCGAGAGCTTTCATAACCAGAAAGCTCGCGCCCCATGCGGTCGTCGCCGCGAAAAGCATGGCGGCCGCTTTGGCGGGTCGTGGCGTTTTGTCCATGGCTTAACTCCACCGCAAGACGGGGGCAAGAGCGCCCGCCTGCCAGGTCGTTTCGGGCGGTAAATCGACCAACCCGCTGGCTTGGGCCATGGAACTGAGAATGTGGGATCCCTGCGGCCCCGCCGATTTTATCTGGCCGCTGGAATCGAGGATCACGCGCATAAAATGACGGCGCGAGGTTGGATTGCTCAAAGGTTCGGACAAATTTCCCAACGAAACCGGCGGATGAACATCGCTGGCCCCTTGCAGCCGGAGCAGCGCCGGCCGGGCCAAAAGGAAAAATGTCACGAGAGCGGAGACGGGATTACCGGGCAGCCCGAAAAGCAATTTTCCTCCGTACCGGCCAAAGGCGAACGGTTTGCCAGGCCGGATGGCGACGGTCCAGAGATCCAATTCGCCGCCGATTTCGGCAAACGCTTTTTTGACCCAATCTTTTTCTCCGACGGAAACACCGCCGCTGGTGATGACGACATCGCATTCGGCAAAGGCGCGGCGCAAGGCTTGTTGCGTCAGCTCAAGATCGTCCGCCAGCAATGGATAAGCGCGGGGGATGGCTCCGGCTTGTCTCGCCAAAAGCGAAAGGCCGAGGCGGTTGCTTTCGTAGATTTGGCCGGGAGTGAGGGGCTGGCCGGCTTCGCGCAGCTCGTCCCCGGTCGCGATGAGTCCAACGACTGGCTGGCGATGTGCCTGCGCGCGGGAAATTCCGGCGGCGGCGAGCAGGCTGAGACGCTGGGCGGTGAGGAGTTCGCCGGCCTTGAGCAGCAAAGCATTTTTTTTGACGTCTTCGCCGCGGAATCGGACGTTTTCCCAAGTGGTGACTTTGTCAAGGATAAGGATGATCGAGGGGTCGCGAGGGTCGGGTTGAGTGTCTTCCTGCATGACGACGGCGTCGGCCCCGGGGGGCAGCATCGCGCCGGTGAAAATGCGGAGGCAGGCACCGGAGGTGACGGCTATTCCGGCGGGATGGCCGGCGGGTTGCTCGCCGAGGAGGCGTAATGGGACAGAGGGGACTGAGGGGAGCGATGCGACGTCGGAGGCGAGGATAGCATAGCCGTCCATGGCGGAGTTGTCGGAGGGGGGGAGGTCGGAGGGAGAATATAG
>DASRLE010000552.1:0-9090 GCA_035648615.1 Saccharimonadales bacterium (SeqCode) | reverse complement strand
GCCCTCTTTATTTCTGATCGCTTTTGGAATACCCCTGTCTGGCTGCGCCTGGCGTTTTTTTTGTTGGGGTTGAGCGTGGCCGCCATGGCCGCGTCTCGCTGGGCGCGCCATTGGGTTTTTCACCGGCCCACGGACCTGGACCTGGCCAATCTGGTGCAGAAAAAATATCGCCGCCTGGGCGATCGCTTGCTGGGCATCGTGGAACTGGCCCGGGAACAGCGGCATCAGGCCAATTTTTCTCCCGCCCTTTATCAGGCGGCCATTCGCCAGGTGGCCGGCGAGGCCAGTCAATATGATTTTGGCCGGAGCGTCAACGCCCGCCCCGCGAAGAAAATCGCCTGCGGGGCCGGGATTGCGGCGGCTTGCTGGCTGGCGATTTTGCTCGCCCTGCCGCAAGCGAGTTGGAACGCCTTTTTGCGCTGGGCCGCTCCGTCCGCCGGCGTGGCGCGTTATTCCCTGGTCACCTTGGAAGGGTTGCCGGCGGAGTTAATTGTCCCGTCCGGCGAACCGTTTTCCGTTGCGGCGCGGGTGCGCTATCGCTCGTGGTGGAAGCCCCGCAAAGTTTTCGCCCAATTGGCCGCGCCGCCAGAAGTGAAAGGCGCGGTGGAGTCCGGCAAAATTCGTTTGCAACTGCCCGGTCAAGTCGAAAATGGCGTTTTGCGCGTGCAGGTGGGCGACGCCCGGGCCGAGGTCAACTTGACGCCGGTGCATCGGCCCTCATTGCGCGAACTGGCCGCCGTCGTGCAATTGCCGGAGTACTTGCGTTATCCCGACCAAACCGAAGTGTTGCAAAATGGTTCGATGCTTGCGGTCGAAGGCAGCCGGATTGCTTTTCACGGCAAGGTCACTCGCCCCCTTTCCTCGGCGCTCATGCAACCTGCTGGCGGCGACGCGGCCGCCTTGAAGATCGACGGGGAAAACTTCAGCAGCGCGCCCGCCCAACCCGAAGGAGCGGCGGAATATGTTTTCAACTGGCGCGATAATCTTAGCCTCTCCAACGCCGCGCCCTTGCGCCTTTCGGTGCAGATGCAAAAGGACGCCCCGCCTGTTCCTGAATTGCAGGATTTGCCCCGCGAAACGGCCATGCTGGCTTCCGACGTCCTGCGCATCCGGGCGCAAGCCAGCGATGATTTTGGCGTGCGTGATTTGGGCCTGGCTTGGGAGGTGTCGGCCAGAGCGCCTTTGACCGAGAGCGTCGCCACCGACGTCAAAATCCAAACCCCGTCATCCCATGTCAAGAAAGTGGAGAGGGTCTTCCTCTGGAGTCCGCAAGTGTATCGCATTCCGATTGATTCCACGGTCGAATTGGAAGGCTATGCGCATGATTTTTTTCCCGAGCGCGAAAGATCGCGCACCGGGCCGTATCACATACGCGTGCTCAGCCCGGAGGAACATGCCGAGATGGTGCGCGAGCAATTGGAAGCAACCATGGCGCAAATAGAAGAGGTCACGCGGCTTCAGGAAAAAATTGTGGCCAATCTCAGCGATGTTCAGCAAAACGAAAAGTTGCCTGAATCGCAAAAATCCGCCCGCGTCGGTCAAAGCAAGGACGAGCAGCGCGAAAATGCTTCGCACCTCGATCAATTGAGCAAGGAAGCCGAACGCGCGCTGCAAGAGGCGATGAAAAACCCGGTGTTCCCGGCCGATACCATCCGCCAATGGAGCCAAACCACCCAGCAATGGCAAAAATTGTCCCAGGAAAAAATGCAGGACGCAGCCAATGCCATGCAATCCGCCCAAAAAAGCTCGCCCTCGCGCCCGCAGGAAATGGCGGAGGCCAGCCAAAAAGCGCAAGACGTTCTCAAGGCTCTGGAAAACATGCAGAAGAAAGCCAACCGGCAGATGGATGACTTGCAGGCGTTGACTCTTTCGCAACGGCTGGGCAAAGCCGGCGCGCAGGAAAAGGAAATCGGCGGCAAACTGTTCAAAAGCGCGCCGCAAACGATCGGGCTACTGCCCCAGGAGTTGCCGGAGAAATGGAGGCTTTTCGAAACGTCGCTCACCCAGGAGCAGGACCATGTGCAAAAAGAATCGGATACTCTCCAAGGCGAAATCAGTCGTTTCTTCGAGCGGACGCAAAAGAAAACCTACGGCGTGGTCAGCCAGGAAATGAAAGACGCTCACACCAGCGATGAGCTGGATCGCTTGAGCGGCATGATTGGCAACAATATTGGCCTGGGGGCGTCGAGCGGACTGGGCCAATGGTCGGACCGCTTCCAGCAATGGAGCGATAAGCTTGAGCCTAAATCCGAAAAATCCTCCAAGAGCCAGAGTTCCGGCAACAAATCGTCCCAAAAAGATTTGACCGAGCAACTGATTGCCCTTCTGCGGCTGCGGGAAAATGAAATGAACCTGCACGATCAAACCACCGTGCTCGACGAACAAAAAGGCGATTCCGCCACCTTCAAAGACCGCGCCGCCGCGCTCTCGGACACCCAAAAAAAACTGGCGGCCGGCCTGGGGAAAATCCAGGAGGAAACGGCCCTCGAGGAATTAAATGCGGCCTTTTCGGAGGCATCCCGCGCGATGGAGGAGGTTCAAACCATTTTGCAAAAACCCGACACCGGCGCGCCGGCCAGCCAGGCGGAGGTCAAGACTATTGATGATCTTTCCGATTTGGTGAATTTAATCAACGAACAGGCCCAGCGGCCCAATCCTCAGCCGTCGCCCGGCAACAGCAACAGCAACAGCGCCGAGGAAATGGCCTTTCTTCTGCGCATGATGCGGAATACGGCGAATGCCAAAGCGATGGCCCTCCAATCCTCCGGCGGCATCAATCCAGGCGGACGGACCGATCGCCAGGGCCATCCGTTGACCGGCAACACGACCGGCAAAGGCGCCCCGGCTCGCCAAGTGAACCAGGCTTCGGGAGTGATCGAAAATTCTCCCCCGGAATTTCGCGACGCATTGGACAATTATTTTCATGGTCTTGAAAAGTCGAAAGATTAAAGCGCGGCTCGGAACGTGGCTGTTGCTGGCGGCGGCACTCGGGCCAATCTCGTTGCCCGCCCAGCAGCTCTACACGGGCTCGGCCAGCCTGGTGGCGGAGGAGGTCGATCACATGTACGTCAAGGCCATGCAATTCCTCGTCCGTACCCAGGGTCCGCAAGGCAATTGGCCCGACCAGCCCATTCAAACTCAGGCGGCCCTGACCGGCCTGGCGGTGCTTAGCCTGCTGGCGCACGGGGATGATCCTAATTTCGGCCCGTATAGCACGACCATCCATCGGGGACTGGATTTTATTCTCAAAACCGCGGACCCCGCCACCGGCTATATCGGACCAACCATGTACAACCACGGCTTTGCCACTCTCGCCCTGGCGGAATCGTACGGCGCGGTGGAGGATGCGCGGCTCGGGCCTGCCTTGCAAAAGGCGGTCAAGGTCATTATCACCGCCCAGGAACAAAACAATTTTCACGCCTGGCGCTATTCACCCGCCGCCAAGGACGCCGACACCACCGTCAGCGGCGCGCAAATGGTCGCGCTGCTGGCCGCCCGCAACGCCGGCATGCCCGTGCCGGAGCAAGCCATCCAGGACGGTCTAAAGTTCTTCTTGACATGTCAGATGCCCAATGGCGGCATCGGCTACATTTCGCCGGTCGGTCCCAATGCCACTCGCACCGCCATCGCCTGTGTGGTCTTTGCCCTGGCCAAACAAAAAAATTCCGAGCACTTCGCGGCCGCCTTCGCCTTTCTCAAGCAAGCGCCGCCCGACACCCAGTATCCGCCCTATTTTCTTTATTACGTCTCTCAAGCCTATTTCCATGGATCGCCCGAACTTTGGCAAAGTTGGAACCGCGAGAACATCAAGTCCCTTCGCGCCATCCAGGCGCCGGAAGGCAATTGGGATGGACAATTCGGCACCACCTTCTCCACGGCAGGTTCGCTCTTGTCGCTGGCGTTGAATTACCGCTACCTGCCCATTTATGAAAGATAGCGCGGCATTTTTCCTCTTTACTGTGGCGTTGCTTTCGCTTTGTTCCTTGGCGCCGGCGGAGGATCTCTTGAAATTTGTCGATGGTTCCGCTCTCCATGGCGAATTGCAGCGCATGGATGTCAACCAAGGCGTGCGCTGGGAAAATCCGGACGCAAAAAATCCCATCGACTTTGCGCCCGCCCATATCGATTCCATTCAGTTCGCTCATGCTGACTCGCTCAGTTTGGCGCCGACCTGCCACCTTCGCTTTGCCAATGGCGACGATTTATTCGGCTCCGTCAATTCGCTCGACCAGGAGCATCTTGGTTTCAGCACTTGGTTTGGCGGGGCCATGACGATTCCGCGCGCTGCCGTCCAATCCATAACCTTTCTGTCCAGCAATTACACCATTCTCTACGAAGGGCCCTACGATATGCAGGGGTGGGTCACCGGCAATAACCCGCCGGAAAGCTGGGCCTTGCGCGACGGCGCCTTTATCGCCACCGGACCGGGTGCGCTGGGTCGCGATTTCAAATTGACCGGGTCTTCGACGGTGGAATTCGATCTGGCTTGGAATGAACTTTTTGAGTTCGTGGTCGATCTCTACACCGATGCCCTTGACCATTTGGATTACAACACCAGCTCCTATCTGGTTGGGTTGACGGCCAGCCAAGTCAGCTTGCGCCGCTCGGGGATGACCCGCGGTTTTGTGGCGAAAAGTTTCGGAGACGCCGCCTGGACTCTGCCACCCGGGAAAAATAAAATCCACGTCGCCATTCAATCGAACAAAGACGAAGCGACTTTGGCTGTTTTTATTGACAACGTTCTGATCAAACGTTGGACGGACCCTAATGGTTTTACGGCGACAGGCGGCGGCATTCTATTCGTCCAAGCGGGGATGGGCGGAACCGGGGTAAAAGTGAGCAACATCCGAGTCAGCCAGTGGACCGGCCGCACCGAACCGGAAACAGCCGCAGTCGTGACCAATGTGGACGCCATTCGCCTGGTCAATCACGACCAGGCTGATGGCAAAATCATGAACATTAAGGACAACCAGGTTTCCCTGGCCCTCGGCGGCACCGTGCTGCAGGTCCCTCTGCAGCGGGTCACGCAAATTAATTTCGCGACTCCGGCGACAACGACTCCGGCGAACGACCCGTGGAATGTTCGCGCGCTTTTCCCAGGCGGAGGCAGCCTTTCTTTTCAATTGGAAAAATGGAATGGCCAGGAGGTGGCCGGCCGCAGCGCCATTTTTGGCCGGCTCGCTTTTCAGCCCAGCGCCATTCGCGAACTCGAGTTCAACCTCGACCGCCCCCGTCCCCAGCCAAAGGTTGTGACCGAAACAGAATTCGAGGGCCTGGATGAATAGAATTGCCCGCCTGATTTTCAGCTTCCTGGCGCTGGCCGCAACGGCTTGCGCCCAACCGTTGCCGGACCAAGTGCTCTTCCACAATGGCGATTCGTTGTACGGCAAACTGTTGGCCATCGATTCCAGCGGAACTCTGCGCTGGCAGCATCCGGACGCCGCCGAACCCATCGACTTCAAGCTGGGGAGCGTGGCGCAGTTGGATTTCGCTCCGCCCAAAACTTTGGGCGTTCATTCCAATTCCACCTGCCATCTGCTTCTGGCCGGCGGTGACTTCCTCGAAGGCTCCTTCGTTTCCGCCGACCAAAGCGCCGTCACGTTGCAGACCTGGTTTGCCGGGCCTTTGCGGGTTCCGCGCTCCGTCTTGCGCTCCCTGGTTTTCGTTCCCGTTTCGCCGTCGATTTTCGCGGGTATAACAGGAATGGAAGGATGGACCCAAGGCAAGTCGGTGGCCGCCTTCGCCGGCGAGTCGGGCCAGTGGACCTATCGGGACGGCGCTTTTTACGCCAGCAAGGCGGCTTCGATCGCCCGCGATTTGAAACTGCCCGGCGTGGCGGAAATTCATTTTGACGTGGCTTGGAAAGGCCCGCTCAATCTTGCCATTGCGCTCTACACGGATTCATTGCAGCCCATCCTGCTCACCGGCAAAGAGGCGGGGCCGGACTTCGGCGGCTTTTACAGCTTTCGTTTTCAAAACACCGTTTTTATTGACATGATGCCGATCAAAAAACGCGAGCCGTTGCGTTCGCTCGGCCAGCTCATAATTCCCTCCCTCAATAACCGTTCCCGCCTGCATGTCGATTTGCGCGTCAGCAAACCGCAGCGCAAAATTGCGCTCTTCTTCGACGATGAACTGGTCAAGGAATGGGACGACACGGCCGGCTTCGCGGGTGAAGGAACCGGGATGCGTTTTGTGCAGAATCCGGGCGGCGTGGTCAAACTAAGCAATTTGCGCATCAGCCGTTGGAACGGCGTTTTCGAACAGACCTTGCAGGAATCCGCCGATCTGGCGCAGGACATTTTCTGGCTGGAGGACGGCACAAAATTGACGGGCACATTGGAGTCCATGGCCAACGGACAATTGGCCGCGCGCGCCACCAACGGCCCGATTGAAATCCCCTTGGCCAAACTGCAAGCCATCGACTTCGCCCACGGGACGAATAGCGCGCCACGAACACAAACGGCCACCGTGCGGGCGACCTTTGCCCATGGCGGCGGATTGACGTTTGATTTGGAAAGCTGGCGTCCCGATGAAATGACCGTGCGCAGCCCGGATTTCGGCGAGGCCAAAATCAATCCCGCCGCCTTTTCCCGCCTGCAATTTCTCCCGCCCGAGAAAAAAACCGGCGGTCCGAAAGGGTAGTCACTTTCCCAGCAGGTGTTCGATCACCATTTGATCCAGCGCTTGATAATCGCGGGCGGCGACGAGAGAGCGCGCGCCTTTTTCGTCAAAGGACCGGACTTTCTCGAGCAAGAGTTGAAACGTGCGCCGGCTGTTTTCCAGATGCGCCATCCAATGCTCGGGCTTGGTCGTGCGGAAAGGATGGACATCGAAGCAAACAAATTCGCCGTGACGCCCATATTGATTTCGCTCCAGGGCGCGCACCTGGTTAAAGGCGCTGCGCAAATTGGTGCTGCCAAAAGGTTTGTCCTGGTCAAACTTCAAACCGTTCTGGTCATTCAAGTGCATCGACCACAATTTTCCAAAACTCATCGCAAAATCGATTTCATCCGCGGGATCCAGGCCCGCCAAAATAGCGTGGGCGGTTTCAATCACGCATCCGACCCGCTTCGGATCGGTCGTCAACTGGGCGATGGCCAGCGCATGTCCGACGGTGGGAATATAGGCGTGATCCATCGGTTCATTGGGCTTGGGTTCGATGGCCAGCCGGGCTTTCTTGTCGTGCGCCAGCATTTTGTCCAAGGCCTCGGCCAGCAACTCGACACTGCGCCGGCCGCTTTTGGCTTCGCGCAAATACGTCCCCTCCCGCGCCAGCCACAGCACAATCAAGTCTGTCCCCAATATTTTTGCAATGTCGATGGACCGCAACGAACGATCGATCGCATACTGCCGATGGCGCGGATCGTTGCTGGTGTAACCTCCGTCAATTGTGTTGGGCGAAAACCACAGGCGCGGCGCCACCATCTCAGCGGCGACTCCCGCGCCGTCCAATTTCTTTTTCAGTTCCTTGGCTTCCTTGCGGATTTGCGCCTCAGATTTGCCATCAATGTCCGGCACCGCGTCGTCGTCGTGGAACATCATCGCGTCAAACCCCAATTTTTTCAGCGCCTCCAATTTCCAATCGAAATTTTGCAGCGGGCGAGTGACCGGTCCGTAAGGATCGCCGCCCTCGCTGATATTCCAAGGCCCGAAACAGAACTTGTATGAATTTGGCATAATGATGGGCGGGACGTTATGCCGTTCCTTTCCAATTGAAAACAGCAAAATGACACAGAGCCTGTTTCAAACAGGCTCTCAGATTGGAGTTTCAACGGGCGGCCATTTCGTTACACTTGCAGACAACGCTTTCATTATGGCAACATCACAGTGGCAAAAAACTTTGGAAATTCCCGGCCGCGTCCTTTTTTCAGAAGGCAGCGGCGAACTGGCCAAACTGGAAATCAACACCGCCTGGAGCGCCGCCGAAGTTTACCTGCACGGCGCGCACATCAGCCATTTCCAAAAAAAAGACGAGCCGCCCGTTTTATTTATGAGCCAGCTCAGCCGCTTCGACGAAAGCTCGCCCATCCGCGGCGGCATCCCCGTGATCTTCCCGTGGTTTGGCGCCCGCGAGGGCCAGCCGGCCCACGGCTTCGCTCGCACCCAGGCGTGGGAATTGCGCGAAGTCACCCAACTGCCCACCGGCGCGGTCAGCCTGCGCCTCGGCTTGCCCGATTCTCCCGCTGCGGCCATGTTCCCGAATTTCTCCGCCGACTACTGGATCACCGTGGGCAAAACCCTCACCGCCGAATTGATCGTCGCCAATCTCGACCCAGGCCAGCACTTGACTTTTGAAGATTGCCTGCACACCTATTTTGTCATTGGCCACATCAGCGCCGTCTCCGTCACCGGATTAAAAGGCGCGGACTACCTGGACAAAACCGAAAACTTCAGCCGCAAAACCGAGCGCGCCGAGCACCTCAAAATTTCCCAGGAAACCGACCGAATTTATCTCGACACCGCCGCGCCGGTGGAAATCCACGATTCCAAACTGCAACGCCGCATCCAGATCGCCAAAACCGGTTCCCTCTCCACCGTAGTTTGGAACCCATGGGCCGCCAAAGCGCAACAAATGCCTGATTTTGGCGACGAAGAATACGAACAAATGCTTTGCGTCGAATCCGGCAACGTCGCCGAGAACCGCCTGACCCTGCCGAGCGGCAAAACCGCCTCCCTCCGCGTCGAAATCGGCACCCAATCCTTATAGCGATGAAGCACCAAGAGCGCGCTGAACGAAAGCAATTGCCAGCGGAAGAAGACCTGATAAAGTCAACGGCATCGAAGCGGGTGTGGTTCAATGGTAGAATGTGGGCTTCCCAAGCCTGAGACGAGGGTTCGATTCCCTTCACCCGCTCCAACCTCGATCATTATGTTGTGCATAAATGACTTACACAATTTCAATAGTCAAAAAGCTCACAAAGTAAGAATAAAAGTAAGAATGGAGACTCCTTTTTTTATACACCGAATCACTCCAAACTGACCTGTTTTCAGTGGCTTCCAACGCTTGTAGTAACCACTGAAGGTCAGAATTCGACGCCCGCCGCTTGTCCATATCCTTTCCATCCACCCTCCCCAATGCCTTCCCCC
>DASRLE010000551.1:0-6482 GCA_035648615.1 Saccharimonadales bacterium (SeqCode) | reverse complement strand
ACGCACGTCAGGGTCAACGGACGATGGATTCCTTCGGCCACATCGTGTTTGGCAGCGCCCCAATTTCGAGCGTAAATGCCGATAGGAGGCGTGATGTCGGCCCGCGCCACTCCAATCAGGCCCGAAAACGCGGCGGCCCTTTGTGGCGGGGGAATTTCCGCCTTCATGGAGCGACCAGAGAAAGCCCTCCGTCCATGACCAGGGCGCTGCCCGTGATATGGCGATTGCCGGGATGGCACAGATGGAGGACTTGCGCGGCCACTTCCTCGTTGGTGATCAACATCTGCACCGGAACTCTTTTTTCGGCCGCCGCGCGCATGGCAGGCTGTTCCGCCCAGGCGCGGCCGCTTAGCCCGCCATCGACATACCCGGGCGCGATTTCATTAACCAGGATCCCGTGCGGCGCCAGCTCCAAGGCCATGCAGCGGCACAGCGCGCGCATGCCGGCCTTGGCCACACAATAAGCGGGGATATGCAAATGGACAGTCTCAGCCGCCCAACTGCCCACGAAGACCACCTTGCCGGGCTTGCGATGGTGGAGCAGCCGGGCCGTGGCCGCCTGAGCCAGATAAAAAGCGCCGTCCAGATTGACCCGCAGTTCCCGCGACCACTCTTCGGGGGTAATCTCGTAGAGGCGTTTGAGGGTGACGATGGCGGCGTTTGGAATAATCAGAGTCGGGACCCCTAACGTAGATTCTATTTCCCTGACCCACGCCCCAACCGCAGCCGCATCGGCCACGTCCACCTGACGATAAACGCAGGGGACCTGATGGCTTTCGATGGCGCGCACCGTCTCCCGCACCTCGGCCTCGGAACGCCGTCCGGCAATCGCAATGGCCGCGCCGTGCCGGGCGAACTCGAGGGCAATGGCGCGTCCAATATCACCCGCGCCGCCGCTGATGATGGCCGTTTGGTTCTCGAATAACTTCTTCACCAGTCACCCACGCTTCCGTCCTTGTAGAATGTGCGCAGCGGAGCCTCCTGCTCAAAGGGATGTTTCCCGATTTCTTTTTCGTTTACTTCAATCCCCAGGCCTGGTTTCGTATTTGGCGAAACCAACCTGCCTTTTTTCTGGACCGAGAAACCTTCGTGGACCACGTCCTCTCGCCACGGCACGTCGTTATGCACGCTTTCGCAAATGATGTAGGAAGGGGTGGCGAAGCCGAACTCGATCGACGCCGCCGTGCTGACCGGCCCTTGCGGATTATGAGGCGCCAATGCAACCCGATATGCTTCGGCCAGGCCGGCGATGCGCCGGGCCTCGCTTAATCCGCCGCAATGCGTGATGTCGGGCTGGAGCACGCTGGCCGCCCGTTTTTCGAGCAATTCGCGAAAAGCATGAACGCCCGCCAAACGCTCGCCGGTGGCAATGGGGGTCTGCACCGCGCGTTGGATCAAAGCCAGATCGTCCACCATCTCCGGCCAGCACGGCTCCTCCAGAAAATAGAGGCCGAACGGTTCCAGCGCCCTGGCAAATTGCATGCCCATGCGCGGGCTGGGCCGGGCGTGGCAATCCACCATGATGTCAATACTATCTCCAACCGCCGTCCGCATGGCGTTGACGCAGGCCGCCGCATACCGAATGGCGGGCAAGCCTTCCAATGGCATCGTTTCCGGCACGGCCATCGCTTTGAAAGCGGTGAAACCTTCGGCGACCGCGCGTTGCGCCAACCGGCGAAAGTGCGCGGCATTTTCCGGCTTGGTTTGATAAAAGTCCTTCATCTTCCCGCCGCCTAAATGGCAATACAGGCGGACATAATCCCGCACCGGGCCGCCCCAGAGTTTATGGCAGGGCACGCCGAGGGTTTTGCCCAGGATGTCCCACAGCGCAATATCAATCCCGCTGATGGCCGTGCCGCGGACGATGCCGTTGCCGTGCCAGAAGTGCTGACGGTGCATCATTTGCCAAAGGTGTTCGATCCGGGTGGGGTCTGCACCGATGAGGAGTTGCGAAACATCTTCGAGGGCGCCGACGACGGCCCGGGTATGCCATTCCAAGGTGGCCTCGCCCCAGCCCCAGAGGCCGGGTTGGTCGGTAAGCACTTTGACGAAAACCCAGTTGCGCATGAGCGCATGGCAAACATGAGACTGAATGGCTGTGATCTTCATTCGCGCCGGCGCTCAAGCCGGGCCGTCATCCGATTCCACCGCTTACATGGGCACGGCGGCGGCTTTTTTTAATAGATTCCGCACCACCGTTTCCGTTTTGACCAAGGTCTCATCGATGTCCCGCGGGGAATGGGCAAACGAGATGCTGCCCTGTTTGACCGGCAGAGGGAAATTGAAAATGCCTTGCTGAATCAGCAGCAGGCGGTAATTCCTGTCCAGTTCAAAATCGTGGTGTTGCGCGATGTCATGGTAGTCGCGCGGCGCATGATCCATGAAATAGACGCAGAAGGCGGAACTTTCCCGGGCCACCAGGAAGGGAAGGTCAAACTTTTTGAAAATTTCCTGCAGGCCGCTTTCAAGCATTTGTCCCAGTTTTTGAACGTGTTGATAAACATTGTGCTGGGTGGAAGACAATTTTTTCAGAGTGGCAATGGCTGCCGCTGTTGGCATCGGGTGCGCGTTGAAAGTTCCGGCAATCAAAACGCGTTTGGACTTCTCGGGATGAATGAAATAATCCATGTAAACGCTCTTGCCCGCGATAATCCCCATCGGAAATCCATTGGCAATCGCTTTGCCGAAAGTGCATAGGTCGGGAATCACTCCGCACAAACTTTGATACCCGCCCAAGGCGTGGCGAAAACCGGTCTTCACTTCGTCGAAGATGAGCAGTGCGCCATATTCATCGGCCAATCGGCGCAGAGCCTTCAAGTAACCGGGAAGCGGCTTGACAATGCCAATGTTCTGCAGGATTGGCTCCAGCATAATCGCCGCCACGGGATAATGCTTGAGAACGTAGAGCACCGAGTCCAGGTCGTTAAAATTGACAATGTGAACGAACGCTTTGTGCTCTTCTGGAATGCCGGCGGAAAGCCCGTCGAAGGGATACTCTCCCGGGCTGACGCGGCCTCCAATATCGGTCAAATCGCTCATCACATTGGCGGCCACATCATTGTGCCAGCCGTTGTAGCCCCCTTGCATGATGATGACGTGATTGCGCTCGGTGGCGGCGCGGGCAATTCGCAGAGCGTGATAAGTCGCCTCAGAACCGCTGTTGGTCAGTTGAATCTTCTCGACCGTCGGAACGCATTGGCAGAATAACTCCGCCAGTTCTCCTTCCAACTCAGTCGGTCCGGCCCCCATCAGAAGCCGATTGTCATCCAGCGTTCTGCGGGCCGCCTCATTCACGTCCGGGTCATTATGCCCGAGGAAAACTGCGGCAAAGCCCGCCTGGTAGTCAATATACTCGTAGCCATCGACGTCCCAGACGCGGCTGCCCTGGCCGCGCGCAAAACAAATGTTAGGATCGGATTTTCGATTCAGCGAAACGACGCCCCCCGGAATCCATTGCCCGTTGCGGCGTAAAACCTCGTTTGACTTGGGCCATTTTCTCATTCTGTTCACAATCATTTATACGGTCATCTCAAGGATTAATCACTCCAAATAAAAGACCAAGTTGGGCCGCTTTGGAAGTTTGTTTTGTTGAGAATCACGGCTTGTTGGTAGGAAATGTGCCCATCGACAAACAAGGCATTCCCCCATCCCAGTTGCTTCGGATTATGCCAATATACATATTGAAATACCTCGGCATCGTCTACCAGATAGTCAAAATAACAATTCATCGAATAGTCGTTGACGACGATGATCTTCGAAGGTCGTCGGATGTCGCTCTCCTTGCGAAGCATGAGGCCCGCCGTGGCATCGTTATTATTGTCGCTGCTATTATAAAGGTAGCTGCTGCCAAAACAGTCGTAGATCCTGGGTTTGCGGTTGACAGCCCATGACCCGGCGAGTCCTCCGTTGTCGCTTGGGCAATCGAACAGCATGGTGACCCCGGTGTCGTTGGTCGTCACCGCGCTGTCTTTGCTGATGTAGGGATTTAGAAATCGGAAGGGCGTGACGACGACATCGGCTTCACTTCCCAATTTCCCGCCCCAGTCGTAATAGGAGTCCCACACTATATTGGACAAGTTTGGGAACTGGGTCTTGTAATCGTCCATGTACATCTTACAGGCAATTCCCTGCTCTTTAAGATTGGAGATGCACTGGGTCTTTTTGGCGTTCTCCTTGGCCAGCGCGAGCGCGGGCAAAAGCATGGCGGCCAGAATGGCGATGATGGCGATGACTACCAACAACTCGATCAGAGTGAAGGCTATGTTTCCATTACGGTTCCTTTTTATCATATCTTCCAGTCAGTGTGGAATCGGCTTTGCGCCATGATGCGTGAAGCCGGTTCCATAGCCATGGTCGTTTTTCATTTTCAAGTCAAGTTCAGTTCTTCAGGCCTCCAGGGCCCGAACAATTGCTGTTCACAAATCTTAACAGCCCATCCAGTTGGAACAATCCGCAAAAGGGATGAATTCGACGATTGAAGCGCTCCAAAGAGCGAGTTTCTTAATACTTTTGTCCTAAGGCCGCTCTGGTTTTTCCCGGACAGCCTGCTTGTTTAACAAACAATGTGTGCAAGCCGCGATGTTTTTTGTTTACAAAAAATTCTAAATCTTCTAAATTCAGACGCTCTCGAATGAAAACGAGTCACAAACTCAGCCGTCCGCGCCAAAAATATTGGCAATCTGCGCAACCGGTTGCATCTCGACGCCCGGTCGTCATCATATCAACTTCCTCAGCTTTATTTTTATGGCCAGCAAGACCTTAGCACAAACCGCCTACGAGGAATTAAGGCGTCGCATTCTGATCCTGGAACTGGTGCCCAATGAGCGCCTCAAAGAAGAGGAGTGGGCGGCCAACCTCCACGTCAGCCGGACGGCCGTCCGCGAGGCTCTCACCCGCCTGCTGGGGGAGGGACTCCTTCGCCCGGGCGAGCGCGGCGGTTTTTTTGTCACACAAATGACCGAAAAGGACATCCACGAGGTGCGCGAGCTTCGTGAAGTGTTGGAAGTAACCGCCTTCACCATGGCTTGCGAACGGGCGACCGCGGACGAAATGGCTGCGATTGAACAAACCTGTGTGGATTTCGGCGACTTGGTTAGGAAAGGTTATCACAGCGGCGCTTGCGAATGCGATTTGCGGTTTCATAATCTGCTCGTCGCCGCTTCCGGCAACGCCCATCTGGTCCGCGCCTACCAGCGGGCCAACATTCCTCTTTTTCACATGAAACTGGGACGCTCGCTCATGTTCCTGGACGACTATCTGGAAACGGAACAGGAGCATCACAAGATTTTGCAGGCATTGAAAAATCGAGAGGCCAGCGAAGGGGTCAGGCTGCTCAAACTGCACTTCCGCCGGGGCGAGGAACTGGCTGTCGATCACCGGCCTCGTGGTCCCAAGCCGGAAACAAACCATCAACCCCGCGCAGCCCAAGGGGCAGTCCTTGCCAGCTAAGGCGGACGCTCGAATATGTTGAACCGTATGAATGCAACCCTTAGTTCCAGACCGAGAGGCTCTTTGGAATTCGGCGCGCCGCCCGCGTTCATTAGCGTCGCCATTGTGGAGGGCAACGCCGGAGCGCGCGAGGGCCTGGCTGCCCTCATCAACGGCACCAGCGGCTTTCGCTGCACGGGGGCTTTTCCAGATGCCGAAACTGCCCTCAAGCAGCTTCGCGGCCATTGGCCCGACGTCCTTTTGATGGATATTCATCTTTCCAACATGTCCGGCATTAGCGGCGTGGCCCGGCTCAAGGCGCAAAGACCCACCCTGCAAATTCTCGTCCTCACCGTCTGCGAAGATGCCGATGAAATTCTCGAATCCTTTATGGCGGGGGCCAGCGGTTATCTCGTCAAACCTACTCCGCCGGCCGAAGTTCTTGAAGCGATCGCCGAGGTCCATCAAGGCGGCGCTCCCATGTCCGGCCCCATCGCCCGTAAAGTTGTGGAATACTTCCAAAAGAAAGGCCACGCCACCGGCATCACCGGGACGGTATCCAAGCGGGAACTGGAAGTCCTTACTTTGCTGGCCAAAGGTTTTCGCTACAAGGAAATCGCCGACCAATTGTCGATCAGCGCGCTGACGGTGCGCAGTCATCTGCAGCGGATTTACGTCAAACTTCACGTCCGATCGCGCACCGAGGCTGTGCTTATATTCCTGGATGCCAAACATCTCTTATAATCCGGTTGTACCCAAAAAGTATTAAACATGACTCATGCCGGGACGAGTCTGGCCCTAAAAGGATACAAAAGTGCGATTGCCGGCCGATTGTTCAAACTTTACTCTGGTGGAAATATGATTCGCCTCTCCCCCTTCCTTGCCGTTTTCACCCTTCCTGCCTTTGTCCTGGGAGCCGAGCTTCCAAAATACTACGCCCACCCAGCCGTTCTCGATGAGCATGGCGTCGTGGCCCCGTGGTATCATGGGATCAACGGCCCGTGCGATTACCGGGTGCGTATCGCCGCTGAAACTTTGAAACGCTATCCATGGAC
>DASRLE010000550.1:0-6349 GCA_035648615.1 Saccharimonadales bacterium (SeqCode) | reverse complement strand
GCGTGTTTTGAAAATAGCTCGGGCGGTCTTGCGGCGGGGCGGGGCGGCGGGCTTCGTTGCTTCTCAGTCGAAGATCCACCAGGGATATTCTCCTTCGTCGCGCCTCGCCCTCCGCCCCGCCGCGCTCGCAATCCCTTCCCGAGCTATTTTCAAAACACGCTCTTAGCCCCGCCTGTCCCCCTATCATTCCCTTAGCTGAGAAACGTAAGTATCGACAGGGCGATAGCCCTATAGCCAGTCCCCGCCCTTTGAGAATATGTTTGTCTCAACAACAAAGAGTTCCTCAGGGGGAACTATAGAAAGGAAATATGTTAGGAACTGTATTATTGGTTATTCTGATTCTGCTGCTGCTCGGCGCTCTGCCCACTTGGCCTTATAGCCGCGGCTGGGGCTACTATCCGACCGGCGGATTGGGTTTGGTGCTGGTGATCGTTATTGTTCTGCTGCTGATGGGCAGGATATAAGGCCCTCAGTATTTGAGGACCTTGCCGAGGAACTCGCGGGTTTGAACGGCGACAGGGTTGTCGAAGAGCGGGCCAATGGCGCCCGCCTCGATCACCCGGCCGCCGGCCAGAAAGACAGCTTGGTCGGCCACCTGCCGCGCGAAGCCCATTTCGTGCGTGACAAGAATAAAGTCGCGCCCCTCTTCGCGCAGTTCCCGGATCATATCCAGGACTTCGGCGGTCATTTCCGGGTCCAGCGCCGAAGTCGGTTCGTCGAACAACAGCAGGCGTGGTTTGATGGAAATGGCCCGGGCAATGGCGATGCGCTGTCGTTGGCCGCCCGATAGTTCGGCCGGTCGTTTTTCGGCGTGGTCTTCCAATCGAAACCGGACTAATAACTGCCGAGCCGCAGCGTCCGCTTCGCCCGGCGAGTTTCCGTGAACTTTTTCCAGCGGCAGGGTAATATTTTGCAGCGCAGTCAAATGCGGAAACAGGTTGAAAGCTTGAAACACCGTTCCCAGCGTGCGCCGATGCGCTTGCAACCGTTCCTCCTCGAAAATCACTTGGGCCCCATTAATTTCCACCGTCCCTGAATCCGGGTATTCCAACCCGGCAATGATTCTGAGCAGAGTGGATTTTCCGCCGCCGGACGGCCCAATCAGCGCAAGGGTATGCACCTTTTCCAGCGCCAGCGAAACGTCGGAAAGCACCTGATGGCCATCAAAGCGCTTGCAAATATTGTGGAGACCAAGTTTCACGCCCGTCCCAAGAAGGAACTGCGGCCATCGTCATGGGCGGCCCCACCCTTGTCAAGAGAGGCTCCTCGCTCCCCAGCCTTCGCCAAACCGGTAATAAAATCCAACCATCGGATGAAAGGCAAAAAATAGGGGCAAAAAAATTCTGATTTCCATTTTTTTGCCGCCATTTTATTGCCTATTCCAGTGGCAGCCCGTCGTTTCGCCATCGAAAAATAGTGCGCACCGTGCGCGTCTCTTCTTGACAGCTTCCCTCGTGAACCTTCGAAAAATAGCGCGCACGGTGAGCGGCAGAGATTTCCGGTTTCGTAGTATAACCGATACGGCGAATTTAGAAGACGCCAAAAAAGAAGTTGCATTCCGTCTTGCGGAAAGAGTATTTCTGCCTTGTTCTTTGAAAGTAACGGATGGTCAGTCCATCCATCATAGCCAACGCTGGGAACCTCGTGAAAATCGAGGACGGTTGCGCCACTGTAACGGGTTACAAACTCCCAAAGCCACTGGTTCTTTAGGAACTGGGAAGGCGGGAGCGCGGTCCGAAACCCGAAAGTCAGGACACCATCGCGGCTGTGCTCGTCGGGCCGGAATCCTCCGGCCACTTCTCCGACAGAGAGAAGGATGAGGCCAGACCCTTGAATCTGTTTTTCGAGGGATCGTCGAATGCCTTCATTCCCTGTTTTGCCGGAGTCTGAAGGTTTTTTATTTTCAGCCTCCGCACTGGTCTCGAAACCGTTCCTCCGACCGGAACTTCGTTGAAAGATCAGTTATGAAAATAAAATCGTCATTGACGCTGGCTGCGGCCGGCCTGTCGTTCGTGTCTCTCTTGAGCGTCGCAAGCGCGACCACCATCACCGAAAATTTTTCGGCCAATCCGTTGAAGGACGGCTGGCAAATTTTTGGCGACACCAATTTGTTTCATTGGGATTCCGTCAATCACGTCCTGGATGTCACTTGGGATTCCTCGAAGCCGAACAGCTATTTTTACCATCCGCTCGGGACGATCATGGGCAAGGGCGACGATTTTTCCATGGCCTTCGATCTGGTGCTCAAGGATTACGCCATCGGCGTCAACACCAACCAGCCCGCCACATTCGAGGTAGCCAGTGGCTTTCTGAATTATGCCGAAGCGACCGGCACGAATTTTTTTCGCGGCGGCTATCCCTCCGAGCCCGACCTGGCCGAGTTTGATTTTTTCCAGTGGGACAACGATTTTAGCACGAATTCCGTTGATCCAACATTTGTGGACAGTGAAAACACCTTTGCCAACAATGAAAATGGCATCATCGAATTGCCGACGGGCGCGGTCATGCGCGTGACCATGAATTACACGGCCGGCAATCAAATCGCCACGCTCACAGTCACGACCAACGGCGCTGGCCTTGTTCCGCCAGTGACGGTGAATTTGACCGATTCCACCTACGGCGCCTTCGGCGATTTTCATCTCGACACATTTGCGGTGGAAAGCTATTCGGACGCCATGGCATACGGCTCGCTGCTGGCCCATGGCACGATTGGCAACGTCTTGATCACCGCCCCGCCGCCGCCCGTGACGAATTTGCAAATTCTCCTGAGCAACCACCTTAGTCAAATACAATTTAACAGCCGCTCCAACTGGAACTACGTCCTGCAAACCAGCTCGAATTTGCAGGCGTGGCTTCCCGCCGGGGCTTCGGCCAGCGGCACGGGAAACCTCCTGACCCTGCCGGATGCGCAACCTCTCCAACAGCAACGTTTCTACCGCGTCAGCGCCCAGCGCGCCGACTGACACGTCATGACCGAAGCTGACCAAAAAACCTGCCCGCACTGTGGAGCGCGGTTTCAGTGCTTCGCTCCCCAACGCTGCTGGTGCGCCGAACTTCCCCCGCTGGCTGCACACGAGGACGAGGGCGATTGCCTCTGCCGCGAGTGCCTTACCCAAGCCATCGCCGCCGAGCGCAAAACAAGCCGCGCCTTCACTCTTTTGGAATTATTAGTGACAGTCGCCATCATCACCATTTTAGCCAGCCTGCTGCTGCCGGCGCTTCTGCGAAGCAAGGCATCGGCGCAAACGGCCAAGTGTGGCAGCAACCTGCACCAATTCGGCCTGGCTGCGCAAATGTATTGGGAAGATAACGCCGGCAACACCTTCGCCTATTCGGGGGCGACGACTGCGGCGGGCACCTACTACTGGTTTGGTCTTTTGGGCGCGGGCGCGGAAGAAACCCGCGCGTTCGATCCGGGCACCGGGCCGCTCTATCCCTATCTTGGGGCCGGCGTGGACCTTTGTCCCGGCTTCAACTATAGTTCTTCCCAATACAAGCTAAAGGCCACGGGACCGACCTGCGATTACGGCTACAACAAATTCCTGTTCAGCCCCGCGCAAAATATCCGGAAACTGGCCGCCCCGGCCAATCTCGCTTTGCTGGCCGACGCCGCGCAAGTCAATACTTTTGAATCGCCCGCCTCGCCGAAGAATCCGATGTTCGAGGAATTCTATTTTATTGACAACGGCGGCAGCCAGCCCGATCAACCCAACGGCCAGTTCCGCCACGGGCAACGGGCCAACGTCCTCTTCGTGGACGGCCATCTGGGCTCCGAGCAAATGGTGGCCGGCAGCCTGGACCTGCGGCTGCCCGCCCAGCTTATTGGCTGGCTGCGCAGCGCGGTTCTAATTCCGCAAAACTGAGGGCGCGGGCGAAATCCCCGAGGAGAAATTCCGGGTAATTCTGCTTGTAAAACTTCGCCCGCTGGTCAATAGTCCAACCATCGCAGCGAGGTTGCTGCAAATGTTCTTTGCCAGTCTGACAGCATAGACAGGATTTAATTTACCCTGCCATGTTCGTGATTAAAAACAAAGTCCTTGAACCGTAAATAAATCACAACGGAGCCCTAACTTCGACCGCGGCCGACAGGCCTTGACTGGAAGTCTTAAGCGACCGATTCGGTTCCACTTTGTTCACATAGTGTTCAAAGGAACTGTTTATACACGGCATTACGGCGGGGTTTTTTTCTGGGCAATTTTCTGAATGACAGGCAACACCCTTTTGACTTCCTATCGATTGGTGGGAATCGAGTTCAAAACGTTCAATCGCGAACGGCTTTCGTTATGCGAGAGCGTCTGAACGTGATGCGCGGCGTGCGGCCAGACGTTCCATTCCAGATTTTCATCCCGTTGGCTCAACGAATAGACGGGCAGGTTTGAGGAACCGGCGTCCAGCATGGATATGGCAAAAAAGGCGCCGTTGGTGCCGCTCACCAGGGGCATGGCGGGCCGGTTGCTGGAATTCACGACAATGAGGAGGGTCAGCGCGCAAGCGGCCAGGGGCGTCAGCCAGCTCCAGAGAGGGGCGCGGTCCGGCGGCAGGCCGTTCGGGCGCGAGGCGCGGAAAAGGCGGCGGGCGATTTTAGGCGAGGGGCGACGGGGCGTCCAGGATTGTAATTGTTTCTCGAACGGGTTCATCTCGTCCATAAGCGTCTCCTTTCATGGAAACTTTCAATTTATTAAGGCCATAACGGTAACGTCCCGCCACGGTATTGGCGGACACATCGAGCAAACGTCCGATGGCGTCGAACGTCATTCCGTTCCAAATTTTCAACACGATGACCTCGCGTTGTTCGGGCGGCAGATCGGCCAGCCTGCGCACGGCTTCCGCCTCTCCTTCGTCCCGGTGCGAAACCCTCTCGAACCAGCGGACCGATTCCAGTTCCCGCGCCAGCCGCCGCCAAACACTGCGATGAAAGTTCATGGCGCGATTGCGAAAGGTGCGCATGCAGTAACGCTCCGGGTCATCCGGTTTTTGCGGCAACTTTAACAACGCAACGAAGGTCTCTTGCAAGACATCCTCTGCCTCGCCGTGACTGAGGCCAAGAGCGCGTCCGTAGAGAATCAACCCCGCCGCTTTGCACTCGTAAAGCGGCTGGCACCAAGCGCCATTGATCTCCGTTTCATTCACGCGTTGTCAAAAAACTGCCGTTGCGCCTCGCATTCACCCAATGGACAGCGCTTGGGGCAAATTTGTATAAAGAAACTCAAATTTAATCAGTTTTTGCAGCCGAAGGCCATCCTGTTTTTGCAGATTTACAAAAAGTGAGAATGGCACGGTGGCTGCTTTACCCATAATTGCGTGTCTCACCAATCCGCGTGTGCGGGTTGGGCGAGGTCCGGTCGCCGCTCAACGACTGGACCTCGTTCTTTTTTATTCATCAGTCTGGCCTGTAATGCGCAGGGCGAATCGAAATTAGTTTTTCACCGGCCCGATCCTTGCCCACATTCTATGGCGCGCTCGAAAAGCGCAAAGAATGACGATGGCCGTCCCTCGTGATTGGAAACTTGAACTGGAAGAAAACGGTTTCGCGATCGTGCCTCAAGTCATCGCATCGTCAGTCGTGGACAGCCTGCTTGAACAAACCGCAGCCCATCCGCGCTACGCGATCCGCCATTTAGCGCAATCGATTCCAGCCTTCCGGGCGATTGCGAATAGCTCTGCTATTCAGGCTTTGGTAAAGCCGGTCCTGGGTGCAAACGCGTTCCTGGCTCGAAGCCTCCTCTTCGATAAAACTCCGCAAGCAAATTGGAAAGTGGCGTGGCATCAAGATTTGACTATTGCAGTCGAGAGGAAAATCGACGTGGGGGGTTTCACGGCGTGGTCGATGAAGAAGGGCATTGCGCATGTCCAGCCGCCCAGCGCCGTTCTTGAACGAATGCTCACCGTGCGCCTCCACCTCGACGACTGCGATGTGTCAAATGGCGCGCTCCAGGTTATTCCAGGTTCGCACAACGCGGGAAAACTGGATGCCGAGGCGATTGGCCAATGGCGGACTGCAAAGCCGCCCGCAATTTGCGCTGTTCCACGATGCGGGGTGCTTCTGATGAGGCCGCTGCTGCTGCATGCTTCGTCGTCCGCTGACAGGCCGAGCCATCGGCGGGTCGCGCATTTGGAATTTGCCGCCGAATCGTTACCCGGTGGCTTGCAGTGGCATTCCGTGTGCCGTGAGGTTTAACGGGTGCTCAGAATGCCTTGCCGCCTCGCAGTTTGTTGAAAGCAAGAACGGCATGGTTTCTGCATCTCACAAACTTGCGTGTCTCACCAATCCGCGTGTGCGGTTTGGGCGAGGTCCAGTCGAGCTCAACGACCGGACCTCGTTTCTTTTTTTAAAGGTCGTGGGATAGCC
>DASRLE010000549.1:0-6232 GCA_035648615.1 Saccharimonadales bacterium (SeqCode) | reverse complement strand
ATGTTCAAAGTACCAAATTTATTTCAGGACTTGACCAAACTCCAGCGTCCCGCGCTATCCGTCGTGGCCGAAACAACGTCGTCGCTTGGAAAACCGGGCCGTTCGCGCTGCCATTCGCGGTCGGAATAATCGCCAGTGCCGAAAAAGGAAATTTGAATGGCAGCCCCCGAGACAGGTTGACCCGATTCGTCCTCGACCACTCCCCCAAGGATAGAGCCGCGCAAGAGCCTGAAGGTATAATCGTCAGGCACGGGTTTGAAATCTCCACCGATGACACATTTTTCCATGTAACCATCAGCCACCACACCCACGGTGATCATCAGCGGATGGGAATAAGGAAGCTCAATAGCACAGCGGCCGTCTGCGTCGGTTTGCAAATTGGTCAGAAGATCCAACTGTGGCGGATGGACCAGCGCTTGTTTGAGGTCTCTGACGCTTTGGACAAGGACTCTGGCGCGAGCGATTCCCCTCCCTGTTTCGTCATCGACGGCTCGGAAGGAAAAGTGGAATGGTTTCGCGGCAGCGGCGGCGTTCTGTTTTGCGGAAGGCATCGGGTTGACGGGACGCTGCACAACAGTTGAATTGACAAACCGCTGTGCCGGTGAAGTCAAAGTGTTCGCGGATAGAAAAATCAGTGCGGTCGCGGCCGCACCAATGCCGATCACCATTTTTAACGTCGCCCAACGCCAGGCCTGAAGGGTTCCTGCCACGAGAACGGGCAGCGCATTCGCAGATGAAGCTGCGTAGGTCAACGCTTTCGTTCCGATGACATTGGCCAATCCAGCCGGAGCAGCTTCGGCGCGCTGTCCAGCCAACGCGCTCCCCAGCATTGCAACTGAAATGGTGAACCCGCGGCAGACAAAGAAGGCGCGCAGCTTTTCCAGAGAACGATTGACGCGTTTTCTCGCCGCCTCCTCACTGATCCCAAGAGACAATCCAACCGCGCGCAAAGGTTCATCTTGAAAAAATCGCAGGAGGACGGCGTTGCGTTCGATTTGGTTCAGTTGTTCGATGCCTTCGTCGAGAAGAGGAGCAATCCGGCGCCACGTTTCATCGGCGGAATTGGATTGTTGCATGGCCAAGGCCTCTTGTTCGCGCCATTGGCGGCGCATTTCTCCGCGCGTCGCGTGCGCGGCCACGAAACGAGTTGTGCGATAAAGCCAGCCACTCAGCGCCAGATTTTTAGTTTTGCTCAGGACTCCGGCTTTGCGAGCTAGAAGGATGAACACCGCTTGGGCCACGTCCTCCGCTAAAGGCACGTTTCGCACCTGCCGCAACGCGGTCGAGCGAACGAGGTTCAAGTAACGGGCCACCAGCGACTGGAAAGCGGCCTCCGAGTTCCGCGTCACATACTCTTCAAGCAGTTCTGAATCGTGCATACGGGCGATGCTTTATATAATCATCCCCGCCGCCCGCCTAAAAGCGGACAAAAATCGCGTCCGAGTGCCCCAGCAAGGGCACCCTCAACTAATGCCCGCCGAAATCGAACGACGAAGGCTGGCCTCTTTCGGGCGGCGCGAATCCCGTCTCGCCAGTTCCCTCGCTTGGGCCAAAAGATCGAGACTTAGGCGCGCCATTAGAACTCAGACTCGCGTTTGACTCGAACATACGGCCATCGTTCTTCACCGTTCGCTTTCCAAATCTGACCCCGCACCCAACGAACCATCTGTTTTATCTTGTCCCAGGAAAGTGATTCGTCAGGCGTGTTGTCCGGAAAGACGAGATAGACGTAATATGCGTCCTCGCCCGTATGGTCTGTTCCAGAAGTTACACAGACGCGGTTCGGCACCGAGAAATCCTTCTTCGCCAGTTTCGAGGGTTGGACGAGACTTGCCAGAGATTTCGTATCGAGTTGTACGACTGCCATATCGTTAATAAGGTTACATTTGCGTGCCTAAATCGTCAACGCAATCCGCTCTCAAACTCCTCTGCCGGAGGCGCTCCGTGTCAGACGCCGGTAAACCAGAAAAAGTTCGCTGCCGATACGCTTCCTGGATGCCAATTTGAACCGCGCCGCTTCGGCCAGTCGATCGACGCCGATGCCATCAGATAATGTCGGCGCGGTACGGCCGCCCATCAAGAGGGGACATAATGTGAGATGAATTTCATCGACTAAACCAGCTTTGAACAAGGCGCTGTTCAATTCCCCGCCTCCTTCGCAGAGCAATCGGTCCACTTGCCACTTCTCGCGCAACCAGCGAAAGGCCATCTCAAAATCAAGCTCCGTTGCGCCGCAGATTTTTACTTCATCGGCCAGTGAGCGGAGGCGGGCCAGATGCGCCCGGGAAATCCGGCCCGTGGTCAGAATAATGATCGGGGAAAAATTATGTTTAAAAATCTCCGCCTCCGGGTCAATGGTGCCCGCGCCGCTGACAATGATGCGCAAATTATATTCCGCCAGGCGGCGGCGCACTCGCTCTCGGCGATAGCGGGCAGGGCCGGGGCCGAGGTTCACGCTGTCCAGGTCCACCGTGCGCGCGCCGGAGATGACGGCATCGGCGGTGGCGCGCAGTTCGAGCAGATGATGGCGGTCGCGAGCGCTGCCGAACGGCTCGAAGTGTCGATTGGCTGGCGCGATCTTTCCGTCGGCCGTCATGGCCACATTGACAAAAACAAAAGGCAAGTCGCGCGTTTTCTTCATCCGGCTCCGCCTGCCCAAGCCGGTGGAGTTTTCAATTGGAAAAGCATTTCACCGGCTTTGGGCACGAGCAACACTCCTTCCTTTTCGCGGTCGGCAAAATCTTTGGCGCGAATGCTGTGCGGGTCGCGATAGCCGAGATTGATTTTGCGGCAAATCGCTTCCGGGATGGCGGTGGCCAACGTCACCCGGGCGCGCGGGGTTTCAACGCCGTTCTCAAACGAACCCAGACCATAGACATGCGTGCTGTGGGCCAATACTCCCCACGGATGGTCTTTGAAACGGTCCCATTGTTTTAAAAAATAGTCACGACAATGATAGCCGACTTCCATGATCGTGCGGCCATGAGTCAGGCAAACCTCGCGAATATGCGGCGCGTAAATAATCAGTTCGCCGCCGTCGGCCAGGACAGGCTCCAATTTATACATGCACTTGCCCCCGGTCCAAATCTCGTCATACATGGGCGGCGCGCAGGAAAGAATGGTGTGGAAGGGATGCTCTTTGCGGGTGATGTGAAGTTGGCGCGAAAGATCGCTGGCGGCGTCCCAGGCGGCTTCAGGTGTTCCCGCGTAAAGGCCGGCCAGATCCTGTCCCTCGGTGACGAGGCAAAAGCACAGCTTCGGAATCTGCACCATCGCGCCGGCCCGATCGACCACCCGGCGCACCGGCGTCCATTTGTTGCCGATGATCATGGGATTGGTCACGACCGCCCCCAGCCAATGGAAAAAATTCAAAATGCGCGGCCCGGAAATGCCGGGAAACAAATATTTATTTCCGCCCGAACAGCCCACCACTTCATGAGGAAAGACGGGACCAATGATAATCAATTGGTCGTAATTGAAGATCAGCCGGTTGATTTCCACCGGCACATCAATCGCAAATAAACCCCCGGTCAACTGCCCGATCTCACTTCTGTCAATCACACCAATTTCCTGCAAGGCCGCGGGATTGTTCCAGGCGTGATTATGAAAAACGACTTTGCCATAGCGTACGCGGCGTTCAGCCATGGAAATTTCCAGCCGCCCGCAAATGGCCTCTTCCGTCATCGGCTGATGCGTGCCCAGCGCGATAATCACATCCAGTTGGGCCACGACGGCGCCGATTTGGTCAAACAAAGCTTTGAAGATCAGGCCGATGGGCGCGCTGCGGGTGCCATCGGGAACGATGACCAGGATTCGCCGTCCTCGAAACGCCTCGACGGGACAAGCCTCGGCCACGAGGCCAGCCGCCGCCTGCGCCGTAATCCGGCGCGTGGCTGGTTCGCAGCGGACGAGCGGGAAAGGGGAATTCACAATTTATTGTTCGCCCCGCATCTCGATCGCACGATGGACCAGCTCCGTGGCGTTTTTCAAATTAAGCTTCTCTTTGATATGGGCGCGGTGCGATTCGATAGTCTTGACACTGAGATGAAGTTGTTCGGCAATCTGCCGCGTGCCCCGGCCCTGCCCGATCAGCCCGAAAACTTCCAGTTCGCGGTCGCTCAACCGTTCGACCGGCGAGCCGCCCACGACTTGCTTGCCGCCCACCAATTGATGCATGAACTTCGAGCTCATTCTCTCACTGAGGTAAATGCCGCCCCCCAAAACCCGCCGGAGCGCCGCCAGCACCTTTTCGGTCGCCTCCTGTTTCATGATGTAACCGGCTGCGCCCGCCCGCAGAACGCGTTCGGCATAGAGAGCTTCATCGTGCATCGAAAAAACCAGGACAAGCACTTTGGGATAGGCGGCTTTGATATTCTTGACCAGCTCCAACCCGCTGCTTGATTTCAAGGAAAGGTCCACCATGGCCAAGTCCGGCAGGAGGCTTGGAATGGCGTCGAAGGCTGTCGCCGAATCCTCGAATTGGCCGCAAACGGTCAGGTCCGATTCGTGGTTGATCAACTCGGCCACGCCCTGGCGCATCACCGGATGATCGTCCACCAGCATGATTTTGCGGACATTCCGTTTGATGGGTGACGAGGCCATTGGTTTGGTCGCGGGTGCGGCCATCGCTTTCGGGGGCGCTTTAGGTTTCATGATATTTCAATGGGTTCATGCGCAATGACCCAATAATCGTAACACGAGGAATCCTATCGCCAAGCTTTTGTGGAAGGGGGGGTAGGCAGCGGCAACCGGTTCAATTCCTAATCTTAATCGTAATTTTAATCATAATCTCTTCAAAGAGGATTAAGATTACGGTTAAGATTAAGATTAGGAGCAAGATGCCGCAAAAATCCTGCCGCCTTTAGGATCCCGACTATTTTGGACTGTTGGCCGCAATTTGGGTTTTGTCGTCCAGCTTCTGGCCGGCAATCTCTTCGGCTTTTTGCTCAAGTGCGCGCCGTTTTTCCGCCGAGTCCACTGTGCCGCGCAATACTACCCGGCCATCCTTGGCGCTGATTTCCACTCGCGCCCCCAGCGCCGGTCCCGCAAATTCCCGCACCCGTCGCACCAAGGCGGCATCCAGTTCCGCCACAGGAATGGAACGCTCGCCGGCATAAGCTCGTTCGATGAATAAAGCCGCTACCATCAAAAGGAGGACTGTCCCGGCGCGAGTTGGCTTGCCCATTTACTTTTTATGCGCCCGCCCCTTGTCCCCCCGCCATCAGCCCTCCGCTTGAAGAGGACTGGAGGATTCCACTATGGCCAAGGGCGCGCCGCGGCATTATGTTTCCGCCCATGAATTTGTTGCCATTTCGCGATTTGCCTGCTTACCGTCCGCGCCACTTTGTTCCCCAAAACATTGACCTTGGCGAGTGGAACCAGATTGCGCCTCTGTTTGACGCTCTGGAAACGCGCGCTCCGCAATGTCAAAGCGCGGCCGAATTCGAGCGCTGGCTGCTGGACGGAAGCGAATTGGCGGCGGCCCTCGATGAAGAAGGGTCACGGCGCTACATCGCCATGACGTGCCATACCGAAAATAGCGAAGCGGAGAAGGCCTATTTGCAGTTTGTCGAGCAGATCGAGCCTGCGCTCAAACCGCGGCGTTTCAAATTGGCCCAGCTTTTCCTGGCCCATCCGCGCCGAAGCGAATTGGCCAAGGAACGGTATTTTGTTTTTGACAGAGACACGCAATTGCAGGTCGAATTGTTTCGCCCGGAAAATGTCCCCCTCGAAACGGAGGAGGCCAAACTTTCCCAGCAATACCAAAAATTAATCGGCTCGCTCACCGTGCAATTTCGCGGCGAGGAGCGGACCCTCGCCCAAATGGGCCGCTACCTGGAAGACCCGGATCGGGCTTTGCGCCAGGAGACTTGGGAACTCGTTTCCAACCGCCGTTTGCAGGAGGCCGGGCAAATTGAAACAGTTTTCGAGCAGCTTTTGGAGTTGCGCCAGAAAATCGCCGCCAATGCCGGGTTCCCCAATTACCTGGCCTACGCTTTTCGCGCCCGCGGACGCTTTGATTATACGCCGGAGGATTGCCAAAAATTCCACGAATCGATTGAAAAAGAGGTCATGCCCGTCCTGCGGCAATTGCACGTCGAGCGCCGCGCGCAACTGAAGCTACCGGCCTTGCGCCCGTGGGACCTTGCGGTCGATCCGCTCAACCTCCCCGCCTTGCGCCCCTTCGAGGGAATGGAAAATTTGCTCTCCACCACGCATGATATTTTTACGC
>DASRLE010000548.1:0-2301 GCA_035648615.1 Saccharimonadales bacterium (SeqCode) | reverse complement strand
TCGGCCCGGACGGCCCGCAAGCATTGGCGGGCGACCGATTGCTTTTGGCGCTGCTGGTTTCGGCGCAGAATACCGACATCGAACTCGAGCGCTTCCTTACCATGGCGCGGCGCGTGCTGCTTGAAGCAGCAGCGGACGAGGGCGCAAATGACGCCGGCCTGGAATTTTACACCGCCCTGGCGCGCCAATGTTTCATCAACGAATATGTATTTTTTCGCGGCGAGCAGGAAGCTCAGCGCGCGAGCGCGTTGTGCGATGCGTTGGTCCTAGCGCTTGGAACCGGAACGCCGATTTCTTCCCTGCGGCTGCTGGCAGTGGCCTGTTATTTTCCGCTTCATTCTCTTTCCGGTGCCGCCCGGTTGATGGAGAAGACATGGCCCCAGCCCGTGTCCGCCGTTCTGGTGCAACAGGTGCGTGAGCCGCAAGAAGAGACGCAATTGCGCGCCACCATGCCAAGCCTCACGCCCATCGAGGATGCGGTCTCGCGCCTGGTCCAGAACCAATATGAAGAAAACCCCTATCCACGCTGGGTGCGAATGCCGCCAGCCGAAAAGACCGACACCATCGCCGGCTATTTGCGGCGGAAATTTCCGGCCGCAATTTTAGAGCGCGGAAGCGGCGGCGAGATCGCGGAATTTCTCAGCGCCGGCTGCGGCACCGGCCAGCTTCCTCTTGCCATCGCCCAAAGCGTGAAGGCGCGCGTGCTGGCGATCGATCTCAGCCTCGCCAGTCTCGGCTATGCCAAACGCAAGGCGCGGGAGCTCGGTCTGACCGCGATCGAATTTGCCCAGGCGGACTTGCTGGAGTTCGGCCCGGTCGGCCGTAGTTTCGATGTGGTGGAATGTTCCGGGGTGCTGCACCATCTGGCTGACCCTTACGCCGGTTGGCGCGCGCTTTTATCCTTGTTGCGCCCCAAGGGATTCATGCTGGTGGGCCTTTACAGCGAAGCGGCGCGGCGCGGCATCACAGAGGCGCGGCGGTTCATTGCCGAACGAGGCTATGGCGTCTCCGCCGATGACATACGGCGCTGTCGCCAGGATCTGCTGGACTTGGACCGAAGCCGGGAGCTTGGCGCCGCCTTCGGCGATTTTTTTGGCGTGAGCAGCTGCCGTGACCTGTTGTTCCATGTCCAGGAGCAGCAGATGCGCCTCCCCGCCATCGCTGCGTTTCTCAAGGACAATGGCCTGACCTTTTTGGGCTTTGAAATGGATGGCGCCACCCTCCGAGTCTACAAGCGGCGTTTCCCCGACGATCCTGCCGCCACCAACCTGGATCATTGGCAGGCGTTCGAGGATGACAACCCGGATACATTCTCCAACATGTATGTGTTCTGGATTCAGAAAAGTCCGGTTTGAAAGGGGATTTGGCGGCCGACCAATTTGTCGGCCAGGCGCTCATATTGGGAGGCGAGATCGAGAAAATCCCGTTGCCGTTTTGCGGCGGATTCTTCCCGCGCAGTTTTTCGCATCAATTCCGCTAAATACCGGTAGTGCTGCGCTCGCGTGAGGTCGTTTTCCATCGCCGTCCTGTTCGGCGGCTATTTCATATCCATTGGCCAACGAAAGCCAGGCGATATTGAAGTCCCACGGTCAAAGCAGCATCCGGCGTGAGTTTCTCTCTTATCGTCAATGCACATAATTGATGGCGATCACCGGTGTGACAAAGGCGGTTTCGTTGCGGCCGGTGGCAAATTCTAAAAGAGATGTGCTCCAAGCCGGGAAGGCCGGTAAAACCCGTGACCCGCGCCGCCGCACGATAAGCGCCAATATCCAGGCCCTCCGAAATAACGACGTAAAGCTGCACGCATTCGATTTTCCCACCCTCATCATCATTGCGGACAGGCGACCTAAGCGGCGATGATGAGGACTGATGGGCTCGTCTGACTTCTGGACATTGGAGATATCACATGAAAATCGGTTGGAATCTGGCCGCCGCTGTCATCGTATTGTTTGCGGCCAATGGCAGTGCGTCAGCCCAAACAATGACGCCAATCAATATCTCCCTGACGAACTACGCCTTCACTCCGAGCGCGATCAATTTGAAGGCAGGGACGACGTATCGCATGCATTTTACCAATGACGGATCGAAAGGGCATAACTTCAACGCGCCGGAATTTTTTGCCGGTTCGCAAGTGGCGCGGGCGGATGCGGGTAAAATCGACGAAGGAAGCGTTGAACTTGATAGCGGTGAGGCCGTTGACATCACCGTCACGCCCAATCGTGCAGGGACCTACCGATTAGATTGCACCCATTTTATGCACAGCATGCTCGGCATGCATGGGAAGATCATCGTTCAATAAAT
>DASRLE010000547.1:0-4344 GCA_035648615.1 Saccharimonadales bacterium (SeqCode) | reverse complement strand
TTCGTCTTACAAGACGCCGCCAATTCGGTCGGCAGCGGCCAGCGATGTCCGGGTGACAAAAGTTCCTGAACATTTTCTGGCCCCCAAGTTCCGGCGGCGTAATTGGGAAAATCGCTTGGCGCAGTCGTCTGCCACGCTTCAAGCACCGGCATCAGAAGTTCCCAGGCGGCCTCCACTTGATCGGCGCGCATAAAAAGTGTTGCGTCCTTTTTCATTACGTCCCACAAAAGTGTTTCGTAGGCATCGGGCGAAGGTGCATCGAAGCTCTCGCGATAACTGAATTTCATTTCCACCGGACGCAACTGCATTTTCGGCCCAGGATATTTCGCCTGAAATCCCAGCACGATGCCTTCGTCGGGCTGAATGGACAACACGAGCCGGGACGGCTGCCAACCAAGTGAGGCTTCGGGCGGAAACGAGCGGTGCGGCACGGCGCGAAATTGGATGGAAATTTCCGACGCCTGTTGTGGCAGGCGCTTGCCCGTGCGCAAATAAAACGGCACGTCCTGCCAGCGCCAATTATCCAGAAATAATTTCAATGCCGCAAATGTTTCCGTTTTGGAATCGGGCGCGACGCCGTTTTCTTCGCGATAGCCGGGCGTTTTTTTCCCGGCGACGTTGCCGGAACCATATTGGCCGCGCACGGCGGATTGCGGAACCGCGTCGCGGGAAATTGGGCGCGCGGCGTGGAGCACGTCCACTTTCTTGTTGCGGATTTCGTCGGCGTCGAACGAAACCATCGGTTCCATCGCCACGAGACAGAGCAGTTGCATCAGATGATTTTGCACCATGTCGCGCAGCGCGCCGGCGTGATCGTAATAACCGCCGCGATGCTCCACGCCCACGGTTTCGGCGACGGTGATGGTCACATAATCAATGTAGCGACGATTCCACATCGGCTCGAACAGCGGATTGGCAAAACGAAAGGCCAGAATGTTCTGCACGGTTTCTTTGCCAAGATAATGGTCAATCCGAAAGATTTGTGATTCATCGAAGCTGGCGGCAAGGACGGCGTTCAAAGCTCGCGCCGATTCCAAGTCATAGCCAATCGGTTTCTCGATCACGATCCGCGCCAATCCCCGGTCGCGCGCCAGTCCCGCCTTGCCGAGATATTTTGGAATTTCGCCGAACATGCTTGGCGGCGTGGCCATGTAGAAAATGCGATGGGCTTTTGCGCCCCACTGTTTTTCCAACTTCGCGCATTGTTTGCCGAGGGCAGTATAAGTTTGCAGCTTCTTGAAATCGCCCGGTTGATAATGGATGTGTTGCGCGAATTGATTCCATGCGGCGGCCTTGGCTTTTCCGAAACGGGAGAATTGATTGACGCCGCCGTGCAACCGGCGGCGCAACGCGTCATCGCCTAGTTTGATGCGGTCAACTGCGATAATCGCAAATTGCGCGGGCAGGCTACGATCTTGCGAGAGGTCGAATAACGCCGGCACGAGTTTGCGCCAGGTCAAGTCACCGGCTCCGCCAAAAATGACGAACACCGTTGGTGCAAGCTGGTCATTCGTTTTCATTTGCTTCATTTCTTTTCCCACTCCGTGTGGAAAGTGCCTTTGGCGTCAGTCCGTTCATAGGTATGCGAGCCGAAATAATCGCGCTGAGCCTGGATAAGATTGGCCGGTTGCCACGCACTCCGATAAGCGTCGAGATAGCCCAACGAAACCATTAACGCCGGGGTCGGCACACCTGACTCGGACGCCTGGCTCATGATGCGGCGCAAATCTTCCTGATGCTCCGTAAGCTTGTGCGACAAGCTGGCATCTAGCAGCAAGTTTGGCAAATCGCGCCGCGCGCGAAACGCCGCGCAAATGTCTTCCAGCAACGCGGCGCGGATGATGCAGCCGCCGCGCCAGATTCGCGCCACGGCTTCAAGGTCAAGTTGATATTTGTATTTTTCAGAAGCGACTGCCAAAAGCGCCATGCCTTGCGCGTAGGTTACAATCATCGCGGCATAAAGCGCGCGGCCCAATTGCTTGATGAACGTGTCGCGATCGCCGGTGAAGCGTCGTATGGGTCGCTGATAAATCGCGCTGGCCTGCTCGCGTTCCTTTTCGAACACGGACAAGTCCCGCATCGCGACCGCCAGGTCGATCGTCGGGATCGGCACTTGCAGTTCCATTGCGCTTTGTGAGGTCCACATGCCGGTGCCTTTTTGTTTGGCCACGTCGAGGATTTCGTCAATCAGCCGCTTCCCGGTTTTCTCGTCCTGCTTGGAGAAAATATGGCTGGTGATCTCCACCAGATAGCCATTGAGTTCACCCTTGTTCCATAAGGCATAGACCTCATGCAGCTCGTCGTCGTTCAAATCGAGACCGCGTTTCATCAGGTCATAGGTTTCGGCGAGAAGTTGCATGACACCGTATTCGATGCCGTTGTGAACCATTTTTACGAAGTGACCTGCCGAGCCGGGACCAAGATAAGTCACGCAGGGATCGCCATTGACTTTCGCGGCCGCCGCTTCAAAAACGAGACGGACGCGCTCGTAGGCATCCTTCGGCCCGCCGGGCATGATGCTTGGCCCGTGACGCGCGCCTTCTTCGCCACCCGACACGCCCACGCCTAGAAATTGGATGCCTTTCACCGCCAGATCCCGGGCGCGCACGTCGGTGTCTTTGAAGTAGGAATTGCCGGCATCAATGATGAGATCGCCCTTGTCCAGGTGCGGCAACAAATCCTTGATGACCGAATCCACCGGGACACCGGCGGGCACCAGCATCATGATGGCGCGTGGCTTACGAAGCAGCGCAATGAGATCAACGATATTCGCCGCGCCGGAGACCTTGCGTTCGGCTGATTCCTTCCGCAACGCTTCAACTTTGGTTTGATCTTTATCGTAGCCCGCCACCGAGAAGCCGTGGTCCGCCATGTTCAGGACGAGATTGCGCCCCATGACACCTAATCCGACCATGCCGATTTCATATTGTTGTGATTTCATGTTATTTTCCAGTTTGTTCAGTCTTTGGCCTCTTCAACGTTTGTGACTGCTTCTCCTTCAAGGTATTCATCAAAATGTCGAATGCCTTGATGAACTTTTGAACACCTTCGTCTTCGAGTTGCTGGGTGGTCATATCGAGATCAATCCCGGCTTCGCCCAGGCGCAAAAGTATGTCGGAGGCCTTCACTACGTCGTTCGTCAAACGAGCCGCCGGTTTGGGATGGCCGCTGTTCGCTTTCTCCACTGCCTCCACCGACAGGAACCGAATCGTGTTGATGCACAAGTTATCCCATTGCACCGGATCGGGTCTTGATGCGTTTACGCTGCTCATAAATAAAAACGGCGTGATTTGATCAACTCCACCACAATCTTTCCAAATTCTTTTCTTTAAAGAGGCCGGTGAATGCACTCGCCACCTGGAGCGCCCCTTCAGGATGTGACACATTTCTTTCCATCGTAATGCGATACTGTATACTGTAAACTCCAAAACATCGAGGCCGCTATCAGGTGTTCCCCCCAGTCCATTCATTCAGGCTTGATGAATCCAACTTCGGCCCGACGGGTCGGCAGGTTGGCGAGCGAAACCTGACGCAGCAACAGACGCTCCTCACGGGCAGCATCACATTGTCCAAACACCAGGCGTGCGCTTCTTCGTCGGTTCTGCCGGAATATGATGTATTCACACGCTTGAAATGTTACAAAACCGAAAAAAATCTTTCAGCCCCCTCGGCAATTGCTGCGACCGCGTCGCCAATGGAAACGCGGTCGGTGTTGATCACCAAGTCGTAAAGCAATTCATTGTCGAGCCGGGCGTGAAAGTGCGCCTTGACGTATTTTTCGCGTCCGCGGCCTTCCTTTTTGACAAATGCGGCAGCGTCCGTCGGTGTCAGCTTCCGAAGCATCTGCCCGTGTTCAATTCGTCGGGACAGCGAGCCAGTCAAGCGCATGTGAAACACATTCAACAATTTTGCCGTGACCAACGTCGCGCCGTGCCCCAGCAGAATCGCATGGCCCGCCATCACCAGAAAGGCGGCGCAGGCCGAACAAATCATCCATCAACTCATCAATGAAAAGTCGCTTATCCTCCGTGATTTTCTCGGCCAGTTCCTTTGGCCAACGGTTTTCCTCCATCGCTTGTTCGATGAGTTGCTGGTCGTAGACCGCCCAAAAACCGGTTCCCTTGTATTCCATTTTCGAAGGATTTGAGCCAGCCGCTCCGCGATTTCATGGGTGCCGGATCCGGGCTGATGGGAGATTGTAATTGGCCTTGTTTCGGATTTGTGGGCTGCTGGTGAGCGCATGAGACATGGTTAATGTTTAGTTGAGTTTGGTTTCAAAGTCCACAGGAGATTGGAGCCGAGGGCGCTGTGGGGCCGCACCCGATTGTAAAAGACTGCGGTCCA
>DASRLE010000546.1:0-6411 GCA_035648615.1 Saccharimonadales bacterium (SeqCode) | reverse complement strand
ACGTCAGCGGGCAGAAGCATCGGAGTCTGCCGGTCAATGTTAACAAAGCGCGTTGACATGAAGACTTAGACCACCTGGTTCAAGTTATATTCGATACGCTTACTTTAATTATTAGTTTTAAGTCCGACAGGCTGCTAGGCGAAGTGAAACACCCGGATCGGGCGGGTGCCCTTCCGGCAGGCGCCACCAGCAAATCACCACCATCAAAAGGGCGAACAACGACAAAACGATAAACACCCATTGCCATCCCAGGTTCGACGCCACAAAGCCTCCCACGGTTGGCGCCAGCAGGGGCGAAACTCCTAGAATCAAAATCAAAAGGGAAATAATTCTGGCCGTTTCATGCACGGGAAAGAAATCTCGCACCATCGCCATAGAGGCAACCTGCGCCGCGCAACCACCCAGAGCCTGCAGGAAGCGCATGGCCACCAACCATTCCACCGTGCGCGAAAGCAGGCAAAGCAGCGATGCCACCATGAATAAGGTCAGCCCCGCATACAACGGCAACTTGCGACCGAAACGGTCCAGCAAAGGTCCGTAAAAAAGCTGGCCCACCGCCAGTCCCACAAAATAGCTGGAAATGGAGAGGGAAACTTTGGCGGTGGAAGTGTGCAACGCAGCGGCGATTCCTGGAAACGCCGGCAAATACATATCAATGGCAAAAGGGCTGATAGTGGAAAGCGCGCCTAGTATCTCGTATCATTCATAATTTCGGATAGATGCGTTTCAATTTGATGCGGGCATCTGCGGTCGTGAACTGCCAGTCAATGGTGGCAACACGATTGTTTCGATCCAGCTCCCAAGCCGCTACTTCTTTTCTCATCCGTTCAATATCCGGGATGCGACGGTTGAGGCACTGGCTGTTGAGCGCGCTCAATTCTATCTCGGCCACATTGAGCCAACTGCCGTGTTTGGGGGTGTAGTGGATTTCCAGCCGGCGGGCCAATCGGCGAGCCTCCTCCGGGGCAAAGGCCTCGTAAAGCGAAGCCGCGCTATGGGTGTTCAGATTGTCCATGACCAAGCGAACTTTGGTGGCCTGCGGATAACGCTCATCCAGCATGCCTTTGACGAAGGCGGCCCAATCCTTGCGGGTCCGGCGTTCGGTGATGGCAATGTGACGGCGACCGGCCAGCGGTTCGACTTCCAGGAAGATTTCCGCCACCCCGTTGCGCACGTACTCGTGATCGATGATTTGCCCCCGCCCCGGAGCCGGAGCCAGGGGAGCATGGACTTCGCCCACCAACTGCTTGTTGGATTCGTCCATGCAGACCAGCGGGAACTGCGGGTCGTAAGGCGCGTGGTAAACGTCGAGCACATCTTCCATGCACACGACAAAAGCGGCGCAGCCATCGGGCGGGATTTTCCAGTATTTGCTCAGGTGAGGCTTAAGTTCGTTTTTTTTAACGCCCGTTGGACGCTCATGGCCGAAACCTTTGGCGCGATCTTGAGTTCCACGACCTTTTCGGCCAGCAGACGCACCGTCCAGCGGGCCCGGCCGGTGGGGGCGGGCGAACAGGCCAAGGCCGTCAAGCGCGCATCGAAAGCGCCGTCGAAGGTCAGCTTCGGCGGTTTGGTGGAGCGTTTGCGCTCCAAGGCGGCTTCGATCCCTTGTTCTACGAAACGCTCTTTGAGATGTTCAATGGTGCGAGAGGTGACGCCCAGGGCTTCAGCCACGTCGGCGACTTTCCAAGGGTTGCCGTGGGGGCCGGCATCGCACAGCAGCAAGGCCCGGGCATGGATAAACTTGGGGGCCGTGGTCTTGCCACTGCGCGTCATCGTTTCCAGCCGGGTGCGTTCTTCTTCGGTGAGTGTAACCTTATATCGGGGTGTCATCCTCCAAACATTCACGAAAAGAGGCGGATCGTCAATATGCGAAATATAGTATGTTACATAATACTAGGATGAGAATGATTAGAATTCGATTTGGGCTGGGCTGAGACATGGTTGCCAAAAATGAAAAGTGGAGTGGAGACGCAGGACGGTTAGTTGTCAGACATCAAAATGAATCGAAAACCTGCAGTCCGGAGGGCCGGACATAAAGCACAACAAGATTTGACTCATTCAGCATCCATCCAATCTCCATTTCCAATCTTCCAGGTCAAGATTCAATTCAATACGTTCCTGCCATTGCGGGCGCTTCGGAAAGCGTCGGCCATTGGTTGACAATCCCCTCCTGCCCCAGATCAGAAGTTGCATTCGTTGCATAAAACTCGAATATAGGCTGCCGCAATTTCATGAGTGTGTTTATTACAGGTCAACGGTGGATCAGCGAATCGGAGCCAGAACTCGGGTTGGGCACGGTGGTACAGGCCGGAAAAAGCCGGGTGCAGGTCGTGTTCAAAGCTGCGGGCGAAACGCGGACTTATGCCGTTGACCAGGCACCGTTGAAGCGCGTGCGCTTTCGCGTTGGCGACATCATACGAACGCAGGCGGACCAGGAGTTCATCGTCAAGGAAGTCGTTGAGCAGCATGGTTTGCTGATTTACGTCAACGATCGCCGGCGGCTGCCCGAAGCCCACGTAAGCGACCGTGTCAATTTGCAAGGACCACAGGAGCGTTTGATCGCGGGGCGCTTTGACACCTCGGCGGCGTTTTTGCTGCGTCGGCGCACGTTGGAATTGTTGCACCGCACCCGAAAATCCCCCGTGCGCGGATTCGTCGGCGGTCGCATTGACCTGATTCCGCATCAACTTTATATCGCAAACGAGGTCACCAACCGTCACGCCCCACGCGTGATGCTGTCGGATGAAGTGGGACTTGGAAAAACAATCGAAGCGTGTTTGATCCTGCATCGTCTGCTGCTGAGCGGACGTGCTAATCGTATCCTAGTGTTGGTGCCGGAATCGCTCGTCCATCAGTGGTTTGTGGAGATGCTCCGCCGTTTCAACGTCTGGTTGCATATTTTTGATGCAGAACGTTGCGCGTCCATCGAAGCCGGCGAACCGGGCGCCAACCCGTTTCTGGATGATCAGCTTGTTCTGACCAGCATTGGTTTTCTGGCGGGCGACCCGCGCCGGGCGGAACAGGCGGTGGCAGCCGGTTGGGATGTGCTGGTGGTGGATGAGGCGCATCACCTGGAATGGTCGGAAGCCGCGCCCAGCCGCGAGTATCAGGTGGTGGAACAACTCAGCCGTCAGTCGGCGGGACTGTTGTTGCTGACGGCCACCCCGGAACAATTGGGAATGGAAAGCCACTTTGCCCGGCTGCGTTTGCTGGACCCGGATCGGTATCGCGACCTTGTATCATTTCAGGCTGAGTCGAAAGATTACAAGGCAGCCGCCGAAGTTGCCGGGAAACTGCGTGCCGAAACAGCACTTACCGAAACAGACATAACTTCGTTGCGCCGCTTGCTGGCGCATGATTCCAAGTTAGAACCACGCCTTGCGGAACTGAGTCAGGGCAACGCGGAAGCGAGGTTGGCCTTACTAGAAGAGCTTTTGGATTTGCACGGTCCCGGCCGCGTGTTGTTCCGAAATACGCGTGCCGGCATGAAGGGTTTTCCCAAGCGGACCGCGCATTTGGCAGAACTGGAGCCCGGCCCGGAACCGGAGCATTGGTTGGATCGTGTCTCCACCGAATTTGCCGAGGATGCCGGAGACACCCGGTTGCAGGCCCCACCCGATTTGGCGCACGACCCGCGAGTTCTCTGGCTGGTGGAACTGTTGCGGAAACTGGATCCCAGAAAGGTCTTGGTGATTAGTCATACCGTTGAAAAGGCCGAAGCCCTCGACGCGGCGTTGCGGCGACACCTGAACATCAAGACGGGTGTTTTCCATGAAGGGCTCACTCTGGTGCAGCGGGACCGCAACGCTGCCTGGTTCGCCGAACCGGAGGGAGCGCGCCTCTTGCTCTGTTCGGAGATCGGCAGTGAAGGACGCAATTTTCAATTCGCGCAGCATTTGGTCCTGTTTGACCTGCCGCTGAATCCGGAACTGCTGGAACAGCGCATCGGCAGGCTGGATCGAATCGGTCAGACCGCCGACATCCAGATTCATGTTCCCTATCTTGCCCGCAGCCCGCAGGAAGTATTGGCGCGGTGGTATCACGAAGGCTTGAACGCCTTTGAAAGCAATCTGGAAGGGGGCAACGAACTGCTGCGCCAGTTTGGCCGGAACGTCCACGACCTTGCCCTGGAATTTCCGGTAGCCGACCCGGACACCGCTGACCAGGAACTGGCTGGCCTCCTGGAAAAAACCAAACTGGCCCGGCAGGAAATGCGCCACGTCCTCGAATTGGGTCGGGATCGTTTATTGGAACTCAATTCTTTCCGTCCGGCCACGGCGCAACGAATCATCAGTCAGATTCAGGAACAAAACCAGCAACCGGATTTGGAAGAATATCTTCTCAACGTGTTCGACCATTATGGAATTCACATTGAGGAATTGGCTCCCCAGACTTGGCACTTGAATCCCCAAGGTATCATCACCGAATCGTTTCCGGGCCTGCCGGCCGAGGGGATGATCGCCACCTGCGACCGTCGCCGCGCGTTGAGCCGGGAAGATGTCGGGTTTCTGACGTGGGACCATCCTATGGTCACCGGGGCCATGGATCTGTTGCTCGGTGCCGAAACAGGAAACTGTGCCTTTGCGGTGCTGCCGGCAGCGGACGACAGGACGGTATTGTTGGAGTTGATCTTTGTCCTTGAAGCCATTGCGGAACCACACCTGCATTCGGACCGCTTTCTTCCGCCCACCCCAGTCCGCGTGATCATTAACCACAAACTGGTGGACGTCAGCAAAGATTTCAGCGACAAAACCTGGGAACGAAAACTGGAGAAGGGCTTGCCTTACAAACTGATTGATAATGCCGAGTTTACCCAACGAAGCATCCCAGCCATGATGCAGGCCGCCACCAGATTCGCAGAAATACAGGCGGCAACCCTGCGTCATTCCGCTTTGAACGAGATGAGCCACCTCCTCAGCCATGAGGTGGAACGCCTGCAAAAGCTCCGACTCATGAACGACCACATTCGCCCGCAAGAAATCAAAATGGCACAAGCGCAGCAGCAGGAATTAGCGGCCGCCCTGCAAAAGTCCCGTCTCCGGCTAGACGCGTTACGTCTTATTTGGAATGGTCCGCCCGAAGCCTTGAAGTGAAGGGCCAAAACCGCGTAATTTGGCGCCATGGTTTTACTCAACAACGCGCAAATTCGAGTTTTCAAAGCCCAAGCCCAGCGGCTAAAGGCCACGCTGAAGGTCGGCAAGGAGGGCCTCAGCCCGCAGTTCCTCGCCGCCCTGAATGACGCGCTGAAACATCACGAATTGGTCAAGGTGAAGTTCGACGACTTCAAAGAGCAGAAGAAGGAGCTCGCTCCGCAACTGGCTGAGAAAAGCGGCAGCCATCTGGTCACCCGGGTCGGCAATGTCGCTGTGCTCTTCCGTCCGAAACCCGTGGAACCGCAACCAGCGTAACGGATCCGTTGGAAGGTTCTGGGATTCCGGCCAAAGAAAGCCGGCGAATAGAGCCGCCCTTATTTCTTCACATGCCCCGAGACCAGCTTGGTCATCTCAAACATGCTGACCTGCTTCTTGCCATTGAACACGGCCTTCAGGTTTTCATCGGCGTTGATGAGCGTTTTCTTCTTCGCATCCTGCAACCCATTCTTGCGGATATAGGCCCAAAGCTTTTTAGTCAGTTCGGTTCGTGGAAGCGGTTTCTCGCCGACAACTTTGGCGAGCTTTTCGTCCGGCGTGACCGGTTTCATGAACGCTGCGTTCGGTGTGCGTTTTGCCTTTTTCGGTGTTTTAGCCATGGCTTCATTTGCCCGGTTGATGTGAGGAAGACAATCCTAAAGTTCAAGTGTCTAAATCGATTTTCCTCCCGGCTGCCGTGCTCTGCGGCTACGCTGGAGTGGATGGCGAAGGATCGCCTTGGGATGCTTTGCCCGCACCATGGCCCACAGTCGAGCGGGTGAATTCGGTCCGCCGCGGACTTGATGGCGCAGTCGGACGGTCCCGGGATTGGATTCCGGTACGCTCAGGGCATGGCGCCAATTCTGGACCACATTCCGGCAAACTCCCCAGTGGTAACAAACGGCTTCGACAGACTCCATTTTCACCGCGCGGACTAGGTCTCCGCAGAGGATAATGGAGCCGGTTGGCCAACGCCGCGGCCACGAAATCAGGCCGTCCGACCAGTTCGGCGATACCTTCAGATACCCCCGCATCTCCCAAAGGAGCCGATTCTTGCGAGGGACTTTCGGGGGCGCTTAGAGCCCGAACTGAAGGCGGGATCGCTCTATTTGCGGCCTCAGTTTTGACTGACGCGCTCTGGTCGTCATGATGCCCCCAAAGTCTTCGCCCAGTCGGGGGGTTACTTGGTGAAGCTCGCGCGGTCATCTGCTTCCAGCCAGTCGAAGACCGAAGCCTTGGCTGGGTCGAGGCCTAATTTCCGGCATTCGCCATCGAAGTA
>DASRLE010000545.1:0-2700 GCA_035648615.1 Saccharimonadales bacterium (SeqCode) | reverse complement strand
CACGTCAGCGGGCAGAAGCATCGGAGTCTGCCGGTCAATGTTAACAAAGCGCGTTGACATGAAGACTTAGACCACCTGGTTCAAGTTATATTCGATACGCTTACTTTAATTATTAGTTTTAAGTCCGACAGGCTGCTAGACGCCGGACGGCTTCGAGCAGGTTGCTCTGATCAAAGCTGCTTTTGACCAGGTAGGCGCTGGCGCCGACATCAATGCCTCGTTCCCGATCCTCGCGTGTTTCCAACGCGGTGACCAGCACCACTGGCAATTCTGCCAGCTTTTTGTCCGCGCGAATCCTGGCCGTCAGGTCGAAACCGTTCAAACGCGGCATCTCCACGTCGGAGACAACAAGATCGAAATGTTGCGTGCGCAGGATGGTGAACGCTTCCAATCCATCCACCGCCGTTTTCACCTTGTAGCCTGCGGATTCAAGGATGCCTTTCAACAACATGCGGGAGGTGATCGAATCTTCAACCACGAGAATCGCCGCAACTTCGGCTTCCGTCAGCTTTGCGCCTGCGGCCTCTGGCACTGCCACGCCAAGGCCCTTCCTGGCGGATTTGAGGAGGTCGGCGACGTTAAGAATGGGAGCCACCTGACCGGAACCGAGCACGGTGGCGCCGGCGATGTTGCGCACGCGCGAAAGTGGTTTGCTGAACCGTTTTACCAGCACTTCCTGTTCATCCAGCACCGCGTCCACGGCGAAGGCCACACGCTGGTCGTCTGCGCCCAGAATGACCGCAGGCATGGTGGCAGCCGAGTCGCCCGTGCGCTCCGTCAGAGGCAATTCCAGCGTTTGAGCCATGCGGGCCAAGGACACGGCGCGCCCATTCAGCGAAAGGGTTTCGCGGCCTTCGACCGTTTGAACGTCCGCCGCTTTGAAACGCACTACCCGTTCCACTTGGGCGGTCGGCACAATGAATTGCTGCTTCGCCACCTCGATGAGAATTCCGCGAAACGTGGCAACGGCAATTGGCAACGTGATTCGGATGGTGGTCCCGGCGTGGCGGCGACTTTCCACGCAAACGCGACCGCCGAGTTTTTCGGTCTTCTCCCGCACAATGGCCAGCCCCAACCCTCGACCGGATAATTGCGTGATGATCGGACTGGTGGACAGATCGGCCTGAAAGATCAGGGCCAACGCTTCGGACTCCTTCATCCCACGAGCTTGCTCCGGCGATATTAAGCCGCGTTGGACGGCGGCCTCGTTGACCTTGTCGATTTCGATGCCGGAGCCGTCGTCGGACACGAGGAGTTCCACCTTGTTGCCGTTGATGGGCGAGACGACGAAGGTGATCGTGGCGCTGGGTGGTTTGCCAAGCTTGACGCGCTCCTCAGGCTTCTCAATGCCATGATCAACGCAGTTGCGCAAAAGATGGATGAACGGGTCCTTCATCTCTTCCAAAATGCGTTTGTCGATTTCGAATTCTTCACCACGGATCACCAAATCGGCCTCTTTGCCCTGGTCGCGGCAGAGGTCGCGCACCAGTTTCGGGAACAACGCTCCCAGCGTGGCCACGGGAAGCATGAGTAACTTTTTGGAATTCTCCAGCAGATCGTCCACCAGTTTGCCAACCACCGCATAATCCTGCTCCGCCGCTCGCCGTAACGCCGTGACTTTGCCTTCGAGCGACCGATGGTAATCGCGGCTCCAATCGACGAATTCAACCAGCCTGTCCACGCCCGGCGGCGGGGATGCGGCTCTCAGACTTGAAGCCGTCCGTTCGGACGTTTGGCGAAGCGCCCGTATTTGCGGCTGAACGACCGTCCACTCTTTGTTCCATGCATCCAATTCATGGGCCAACTCGCGCAAGTCGGCCGCCCGCTGGCCCGTGGTCAGTTTCGCCGCGAGCATTTCCTCCGCCTCCAGCAATTGCGCGTCCAATTTGGCGACCGAAATGCGCACGGTGTCGGAGACCGGACTTTTCTCGGTTGCGCCCAAAGGAAAAGATGGCGGGGCCGCCGCCGGAACTGCCTCGACCTGGACAGGCTGGCTTGTGGACAACACCCCCGCGACGGCACCCAAACGAGCCGCGGATTGGGGAAGTGAGGGCAAAGCAACCTGTCCGCCGGGCGGATCGCGTCTGGCTTCGGGGACATTGAGAACTGCGACCGCAGCGTCAAGCAAGCGATGCAGAGCGTCCATCTCCTGCCGCGACGGAACGCTATCCGGACGTTTCCAGGCGGCGAAGGCGTTTTCCAACGACTGGCAAATCGATTCAATCTCGGTGAAATTCACCGCGCGCGCGGCGCCCTTGAGACTGTGCGCAGCGCGAAACACCGTTTCGACATGGTTGCGTTGCTCGCTGGCCGAGAGCGTTTTCTCCAACGCCATCAATCCTGTCGCAATTGCCTGCAAGTGCTCACCAGCTTCGACTTTGAAGGTCGCCCGCAGTGATCTTAAGAATTCTTCTTCCTGTGCGCTCATGCCGTGTTTCGGGATCAGACTTTATAGCGTTCGACTATTTGTTTCAGCCGTTGGCCCAGTTCACTGAGGTTGCGCGCGGCGGCTTCCAATTGTTTGGCGCTGGCCACGTTTTGCGTGCTGGCTTGCTTGATGTTTTCCATCGCCCCCGCCACTTGATCCACCCCGACCAACTGCTGCTGGGTCGAAGCCGCAATCTGCGTCGCCGCCTGCGCCGCCTCCGTCACACTGTTGGCCAGCGCTTGAATCGATTCACCCGCCGCCTCTGTTTGTTT
>DASRLE010000544.1:0-34190 GCA_035648615.1 Saccharimonadales bacterium (SeqCode) | reverse complement strand
AAAATATTATAAAATATCGTAAGCGGCGCTCGTGATTTGACAAAACGGAATTGCAAATCGTCGTCGGACAACAGTTTCACGGTTGATCCATGCATCGACTCCGGGACAAAGGAATTTCTGACCAGAGCCTTTATAATAATCTCTTTAATTCGGAGATGACCATTTCAGCTTGAAATTGCCACCGATCCCACATCGAGATTTTTTTTGGAAAGCCCTTCGAAGAAAATGAGGTATAGACGCGCCCTACTTTTTGCGGGCAAAAGCGCAACCTAAAAGATGGAGAACTAAGCAAAACTTGAGCCTCGAACGCCGAATTCCACGAATTCAATTCATCCAACGGCAGTTTGAGTTCGCCGAGCAGCTTGGCCCAAGTCAACGGCACGTAATTCCGCTTCTTTCCGTATCCTGAGAATAAGACTACCGAACTTTTTCCAGCGTTATCCCGGATTTTGCTTTGCAATCTAAAAATCATAGAAGTCAATCCTCGATAAATAACGAAATCGACCGGAATCGGGAAATCAAAAAACCATTCATGGTCGATGGCGTAATAGGAGTTCTCCGCTACCAGAATATTGCTCGGAATCAGGTCAAGGGGTCCGGCGATAAAACACAAGATATTGTCGTGGATCCGCGAGAGCGGATTTCCGACGAAACGCAAGAAATCCTCCGAGATGCCACTACGGGTTGGAAGAGAGTGCAAGAGAGAAATGTATTGATTTATAATCGATAGGCCCCCGTCGGGATCGCCAAACGCGAGCTGATCAGACATCAACTTCTCAAGATTCGGATAGGGTAAGAAAGGATAGAGAAGGCCCTCATGTTGTTTGGTTCCCCGGACAACGGTGATGTGATTCTTAAAAAAATCTACTGCCGATTTTTCGCGTTTCTCGATTACATCAATAAACGAGCAGGATTCTTTGTTGGATGGAACTTTGACCAAATAATCGCCCTTAAGCTCGCGGCAGATACCGGTATCTAGCCGAAACTGGACTTTGCGGTTATCGGAAGCCGGCGAGAAGGCAATCCGTCGGCTTGTGCTTTCAATCTCGGATTTCAAGAAAAATTATCTAAGATGAGGGGCGATTCTTCGGCGAAACTTTTCGGCTGCTTGTAAAGCCTTCCCCATTTTGCCATTCGCGAACCAATGCAACGGCTTACCGAAGACTTGAGAACCACAGTGTCGCGCTCTCATTGAAACTAAAATCGCGGCTTCCGAAAGGGGAGATTCTATCTCCAAAATTGTGGCCAATGAAAAAAATTGACGCCATTCATGAAAGTCCAATCCTACAAAGGGCAGAGCGCCAGTCATCTCCAGCAAAGCAGCGGCATCCTTGCTTGGAGCCCAGCCGTCTGTCTTCCTATTCCATATCTCAATTCCCACTAAATTCGGAGCCCATCCAGGTTGGAACGCGCGCCAGGCCTGTCGTCGGCTGGGATGGGCCATGACTGCGACCCCGTGATAATCGGTCACTGCGGCCAAAACTTTTTCGGTCTCCACATCCGCACCTACAAACGGAACATTGCCCCAAACCAAGGTATGCACACAATTCACTTTGTCGCTATACTCGATGCCTGGCACCAGAAGGATGCGATCCGTACTCGCGTTGAGGCAGGCTTCGCGGTGTGCCAGCCTCCGCGCCTCATCAAACCCTCTGTCATGCTCGGTCATCAGCAACGCTTGATAGCCTCTTTTGGCGAAAGCTTTGGCCAGCTTTTCGAGCGGCCATTTTCCGTCATATGACCAGTCCGAGTGGACATGGCATGCTGCACGCACCCGCATCATCCCTGCCCCTTGGATCTGAAGATCTGGCCTTTGATCGTGCCTATTGAATCGTTAAAGAAGACCTTGCGATCGTCAGCCCGCCAATTGTACCAGCGATCATTGCGGCTGTAAGACAACACTTGGCGCGCTGTGCGCCAGCGCGAAGGCCAGCCCGTCGAAGCTCTTGACTTTGAACCTCTCATCACAAAGAGCAAATGCACCAATTCTCGGCCCAAGTGCCGACACACCAACGGATGGCGCAAAGGCGGAAGAGCGACCGTCGACGCAGGGTATAAAGTCTTCTGTACCGCCCAAGCTGGATATTCGAACCCCATTCGTCGGGCCAAAGCCATGCTTCCCCAAGTGCGGCCATTGAATTCCATGAACCAAGCCTTTCCCGATTCATCGCGCAGCAATTCGATCATAAACAATCCGTGCCACCTGGTCAGTGCAATGAGCCGTTCACCGGCGGCCTTCAGTCCGGCATCAACCTCTTGAGAAATACAGGCACTGGAACCCGAGCCCTGCGGGTTCATCATGCGCAAACGACGGTGCGCACTCCAAGCTATAACGCTGCCCCCATCTGCCAATCCAAACAGTCCCTCGCCGACACCGGCTATATACTTCTGCAAAAGCATTGGCTCGCATTCTCGCCAAGATTTGACGCCTGCTTCCAGTTCCAACCGGTCGGCACAAGTCCAAGCGCGCCCGCGAGCCAATCGTCCGTTTTGTTCTCGCGTGGCCCAGACAGGCTTGAATACTAAAGGAAATTCCACCGGCATTGCAAAAACGTCGCTGGCTTTATCGACTACGGCTGTCTGTGGCACCGCGAACCCGGCCTCACGCGCGCATTCAATTTGTGCCGATTTGTCCAGAGCCCAGACCGCGCCCTGCTCGGTCGGGCCGATGATCGGTATATCATGAATTCGCGGCGTGAGGCTTAATAGGCAAAGGGATCCGTCATCCAAAGGCATGAGAGCGAGTTGCCATTGCGGATGAGCCGCCTTGAGGCGTGAAACTTGTTCCGTCAAATCCGCGATGGCTTGGACACAGCTTGTCTCTGGAGCCGTGATCTCGATTAATGCAACGTACCGGCTGGAGCGTAAAGCCGAATGATTACCCTTGCGGGTAAAAGCTACCACCTTTGATCCGTGGTCGGCAAGGCTCCAAACGACTTCGGGCGCCGACAGAGCTTCTGCAAAGCCAATAATGACCAAAACGCCTGCGTTATTCTTTTCTGCTGTCATGAATCAGCGCAACTGCTTAAGTTTAAGCTTCACGTCACGCACAATTTTCCTGATTCCACAAGGCGTATCGCTAGTGATTCTTTTGATGTCGGCTAGGTCGTGTTTTCGGCGGATGGTATTTCTAGGCTGAATCAACACGTCCTCCGGCGCTGGGCCCTCGTCGCTGGTATAGATCCTCGCATAGCCGGCGTTTCGCAACGCTGTAAGCACGCGGCGGTCATAACCGCCAAACGGGCAAGCAGCTTCGTCGATCGGCATCCCCATAATTTGTTCCAGCTTGTCCTTTGCTTCGACTAATTCTTCGCGCAGATCTTCCGCGTTCAACCCAGTCCAGCGGCGATGACGCATGCCATGAGTGCCTATCCCCATTCCTGCCGCCGCCAATGCGCGAAGACTGCTGGTTGATAAATATCCATTTTGACCAAGGCGTTGGGCCACGGCGAAAAACTTTGCCCGCAGGTTCCTTGCTTCAAGGGCGGGCAGCGCTACGGTGTAATCAGATTCATTGGAATCATCCAAGGTTATTTCAACATCTTTCCGCTCTCGAACCGAGTCAAGAATTGCCTCGAAGAACGACCGATCAAGCCAGCACCCCTCCTCGCCTGAGGACAAACCAGGCGGCATTATCCCTAAACCGTGAAAGTTCAAAATAAACATAATCCTAATCGAAGAGCCATGACTGCAAGTAATCTTTGCAACCGCCCACGGTAAAGAATTTCTTGAGCGTCGCTTTCTTGCTCCATCCGGGGTTGTGCCGGTCCTGGTGAATGACAACGTGAAAGTCGAGGTTTTTGTAGGGTCGATAAAGAGAAAACGGCCGATGAAAATATGCAAAGGCGGATTCCATGCCCACTCCAAGAAAGGCTCCACGGAAATTCACATCGATATTGGACACACAATAGCGAAACTTTTCCCGCGAAAACATTAAAACTCCAGCGTGTGGGTTCGCCGCCACTCTGAGGGTATGTCTCTTCCATTGTTTTTCTTGAAAAGTCCACACACGCGGGCGAATCATCGGATCATTAGGCAGCTTCCGGCCATTAAGAACTTCGATGCGATTGGGATGCAGAATTTCGTTGAGCAACGAATCTCGGTCGAACTCGAACACGTTGCTGAAGGTTTCAGAGGGTAGGATGATGTCATCCTCGATGTTAATAAAATAGTCGTACTCTTCGATGTGGCCCACCATTTCAGCCAAGGATTCGTAAACTAGTTTTCTAGGGTCTTGCAAGAAGGAAAAGTCCTTATCGACTGCCAGAAGCGATTTGCCTTTGAAACCGCAGATTTTAACATCCACAGCACCGACCCACGGCAAGGTTCCGAGATCCTTGAGCGCCTCGACAGTCTTGTTGATGTAGTTCCGCCGCGTTTCGGGCAATTGTGAATTGGAACGATACACAATGGACCCCGTGCTGGGTCCAAAGTAGTGATTGACGTGCGCGAGGACTTTAATTTTATACGTGCTGTTCATCTCCGTATAATGGAACTGATCGCTTAGAGAGATCTTCTTTTGGCTTTCATTTCCAAGATTAGGTTTAAGCCTTCCCGGGATGCCTTTAGTCGGAAAGTAAAACAGACCAGTGCATAGACGGCCACACCCACAGCAATCTGGAGGGCGAGTATAGCCGGCGCTTTGGTAAACGGAAGCCAATGCACCGCGAATTCGCAAACTCCCATCAGCAGGGCTGCGCCGAGGTAGGGCAACACATCCCCAACTTGTTCGATAATGGGATAAGCCAGCAGCTTTGCAGTATAATAGATATTGGCGGAGTAGGAAATTCCAGAAACAGCGATTTGCCCGTAAATCATGGCTCTGATGCCAAAACGAAAAGTAATACAAACTGAAATTACTGTAATTGCCTTTTTGAAAATCTCGAGGTTGAGGAAAAGGTCGGATCTACCTTGGGCAGCAAGCACGCTTAGATTGACAAAATGCAATGGGTACAAGGCACCCGCCACGCAAAGAAGCTGCAACAATGGAACCGATGGCAGCCATTTCGAACCCAACAAGGTCAGGATGAATGGCCGGGCAGCCACCGCCACCCCAACCGTCATCGGAAGACTAAACATGGCCAACCCCGTTAAGGCTTTGCGCAAGGCGCGTTTTAATCGCGGTGGATCGTCTTGTAACGACGAAAAGACCGGGAACATCACTCGTTCGCTGGCTTGACAGAGATTGGTCGAAGGCAATTGCTGGATTTGGTCAGCGCGCCAGTAAAATGCCAATTCGGCAGCAGCAAAAACTCGCCCAATCACGACGAGGTAAATATTGGAGACGACTGTATCGATAATTCGGGAAAGCAACAATTTCGATCCGTATCCAAACATGGATCGGAGGGAATTCAGACTAAAAATTAGCGAAGGACGCCAGTCTTGAAACATCCAATACAGAATGGTAGTCAGAACATTGGCCACAAGGTTTTGCGTGACAATACTCCAGACACCGAAACCGCGATAGGCCATAACGATCCCGATCCCGCCAGAAACAATCCCCGCGCTCATCGTCACTTTCATTTGTCTTTTAAAATCAAGCCGCCGCGTTAAAAGTGTGCATTGAATTAGTCCGCAGGCCGTAAAAATAAAGTTCAGCGACATGACACGCGTCAGAGGAACCAAGTTTGGAGAATGATAAAAGGCGGCAACCCATGGCGCAGCCAGAAAAAGCAGCAGACTGCACGCGAAACCGGCGGCCAGATTAAAATAGAAAATGGTACAAAAATCCAAATGCGTTGGGTCTTTCCTTTGAATCAGTGCCTTGGCAAATCCACTATTGATGAGAAGTTCGCCAAGAGCAATGAAAACGGCTACCATACCGACCAATCCAAACTCAGCCGGCAGTAGCAGTCGGGCCATGACTATAGAAATAGCAAAACGTACGCTCTGCTGGCCAAGGCCCTGCGAAAAGCTCCAAAACAACGCTCCAACTGCTTTTTGCTTTAATGTCACTGGTGAAATAACTCCCCGCCCAAGAGAAATCGTCAATCTCTTTACCGTTTACTCAGCCATCCCACAGGATTTGAGAAAAAGCTGGAACATTTTGTTTAGCCCGGCCACAAGGGTCGGGATGAAAAATAACAACAAGAACGTTCCAGCCACCTCCAAACTGAATCTGCTGCGGCAGATTTGCAACTTCATTCCTGATTTTCTGGTGGCCAAGATAGCGCGGCAAACGGGTGCTCAGGAGAAGTCCCGCACCTTTTACCCCCTGGAGCCATGTTGTTTCCTTGCTCTATGCCCAACATCGCGACCAAACCGAATTGCTTTGGGTCGACCGGTCGAGCCAAAACGACTCCGAGGTCAAACTGAAGTCCGCGCACAGCTACTTGCTGGATCAAACTCCAAGACAAAGCGCGAAAAGTCCGTACTTTGAGTGATTCTGGCATTCAAGACGACGCTTTATATTAAACCGTTTCGGTCAAAAGTCGGGCGGGAACCAATCCCAAGTCCGCTCATCCTGCGACACTTTCTTTAAAGCAATCATTCCAGTACGGAACTTTTGTCCAACTTCGCGGACGAGCGTCGGATGGAACAACCTCGTCTTTATTGCATCGGGAATCACCGACAAAACGCCGCCAACCATGCGACGCTTTAATGAAACGGCCACACTCGAAATTACTCTCTCATACACTTCATAGCAGGGATAGAAAGATAAATAGTCAACTACGCGGCCAACTGCGTCCTGCGCGACATCATCAAGAATGAGAAAACCTCCAATCTTGAGAAGGCGAGTGGCGTAAAAGCAATCAAGTAACGTGTGATCCAATGTGTGCCATCCATCAACAAAGATGAGGTCGAATTTCGCTTCTTCGACTTGCAACAATTGAGGGAGAGCGAACTCCGACTTGGTTTCGATCAATTTGAAAAAGTGAATGCCTGAGTCTTCGAGGTTCTTAATTCCAACTCCGTCCCACATCGTATATTGAAATGGGTCGAGCATGATGTGGTACGCGTCAGGCCGAGAATTTATCGCATGGCAAATGTGCAAGGACGACATCCCGTAGGCGCAACCAATTTCGAGTGTCTTGGAGATGGCGGGGTTTTTTGAGATGACCTTCTCAATAAAATTGCCCTCCGCTGGATCAATTTCGGAGTGGAGCTCGTGCTCCTTTCCACTTCGACCCGTAACTCGCCGAGACTTGTAGATGGACTCAATAAAGCTATTCATATGTGATTTCAACAATTATCGCTGCCTACCGATCAATGAATTCGTTAGCGATAGGATGTATTCTGCTTCTGGATTAGACCTTCGCCGAACCCGCAGTTTACGAAGACTTGGGCAACGCCCATGAAGATTCCCAACATCCCGATTAAACCGAATTCGGCCGGCAAAAGCAGTCGCGCGAGGATCACGCCGATAACGAAACGAATTAGTTGCCCAGAAAGACCCTCCACGCCGCTCCATATCACGGCGTTCATAGCCTTATGTTTAATGGCGGACATGAACCTATTTACAGCGGCTTTTCATTGCCAACTCGGCAAATGACTGCATGGCCATTCAGATTATAAATAACGCGCAACCCTTGACCCTTCAACTCGTTCACCAGTGATGTAACGCCTTCACAACCTCGGAATCCATAGTCATCGAAGACCATTATGCCTCCAACCAAAAGGCGCGGCCACGCCCATGTGAAAATGTCCCGGGCAGATTGATATACATCGACGTCTATATGACATAACTTGAGTTTTATATGCTCTATTTTGCTCCCGGTTTCGTCAGGAAAAATTCCTCGAAGGATGGTGAACTTCGAGAGGCCAAATCCAGCCAGCAAATCCCTAACGAGGTGTTCAGACGTAGCGCCCGCATCAGGATCAATGTCCAACGTTTCAACGCTGACGCAATCTGGAAAGTACGGACGATCTCCGGCGTGCTCCTGCGGAGCGATGTCTAGTAGTCGCGCGGGCCGTGTCCCATAAATTCGGCCCACTTTTTGCATAAAATGGGTAACGCTTTCACGAATTAGACGCAGATGCTCGACGTCTTGGTCGCTGACGGTTTTTGCGGCAGGATTATTAGAGTCGTTCATCGAAAAGCACCTCAATCATACTAGTGTCAAAAACAGGAATGCCGGTAGCCATTCGAACTGCCATGCGTTCGGCGAAGCTGTCGTCAATCAGGACCGCTTCTTTCTCTCGAATAGAGTCCGCTTTTGGTTCCTTCAGGCGAAGATGAACCACCTCGTCGAATAATCCATGGAGGCGATATCGCCGAAGTCCTTCCGTCAAATCGCCAGTGTGACGCGTCAGTAAAATGAGCCGAACGCCGCGATTTAAGGCTTGATAAAGAAGTTTTACAAGCTCGGCATTGACTCGGCCATGAACAATTAAGGTGTCGTCGAAATCAATATATAGGGCGCGATAGTTGAAGTTATGCCGATATCGGTTGACTAGAGCCCGATCGATTTCGACTCCATAAAAACCAGCCAAAATTTGTACAGGCAACCGTTCCGACTCATATAGGCTTAAAAGCGGTAGGTTTACTCCATGCGCTCGACTCAAAGCCGATGTGCCTCCAATCCGGGGAGAGACTTCCATTAATTTTAAAGCACCGCAATGGTCAGCCTTCACTTGAAAAAACCACGCACCGTGCAAACTAATAACCCGGGAAATTTTTTCAGCATATTCCCAGAAACGGTTGTCGTCAACAATCGCCGAATCCATTGCAATACCAGAGCGGATTCGCCGTCTTTGGCGCCCGCACGCATACTGGAGACCACGTTCGCGGTCAGAAAAACAGTCCACCGTAAATTCGGGTCCGTCAAGGTATTCAAGCATGATACGGTCAGGGTTCTCGGCCCGTAAAGCTGTGAGTTCATTGATGTCTTTTGCCAAGGCCGTTCCTTGGGAGCCTTGCCCTCGATCTGGCTTCAAAAATACGGGCCATGTCTTGATTGCCTCCACCGTCTGAAACAATTCAGGTGTTGGAATCACATTTAAAAGCCGCTGTAGGGTTGCCGTTTTAGATCGCGTAAGCCGACAGGTTTCCAGTGGAGACGTAATGACCTTCGCTTTAAGCCGTGTCGCGTTTTCTGCCAATGCCACAAGGACTTCGTCGTGAGCGGGGAATATGTGGGTTATTTGATTTGCCGCCAATACAGAAGATAGCCCATCAACCCATTTGCCTTGACCAACGTCTGGAGTTACAAAATGTCGAGCGAAAACGAACGGTGCATGATTGGAGACATGACTACCTGCGGAAAAAAGCGCAATTTCCTTGCACCAACCTAGTGCTTGACGCAATTCCATGGCAATCTCGGTGGCTCCGGGAAATACAAGAACTCGCCACCGAGCTACCTTATGTGGACAATTCATACATTTCGAACCTCGATAAAGGAATCACAAAGCCACCGGCTGGCCAGGTGGAACGACGTTAGTAGAGCGCGGCCACGAATTTGACTTGGCCTGCACCAGGCTTGGGCAAATATGCGCAATTAGGTCGCAGATTCGGTTTACATCTTTCAATTCAAGCGAGTCGTAAATCGGCAACGTCAGAATGCGTTTAGCAATTTGTCGCGCTTTTGTCAAAGGATCTTTGACCGAAAGACTGCGGTAACAGGCGAAATCGGTCACCAGCGGATAAAAATAGCGACGTGTGAATACATTGTATTTCTTGAGCGCAGTGTAAAGTTGATCACGATCCATGCCGAATCGCTCCGGGTCGATCTCTACTGGAAAATACGCGTGGTTGAATTTGACATTGCCGGAAGGCAACTCCGGAATGTGAATCCCTGGAACTTCTTTGAGGCGCGACCGATAAACAGAATCAACCTGTTGCCGCCGCGAAATAATGCCTCCCATGTGACCGAGGACTTGCAATCCCATTAAAGCTTGGAATTCGTTCATTTTTGCGTTGGTGCCAGGCATGACCACTTCGGTCTCGCCATCGAAACCGAAGTTTTTCAGGTAATCGAACACTTTCATTTGACCGGGATCGGAAAACATCAACATTCCCCCCTCAATCGAGTGGAACAGCTTAGTGGCGTGAAAACTGAACATGCTTAAATCGCCATAGTTGCCGATGGAATACCCGTCCACCGTCACACCGAACGCGTGAGCGGCATCATAAAGTAGGAGTAGTTTATGACGCCGAGCAATTTCCGCTAATTCCCGCAATCGGCAGGGGTAACCATAGACATGCACCGCCAGGATCGCGGATGTCCATGGAGTAATCGCTTCTTCAACCCGCGCCGGATCAAGGGTATAGTGCCCCGGCTCAATATCCACGAACACCGGACGAATTTTGTTCCAATACAGTGCATGAGTGGTCGCTACGAAAGTAAAGGGGGTCGTGATGACCTCGCCGGAGACTTGCAATCCTTGTAAGGCGATTTGTAAAGCAAGCGTTCCATTGTTGAAAAGGCAAACATTGCTGGTGTTGAAATAGTCACAAAGCTCTTTTTGAAAGCGTTGCAGGACCGGTCCATTATTAGTAAGCCATTCACTGCTCCAAATTTCTTGGAGTCCCTGTGTGAAATCGGCGAGGGGTGGGAGAAACGGCCGCGTGACGTAAATTGGTTTTTCGAAAGGTTCAACCATAAGTTCGTAAAAGTCCCAGCGCCGACTTGGATTGGCGCAAGGAATTAGCGGCTACCCGATTTGGGCAAAACGCCGAATTATTTTCTCCCATATCCCAGAAAAACTTAATCAATGGTCGCACAAGTTTACCATGGTGTCGGCCACGACTGCCGAAAGCGAGTAAATATGCCAGCGGCGGGATCGGAATTCCCAATTCTCGGTATTCAGCAAGCATAGCGTTTGCGGTCTTAGAGTCCGCCGAGGCGTACGCGCAACCCAATAATTGAATGGCCGATCTTGTGGTGGCTGCCACTTTTGTTGCTCGAGAACATTCGTATTTCTCCATGTAGTGTACGTCAAAGTAGGCTTCGCCGTCCTTCAACTCGCTAGTCTGATACATGGAGTTGCCGGTGAGTCGCCGCTTTTCCACGAAAAAGCGGCGCCATCCACAATGAACCAGAACATAATCGGGATCGGATTCCAAAAAATCGACCTGCACTTGCAATTTGTCGGCAGCTTACCAGTAATCGTCCCCCTCACAATACGCGACATATCGGGCGCGGCATGCTCCCTCTGTCCTGCGGAGGTTCTCGTGTGCGCCGACATTATATCTTATGAATTGGTTCCTACGCCACACCGACGAAGCGGGATTGCCGAGCTAGGGTGAATACGCTTTGACGAGCGGCCAATAATGCCAAAACGGCGCGTCCCAAGCTACGCCGTCTACTCAACCAATGGTAAAGTCTGTATCTTGTCCAGCCATTGTCGTATTGGCGATACTCTTTCCAAAACGATTGCACCATCTTCCATTCCGCAGCTTCGAAGGATGATTGAATCAAGAATCCAAGCACCCGCCTTTTCGCGTCCTTGGCGACCGCTGGTGAGCATGGATATTTGTTCAAATAATGCCAAAGCAAGTCTTTGGCTTTGATCCGAAATTGAAGAACCTTAACGGCACTTCTTGAACGAGAAGCTGACTCTCCCAGGACATTGTATGTGGCCATGGACTGAGAGAGGTACTTCACCCGACCGAGTCTCGAAAGTTCGAGCCATCGTTGCTTGTCCCCCATCGGCCACGCGGTATCGGTGCATTCTTTGTTCTCTTCGACAGCTTTTTTGTAAAGATCGGCACGCACGCACACTGTCAGGGTCATGGCTGTCCGGCGTCCGTTGAGAAACTCCTCGTAGGCATTAGCGTCTTCCAATTGGTTGGAAAGACTGAGTGTGTGCTGCTTCACCCGACCCTGCGTAATGTAATTGGTGTGGTAGTTCGTATGAACCATGGAATAGTCCTCATGAGCTTCCAAAAATTGGATCTGCTTGGCCAGCTTCTTCGTATCGTGCCAACAGTCATCCCCTTCGCAGAAAGCCACGTATGCGCCACGAATGGCCGCCTCCAATCGCGCAAGGTTTTGGTGCATGCCGACATTGCTATCGCTCGTGATCAGGCGAATTTGCTCGGGATATCGCTTGGCGTAATCAGCAACAATCTCCTCTGTGGCATCGGTGGAACAATCCTCGCCGATCAAAAGTTCTGTGCGAAAGTCCGTTTCCTGTCGCAGCACGCTCTCAATAGCTTCTCTGATGTAAGGCTCATGGTTGTAGGTTATCATCAACACACTGACCAGCGGTAAAGCATTGCGATTGTCGTGTTTCTGCATTGAATCCAAATTCTGAGCCGCTGTTGAAGTCGCGGCCCTCGAAAATAAAGTGAGAAACCGGTAGTTTCTCTCACACCTCCGGAAGCGACCTGACTCGGTTATTGGGAAATCACTCTCAGGTTTGAAGGAGGCAACAAAACTTGGGATGGATCATGGAACTCTATCGCCCCGATGCACCAGTTTGTGTTTAAGGGACGAACTATTCCGAAAAAATCATTGTTGAAGGCGGCGATGTTTGTGCCGGCGCACCGCAAGACGCTGTTGGTGGTGAGAATGAAATTGAGATTCGTAACAAAACTACCGTTACTCAGCCCCACAATGCCTGGGTCTCCGCCATTGATGGTGTGAGAACCAAATGAGGACCCGAAGTATGATGCCGAAATGGGCAGATTGTTGGTCATGCAAACGTAATTATAGTCAATTATAACGCCCGGCGCTCCGTCGTTTTCCACATATCCGTCGTGTGGATTGCTCGTGCCATCTCCGCAGGCGATGAAGACATTATTCATACAAACGCTATTGCTGGCTATCCCCAGATTACCATTGCCTGATCCAGTCGCCCCTTTATTGAAGAACTGGACGGGTTGTCCTTGATTGTAACCCGAACTAATGAAAAGATTATTGTAAATATAAGTGTGAGGATACCCTGAATCACCCGAATTTCCGGCATTGATGAAAATGTTATTGCGAAACGTAAAACTATCAAAGTACCCAAATGCGGAACTTTGGTCGATGGACAGATACCACATCTGCATTCCATTGGGGCAATTGATCACCAAGTTATTGCAGGCTAGAAAGTTCGACGCAGACGTGACGATATTAGAAGGGGTGGTGTCGTTGTCCCCGAAGGATTGCACGAAATCAGGGTGATTACCCAAACCGTCGTAAAGCATGTTGGTGATGACGCAATTTGACACCGTATTCCAATTTCCAAAGACGACAATATTCTTTAAGTCGTAACATCCATTTAAAAAGCACCCGCTCACGGTGTTCGATAGCCCCGCCATTTGCACCGCAGTCGAGTTAGAAATGTTGATGAAGACGGAGTTTAACAAGAAGTCGTTGGTTCCTGAAAGGTTGAGAGCCTTTACGTTTGCCTTTCCTGCTAACGTTGAGGCTACGAAATTAAAGACAAGATTGCTCGCCAAATCATTCGCTCCGTTGAGTTGCAGTAAAGAGTTTGCAGCTGGTTCACCGGTTGTGCCGATCCCAAGATTGAGGATGCGATAATTGTCGGCGTTAATCCATGCACCGCTAATAAGTGCGTTAGTGTCCACCCCTTCAATAGTGATGGGGGCGGAAGGCGTCCCCGACTTAGTGAAAATAGGTTCAGGCCAAAAGACATACGAACCCTCTGCTAATATTACTGTATCGCCGGGCTGGACCTTGGTCGCAGCTTTGTTCAATGTGAGCCACGGTTGAGCCTGGTTCCCTGGATTGGAGTCGCTGCCAGCGGTCGAGAGGTAATAGGTGGTTGCTAAGAGACTCTGGGCGCAGACACACAGGCTAAACCCTCCCGCCCAATAAACGGCAAATTTACGTGAGAAAATTGAATTTTTCATTTTTTATGTTTGCCACGCAGAGCCGAATCTTTAAAGCCTTTATGCTTCTTCACTCCTCCGAACGGCTATTTGGGCTTTACTGGTTAATGTTCAACATCACTTAATATTAGCAATAAGCGTACCATTTTCATTGATGCTTTTAAAGCTTTTTTGCGTCCCAAGTCTCGGCTTTGCTTTCTATTTTATATTTCCTTGAGTCGCGAATAAAGTATTAAATCTGCCAATCACATCATTAATTTGCCACAAAAATGAGAAATCGCTTTGACAGGGCTTCAGCCAATTCCGCTCACGGCTCCCAATAAACAACTTCCAACCCCGCCTTGATCATAATCGTACGAAATTATAGCAAACTTTTTCATGGCTCAGGTTTCCCGCATTAAGCTTGGCGTAACGCATACTGCGCCGCCGATTGAGCTAGAAATCCAATCCGCGTTTGCTCGAATCAGTTTTCAGGTGCTGAATGTCCCGATCGCTGCCCTTATTGGTTCGTTGATGCTCAGACATGGTTAACCAGAGCCAGAGGATGCCTAGAAGCAAATGCCGAGTCCGGATATTTTTCAAATGCGGGCTTCCGTTAGGACGTCGGATGCGATGATACCTTCTCCGTGTGTCGTCATTGGAGCGGCGACGCCGTGTGAATGGCGATTGGAAATTACGTGCGGCAGGTTGCTACCCACCGCCACCAGTGACCAAAACAAATATTTCAATTGCGGAGCGAAAATAAAGACGTTGGTCATGGAATACATAAAAATTAGACAAGAAACTGTAACGCCCGCCATTAGAGTCCGATCTCTTCCTTCACAATTCCACCAGATCCTTAACAAGACGATGGCGATAGCCAGAAACAGGACACACTCCATGGTCAGGCCCAGCACTCCCAATTCTATCAAATCACAAGCGTAATTGTTGTCCCAGCTCGTATGGCCGATCTGAGCGATGCTGGCTTGAGAACCTTCGCCTGACCAATTCTCGGACAAATCCATAAATTCGGTGGTGAGAGGGCCGTACCCCAAAATTAAATTCGCTTTGTTAAGTTCTTTCCAAGCAACGCCCCACAATTCCCATCGATAGGAATAGGTGCTCCCTTTCTCGGAATTTGTCGAAAATGTCTGTTGATAAAGATCGTCGATTGTGTGCCAAACTCCTGGGCGAACCAGCATTACGGTAGAGGTTAGAATTCCAATATAAAACAACCTTCGCCTCAGAAGTGGGCCGCCGAGGACCGCCATTCCAAGCAACGCCAGAATCAATCCTAGCCAAGGTCCCCTGCTGGTGGAAAAATAATCCGCAGCCATCAGCAAAAGAGCGATGAGATAATAGATGCGTTTGGACGAAACGTCCTGAACATAAATCGATAATGCCAGGACCATCGGAATGCCCATCGCCATGGCGTATCCAAAAAGAATCCTGTGTGGATAAGTGGACGTAATATCAGCCCCGTTTCCTTTAAAAGCAACCATGCCGAGATTCACCTTGTCGAGTGGATTGAAGTGCATGTATTTTTCGACGACTGCAATTATTGCCACTCCGGCCAAGCCGAACGATATCCCACGAAGTAGCGGAACAACGTCGTCCTCCCCCTGGACGTACTCACTAATCAACAGATAAAATAAAATCGTCTCAATTCCATAGTTAATGCATCCTTTGATGCTTGTTATGAAGTGGTTTCCTAACATCCCCGACACAAACTGTTCTAACCCGAACAGCAGGATTAAGGTCAAATTTCTGACCGGCCATTTGATGCGGTTTGGTTTCCTGTTTTTAATGACGAAAAGGAAGGCAATTACAATTAGAATTCGATGCACGGTAACCTCGGGCAACGCCCCTGGAAGCGAGAATCTCATCGACGTGGGAAGGAATACTAGAAAGCCAAAAATCAGGCACAGTCCCGAGCGCAAGTCCTTGCGCAAAGTGCGCAAGACCCACGCTACCGCTAAAACAATAAAAATTATGGCAGAACTGTTCACATGACGTACGGGCCGATCAATCCAGTCTAAAATGATAGATACACTCGTTGCCCAGCCGCGAGTTTCGATTTACCCTCGCTGTGCCAAAAATCATGCGAACGGTTCGGTAACTGCATGATTGTGTCATTAGTTTACGAATCAAGGGTAACGGCAAACTGTAGCGGTATGAAGCGCGCAGCCTGAATCCCAAATTCTGGCAAATTTCAATCACCTCCGCACTAGAGCGCACAATGGTCCGCATTTGTGGCGGCTTGGAAAGGCTGCGTAATGCAGCGTAGGCTACTACTATGCGATTAATAAAATGCGGACCATCGGTGCATTCGATGGTCAGCGACCCACCCGGCTTGAGCAATGATCTGATCTTTGCGATGAATTCCTGTCGCCGCTCAATATAAGCCAGCACTCCGACGCAATTAATTAGATCAAAACTTTCCAAGGGCAATTCCGCTGCCATAAAATCTGCATTAACGGTTTGGACGTGGGACGCCATTTCGGCGGGTATACGAGAACAAGCGATTCTAAGCATAGACTGCGACGCATCAACCAAGGTCAATCTTGTTTGGGTTTTGAGCAAGGGTCGTGTTAACGAACCATCTCCGCAACCGATGTCAAGAATAGATTCAAATGCCTTTTGTCCGAGCATCTCGGCAATAATTTCAGTGCGAAGCTTGATGTTATATGAGGTTCCTTGCAGATACCACTGCGGCTGTTCAAAGGCCTCTTTAATGAGTGTACTATTGTCTGTCATTTTTAAGGAAACCCTTCCAATTTCGATTAGCAGACGGCAACGCGTTGTCGAATCATTTGTACTGTCTAATCCAGGTTTGTGCGCCTAAACTCCATAGAAAGATCGCCTTCCACTTAGCAAAGGCTTGTTGGCTGCACTTCAATTTTCCGCGAACACATTGAAAAGGAAAGCTCAAAACCACGATGGCCAGCCGGCACAGAGCCGACACCATCATCAGGGCGCGATAGGCGGTGGAGTACCAGCGACCTCGGGTTTTGGTGAAGAAACGGCTAATCGAGTCGCGCATCATGACATTGGAAAACTGGCCGCGAGACTGTTGCGAACTACCACCACCGTAATGAATGAGTGCCGCCTGGGGAATATAATAAATTTTGTAGCCACTGGCACTGATTTTATAGCAAAGTTCCGTATCTTCACAATACATGAAGTAGTCGCTGCTAAACCGGCCCGCTTTCTCGAACGCTTCTCGTTTTGCCATAATGCAGGCGCCGGAAATGGATTCTACCTCGGCCTCCTTTTCCGGTTCAGCCCATAATGCAGCCATTCCCCACAGAGCGGCTCTTGGAAACACGGAGCGTAAAAGATCGGCGTCCAAGGTTTGGTTTAAAATGGTAGGAATAGATTGAACACAACTAATTTGCAGAGTCCTATCCGCGTTAAGCAATTTGGCACCGACAGCGCCAACGGACGGCAATTGATTCACCTGATCATAAAGAAGGTTAATTGCCGGACTAATCAGTTCAGTGTCCGGGTTGAGAAAGAGAAAGACGTCTGCATGTGCATGCTGAACCGCCGCATTGTTTGCTTTAGCAAAGCCAAGGTTCTCAGAGCTTTGAATAAATATCACACCTGAAAAATCACGCGCCAGCATTTCACCGCAGCCGTCATAGGAAGCGCTGTCAATAACTATCACTTCAAACCGCAAATCCTTGGTGAACTGATATACCGATTCAAGGCACTTTTTGACATATTCGGTTGACTTCCAATTGACGATAATAATGGAAACGTCCAAGGAACCAGGGGCATCCTCTCGTTTTGTGTCGATTTCCGGGTTCTCGACTGGGGTCATATTAAGTCCGTTTGGCCCATAAGCTGTCTCGCAGTGTCAAGCGGCGGATTTGCTGTTGGCGCAGATATTTGATTAGTTCGCGGTCTTCGACTTGGGGCAGTTTCTTAAAGTATCCACCTAAAAAGCCAACGCAGAGTCCTGCGGCGGCTATTACGTAAGGCTTGTCTCGCAAACGGGAAATACACTTGGCGAGCATGAAGGCCGGATGATAGCCGGTAATGTAGTTCGCCCGTCCGTTTTTGACCCAGTTTTTCCAGGAACCGTCTGCATCACCCGTAAAGCGATAATGTGTCACTTTTAATTCGGTATAGGTGTAGGTGACCCAGCCGAGCATGTTGGCTTTCACCTCGTCGAGCGTGTCCCATCCTGTCGCTTTGTGCAGCCCGCCGATGGCTTCCCAGCAGGTCCGACGATACATCTTCACCGCACCGCGAACGTGGAAGGGCGGGTCGCCGTGTGCTTCGGGTTCGACCCCGCCTGAAGCAACACTGCAGATGGTGCCTCCGCCAATACCCAATTTTTCGTCGATCTGAAAGCGGGCGATACAATCCGCAAAATAGGAGGGGCTAAAGGAAACGTCTCCATCGAGCTTGACAATATAGTCCCAGGCAATCGCGCCCAATTGAGCATAACCGTCGTAGAAAGCTTCTATCACTCCTCCACCGGATTTGCGAAATCCGCGGTCGTTTCGATGAACCGCCTGAATCCAGGCATGCTCTTTGGCGGCGTGATCAATGACAGACCCGGTTTTGTCGGTCGAGCCATCGTTAACAATGATCCACTTTTGCGGACGGAGAGTTTGCCCAACCATGGAGTCGATGGTCTTCTGCAAATACTGCTCTTCGTTCCGGCAGGGAGTAATAACGACATAACCGGCTGTGCTCATGCGGGTGCGTCGGCTTCACAAAGATGTTTTTTTCGTTTGAATGTTTTACTGATTGCCTGTGGCCATCCCAGCCAGTCGTAGCCGCCTTCGAGCTTGGCGCGAAACAAGGCCGGGTCGTCCTGCGAGTTTGCGGGCAATCGTTTCAACCGGTAACGGTCGTCGCCATCTTTGACTCGTCCCACCTCCGTCGTGACGCAGCAGGTATAGCCTGTTTTGATTAAGAGATCACGAAAGGTCTGCGCGAAGGAGCGGTTTTCCTGTGGAAAAGCGAAGGGATAGGCGAATGTTGTCGTCGGTTCCCCAAGTTCCTGTTCCATCTGCGCACGGGAGTCGCGAAGTTCGCGCTCGATCTCTGGGAATTTTAAGCCGCTCAATTGAGGATGATTGACGGTGTGGGAGCCAAATTGCATCCCGGCTTGGCGCATTTCTCTAATCTCGTTCCAAGTCAAACACTCCGCCTCCTTAAATGACATCCGGCTATTGCTGATAAATGCCGTGGGCAAGAACATCGTGGCGGTGAATCCGTATTTGCTTAAGGCTGGAAACCCTTCTGTGTAAAAATTTTTAAACCCATCATCAAAGGTAATAACGATGCTTTTATCCGATGGAAATTGGCCGGAGCCGAGGGAGTCTAGAAGTTGAGGAAAGTCGATGGTCTTGTAACCTTCTTCGGCCAGTTGGGCCAGGTGTTGTCGGAAAATTGAGGATGCTGTATTCGTCTTATAATAGCCCGCCACACCGTTCTCGGGATCATCGGAAAGACTGTGATACATCAGAATCGGCAGCCTGACTTCGTTTGATCTCACACCGAGACGCTGAAGCGGGTGAAAAACTCCCATGGTCAGAGACCGGTCAATGCGCATTGGTGGAGAGATTGTTTTTAAGAGCGAACCCATTAAGTTACTCTTTGCCATCGCGTCCTGCCGCGGCGCAGACTGAATCGACCAGTTCTAAATAATCGCCCTTGCGCGTTTTCCAACGGTTTTGCTCCGCGAATTCGGAGGCGCGGGCCGCCATCTGCTGCCGAAGCTTTTGATTGCAAATCATTTCAAGCATGGCCGCCGCCAGTGCGTCAACATCTCCGGAAGGAAAGAAGCGGACGATGGAGTCATTAAAATAATACCGGTCAATCTTCGTGCTGGAAATGACCGCGGGAATCCCGAGCGACATGAATTCCATGATCTTGGTGCTATAAGCTTCGTTGCCGAAAGAATCGGCCCGTTTGGGAACGACGCCCAAATCCGCGTTGGCGATCACTTCAGCAATTTGCCGCACCGGCAAAGGGTCGAATATACGGACCTTGTTATCCAAGTCAAGTTCATGAGCCAAGTCGATCAAACTTTGCCTCATATTGCCGTCGCCATAGATATGAAACTCGGCGTTTGGCTGGCTGGCGCTGAGTTTGTGGAAAGCACGGATGGCAATATCGAGGCCTTGATGCCATTGCAGCCCTCCAGGAAAAATAATTATAAATTTGCCATCACTTCGCGCGCGGGCACGCGGATAGAAAATATTTCGATCCACATTATTGATAAACACCGTGCAGTCGGCCCCTGTGCGCGCCGCATATTTGTCCACCCAAAGATGGTTGGACATGATGACGTGGTTGGCCACAGCAGCGGAACGCCGTTCAATCCACTTTGATATGGCAATGACCCGAGCATCCTCGCGGCAGGCAAATTTAGCAACGTAAAATTCAGGGAAAATATCATGTATGTCCAGAATAATTGCAGCGCCGCTCAGCTTGGGATAGATGGCGGTGAAGACAAGAAAGTCCGGCATGTTATGGACATGGACGACATCGTAGGGTTGACGGAAGTGATTGCGGGTAATCTGCCACGTCGCCGCCACAAAAAATCGCAAGATCGGCAGCAAATAAGAAAGAGGTGTTTGTTCCTTTTTTTCGGCTCGTTGCTGAATACGAATGACGTTTACTTTGCCGGATTTCGGCGGAATATCCTGGCCATCTCCCCGCCGGAGGGACAGGACATCGACATGATCTCCCCGATCAGCCAAAGCTTCCGCGTACCGGGTGACGCGAGCGTCCGACAAATAATTGGAGTGGGTCACCATGCAAATTCGCTTCGGCTTGCGAGGCCGCGCGGGCTTAAAAGAACGCACGAAAGCCGACACGGCTTTTGGAAGGGCGCGCCAAGCGAGGGTGTCGCGCTTCTGGCTCAGATGCGCCAGAAGTTTTTCATAAAGTTCCACCGAATACGTCATGCGGCTGGCCGGATCGCCCTGAAATTGGATATAATCTGGATGGACGTTGACCAGCGCCATCCCGCCATGTGCCGCCACCCAGTCCATTTTTTGCAGCCAAATATTCGGAGTCAGCTCGCCGAAGAGTAAAAACAGGGTGGAATCCTGGGGCAACGTATAGGGTAACTCAACATAGCCCTGGCCGTTGGCGCCTTCTTTCCAAAACGGAAAGATGGCGCCGACGCCATCCGGTTGAGGTTCAAAGGGGTCGGTATCGAACGTGGAAGCATCGTACTCGATATCAAGGTCATGCAACCAATCAAGATTATGAAACATGAAGCCGCTCCTAAAACCCACCGCACCCCAATCTTTCAGGTATTGGTTGATTCGGGTAGCGCAATCAGCAAAGCCCTCGCGGGACTGGTAGAGCTTGCCGTCATGATGCAAATCATGCACCCCGACTTCAAATCCATTCTCGATCAGCTCTTCTCTTAATTCGCGGCTGACCTGATAGGCTCCTTCGGGAATAAAATTAAATGAGGAGCGAAAGCCCCATTTCATCTCCAATTCCATTAATTGCCGGCACTTGGCCAACCCTTCCGGCCCCTCGACATCATGCGTCAGGACAAAGGCGAATTTTTTTCCGTGGGGCCAGCCCGGCCAGTTTTTCGGAGGGTGTTCCGACCCCGGCAGGATAGGCCACATATTGGCCATTTGCTTGCGCTTGCGCAACGCAAACCATTTCCGCATTACATGCCTCGCCGAAGCAGGAACTAACGGCTTGATGCCGTAGTAGAGCTTGTTTCTAAGCCTGGACATGAAGAAATGAAGCCGCCGACCTGTTAAAGATCGTGTTGCAGGCGGCGCGGAACGTAGGACCGGCTTTTGTTCAGCACTATCCCCACATTCGTTTTGGTTTCAGAGAGCATATTCGCCGCGACGCGCGCCGCGCCCCCGTCGGTTTTCTCTGATTCAATGACTAACAACACCATGTCCATAAACCGGGCGACCCTAGGGGTGATGCTAATCTGGCTCACCGGAGGCATATCAAAAATAATATAGTCAAAATCGCTGGCTTTCATCTTGGGAAGCAGATGACTAAACCGCCTGGGCAAAATACGGGGCAGCTTCTGGTCTGCGGGTTGTTCCCTGGCCACATAAAGATTATCCTGCACCATGGAATCGCCTCGCGTCGATTTTTCCAGCACCTCGTCGAGATCGTGAGTCAGCTTCCCTTTATAGAAGTGATGAGCTTCTCCATCGCGGTCAGTCATATTCACCAACAAGACATTTCCATCGCCTGTTTCGGACAGAGCGGAAGCCAGCCCAGCGGCCGTGCTGGTCACACCGGCGCCGGCGTTGCAACTCGTGACCCCGACAAGCTTGGGTTTGTGGGTCAGGTTAATCATCTCGAAGTAGGTCATTAACCTATCCCGCAACGTCTCGTAAAATGGACGCAAACTATGACGCTCGTCCCAGTAAGTCATAGTCCCATTGGTTTGTGGAGCAAGAGCATTTCCGTCCTCACTGGCCCCGTTGGTCGCGTTGGACTTGTCAGCCAAAAGAGCAACTTCTTTCTTATTTTTGAGACGACGCGCTTTGCCTGCCCGATCGAGTTGGGGAATAGAAATGAAGAAAGGCAGTCCAAGCTTCGCTTGCACCTCCTGGGGACGTTTCAGGGAACGATCCAACGCAAGCTCAATGAGAAAAGGCAAACCGAAGGCAACGGCAAGGATGCCAAAGAACACCCCTGCGGTGATCTTATAAAGTTTTGCCAGATTGCGGCTAGGGGGGGTAGGCGCTTCAATTGGACTGATATTCGAATTGCCCACCGCTTCATTGGCGCGGGCCTCTTCGAGCCTTTTCGAATAGAAGGCATAGTCGGTGTCTTCAACCTCCCCTTCCCTCTGCAACTGCAGAATGGCGCTTTCGTTTCCGGTAAGAAGCGCGCCATTGGTTCGCACTTGGGCCAGTTGATTGGTCAGCACCTGGATTTTAGCGCCCAACGCATCCGCCTTCAGAATTTCCTCGTTCAACGCAAGCCTTGGATCCAAAGCCGGCGAGGCGAGGGTTGTATTCCCGCCTACTGCGGCGGGCCTCATGGCGGTCAAGCCGGGATAATCTTTCTCCATCCCTTTTTTGAGGGCGTCGGCGTGGGCGACTTCCGCTTGCTTGGCCTGGACGAGAGGATTGTTCGTGGTGAAACTGGCGAGCAAGTCCTGTTCTTTCGCTTGCAAGGCGACCAGTAGCTGAGAAGTCCTTTGGTAGTCCGCCACCTTGTCAGGAGGAACCGGCGTCAGTTGGTCAGCCGCAGGGCTGGCATTGGTTGAAGCGCTTGTTGTGGCCGTTGCCTTGGGCAGCGCCTTCTCCATTTCTTTTACAGTTTCCTGGTACCCGGCCCGTTCGGCTTCGGCATCGTAGATTGCCTGCTGGATTTTGGCCAGCATCTCCGAGTAGTTCTTCTTGCTGTCTTCGAGTGAAATGATGCCAACCTTGTCTTTTAGTTCATGCAACTGTTTTTCGGTTTCCAGTTGCTGCCCCTTGATTATCTCTCTTTGCCGAGTCATGAAATCATTAAACTCAGGAGCGTGGACTCCTTTATGCTTATCGAGATAGGCGTCAATGATCTGGCTGAGGATCGGTTGCACCAGATCACGATCAGGATTGGAAAATTGAAGGGTAATGACATCACTTTGTTTGGCCACTTCGGGCACCAACGAACCTTTAATCAGAGCGGCAGCCTGAAGACGGTTGGTGCCCCCACCCGCCTTGGCTAGAATCTTGGCCGGGCCAATGGCATCGGCCACTTGCTCAGCGAGATCGAAGCTGGTGAGAATCTCGATCTCCGAGTTGATGATATTCGCGCCGCGCGAATCCGGGGAGGTGACTTGAGAGTCGGGCGACGTCTGCTCCGGAGGTCTGCTTTCTTTTACATACTTGATAAGCAATTTTGCCTCGGATTGATAGGGCATTGGCAAAAGCAAGTAAACCAAGATAGCGGCGACCATGGCGACCAGCGATAAAATGGCAATCAGCCATTTGTGCCGGAATAGAATGTAGTAAATGTCGCCGAGGTTCATTCCCGGGGTCGGCGAAGGTGCTTGTTTCGGATTCATAGAATGCCCAATTTCAACTCAAGATAGATGCGGATATAGCATTTGGCCAGCCAGCCGCAAGAAAGGCAAAGGCAATGACGCGAAAACACGGTTGAACCAGCCTCCTTCGGCTCGATCAACGTCTGTGACAAACTGTTTGGATAAAAAGTCATACTTCGAGTACTTCACCACTTCTTCCGTGGCGCCCAATCCCATCTTGAATCGTCTTAATCCTTCATTCCCTAATGAAGTGCGGCCTAAATGCAACGAAGTCATCCCAAGTTCGACGCAATGTCGGATGCCGGCCCACATCATCAAATTGTTGGGCCGAAGTTGCTGAAAGGCGAAGTCTGACGCGCCAAATTTGTAAAGCCCCTGCCTGCCATAACAAAAAAACATTCCCGCTGCGATTGGCTGCTCTTTCAGCCGCACCGTTACGACAAATCCCTGGCCCGGTTCGAGGACGTATCGTTGAATATTCTCAAAAAAGCGAAAGGGTTGCGGCGGCAATCCGTGCCGCCGACGCGTTTGGCAGTGCAGCGCGTAATAGGTTTGCATCGCTTGCCGGCTGCTGCTGAACTCGACTTGCAAGCCCGCGCCTTCCGCCTTCCGAATGCCTCGTCGGACCGAACTGTCGAGCCGTTTGAAAACCTCGTCAACCCCTCCGCGAAGATCAATGACATGACCGTAAAAGGACAACGAAGTCGAGGCATTCGTCCAATCCTCATCGTCGCTACGGCATTCAAGATATTTCCAACCACGTTTTTGGCCTTCCGTCATCGCCGCGTGATACAGGGCGGAAGCATTTTGATCATTTGCTTTTAGCGCAGGACAAAAATCGGTAAATGGAAGAGAGACGCCTCGGCGGCCGGTCAAGCGGCTGGAAACTTCCATAATAGGAAGCAGCGCCACGAGTTTTCCGCCATCAAACTGACAAAGGTAAACCGGCGTATGACCATAGGTCTCATGTAAAACGCGCGCCCAACCGGCTCCGTGAAAAATGGATGCGGACGCATGAGGCGCCAGAAGGGAATCCCAACCCGGATATTCCAAGGGATCGATGGCGACGAAGCTCTCCTCTTGGCCTGCGGGGAGAGGGGCAACGGCTGCGTGCTCGGCCAGCGGCATTACTTCAGGCAACTGTTGGACGGTTTGCCGCTGCTTAGGCACAGTTTCAATTCTTCGGCCACGGCATGGATCTGGACGTTGCTCAGTTCCGGATACATGGGAAGGGAGAGAAATTCCTCGGCGCATTTTTCGGTTACCGGCAAAGAGCCTTCTGACATTCCCAAAAAGCCATACGCCTCCTGCAAGTGGACGGGGATGGGATAGTGAATGGCGCAGGAAATTCCCTTGTCCGCCATCGCCTGAAAGACTTGGTTGCGATCTTTGATTCGGACCGCGTAAATGTGAAAGACATGCTGGCTATAGGCCGCCTCGAAAGGGGTTATGATCTGTTCGGTTTCACCCAGTAATTGATCGTAAAGCAAGGCGTGGGAATGGCGTTTCACATTGGACACGGCCAGGTGTTTGAGTTTGACGCTCAGCACCGCGCCTTGAATGCCGTCCATTCGGGCGTTCCAGCCGATCTGCGAATGGTAATATTTCTTGTGCTGCCCGTGGTCTCGCAAAACCTGAATTTTTCCCGCCAATTCCTTGTCGTTGGTGACTATGCCACCCGCTTCGCCCAAGGCGCCGAGGTTCTTGCCGGGATAGAAACTGAAACATCCCGTAACGCCCATCGTGCCGGCATGGCGGCCTTTGTAGAGAGCGCCGTGCGCCTGGCAGGCGTCTTCAATGACGGGAATGCCATGTCGTCCGGCAATTTCCAGGATGGGGTCCATGTCAGCGCATTGGCCAAAGAGATGAACGGGAATGATCGCTTTGGTCTTGGGAGTAATGGCTTTCTCCAGCAGGTTCGGGTCGAGCGTGTAGGTCCGCTCGTCAATATCCACAAACCTGGGCGTCGCCCCACAATAGCTGATCGCCTCGGCCGTCGCCATAAACGTGCTCGAGACGGTGATGACTTCGTCTCCCGGGCCAACCCCCAGCGCCAGCAGGCTTAACCAAAGAGCGTCGGTTCCGTTGCCGACTCCGATGGCAAACTTCGCTCCGCCGCAGAATTGGGCGAACTCGCGCTCGAAGGCGGCGACAAAAGGGCCGCCGGCAAATGCATTGGCATCAATGACATTGCCAATGGCGGCGTCGAGTTGCTCGCGAATGGGTTGGTGATGAGCCGTCAGGTCTAAGAAAGGGACTTTCATCGTCTATTGTTTTTGTTTAGCGTGTTTCAAGGACTCGCAGGACTCTCGCTGGATTGCCCGCCACAACGGTATTGGCAGGAACATCCTTGGTCACGACGCTGCCTGCGCCGATGACGGCTCCTGCCCCAACGGTAATTCCGCACAATAGTGTCGCGCCCGATCCAATGGACGCCCCCTGCCTAATGTAAGTCGGGATGCATTTCCAGTCCGCTTCCGATTGTAGCTGGCCGTTGCCATTCGTGGAGCGGGGATAAAGGTCGTTGGTAAAAGTGACATTGTGGCCGACAAAAACTTCGTCTTCCAGGACGACCCCTTCGCATATAAAGGTGTGACTGGAGATTTTACAACGGGCTCCAATGCGGGCGCCTTTTTGAATCTCCACAAAGGTTCCGATCTTGGAATCGTCTCCAATATCGCAACCGTAAAGGTTGGTGAACCCGTAAATTCGCACCCCTTTGCCCATTTTGACATCGGGCGCGATCTGCTGGTTAGCCTGAGAATGAGACATACCGCCCAATTTTGAGCCTATAAACTCAGGCTGGCGGGCTGTTGCCGGCGATTGGACGCGGGCCATTTGGAAGCTTTGGCGGGCTTGTCATGACGAGCGCCGTTGGCTGGCAAACTGGGCGCTGGAATCTCTTGAGCAGCGCCAATCGAGGACAATTCCACCGGGCTGCCGCCCAGCTTCAACGACTTGGACGATGCCTCGAGGATTTTAACCAATTCAGCTCCCCGGGCGCCACTGGTCAACGGCTCTTTCCCGTGCTGGATGCAATCCAGAAAATGCTGGCACTCGGTCTTAAGCGGTTCTTCCTGTTTGAGATAGGGCGCATAAGTGTCACCGTAGTGATACGCATAATGAAATTCGGCAAAAGTGTCATAGTGCGGCGGACGTTCCACGCGAGCATCAAAAATCCTGATCTTTTCCTGTTGAGCGACATCGTCATAGACGACCATTCGCTTGCTGCCCACGATCGTCATCTCGCGAACCTTGCGGGGATCCAGCCAACTGCTATGGATAATGGCGGAGCGATCTTTGTGGAAGCTGAGGCTCATCGAGGTAACATCTTCGATGCCAGGCGTTACGTGAGCACTGCCGCGGCAGTTCACGCTGTAGGGTTGCTCTCCCAATAAATGGAGAATAATGGAGATATCGTGCGGCGCTAAATCCCAGGCGACATTGATGTCCTTTTGAAACAAACCCAAGTTGAGCCGCCGGGCGCATATATAGCGGATGTCTCCGAGATCGCCGCGATCAACAATCTCTTTAATTTTCCGAACAGCGGGGGAATAAAGAAAAGTGTGTCCGACCATGAGCACAAGACCCTGCTTGCGGGCAATGTCCACCAGTTCCTCGCACTGGGCCAGGGAGGAAGCCATCGGCTTCTCAATCATGGTGTGCTTGCCAGCCAGCAAACTGGCCTTCGCCATGGGAAAATGCATTTTAACCGACGTGGCAATGACGACGGCATCGACGCCCACGCCGTTGAGCATGTGATCGAAATTCCTTTCGCCTTTTACGTCAGGATATAACGTCGTCAGGTGCTTGAGCCGCTCGGGGCTCAAATCGCACATCATCTTTAACTGGCACTCAGACAACGACCGGAAATTACGAACCAGGTTCGGTCCCCAATATCCGCATCCCACCACTCCAACTTTGATTTGTTTCATATTTTCGAGATTTTATTAACGTCAAGAGGCATTTAGCAGGAACCGTTCCATGGCAGTTATGTTACGCTTTTTCATGTAAATTTCCCGTGACTTGGGGCGCCGTCTCAGTTGCTGTGTTTTTACGGCGGATTTTTGCGTCCCAGACCAAGGCGGAGACTGCGGGGACGGTCAAAAGAATTATTCTAAGATCCGACCAGACAGAAGAATGCTTCACATAATAGAGGTCCAGATCGATCATCTCCTCGAAGGTCGTCTTATTCTTGCCGCTGACTTGCCACAGCCCGGTCAGCCCCGGGAGCGCCTCGCAGCGCCGTTGATGGCGCGGCAGATATAATTCATATTCAAAGGGGGTGCAAGGGCGAGGTCCAACCAGGCTCATCTCGCCGCGCAGGACATTGAGCAGTTGAGGCAATTCATCGAAGCCCATCGAACGAAGGAGAAGGCCGCCCGGGATCAGCCGTTTATCCCCCCCGCAATCCAATTTGCGAGTGGGACGATTCGAGGTCATCAACTGCTTGAGGTGAGCCTGATGGACTGAGGTGTCGGCGTTGACCCTCATGGTTCGAAATTTCAGACACATAAATCTCTTGCCCATGAACCCAACCCTCTCCTGTCTAAAAAAAGCGGGGCCTGGAGAGACAATTTTGATGATGGTTGCGATGAGCAGGCCCAGCGGCACTAGAACTGGCAGGGCGATCAGGATGCAGCAAATATCCAGCGTCCGTTTCCATAGTGGGATTCGTCCCGTCACGGCAGCCGCCGAAGCTCTGACGTGTTCTCTAACGGGGTAGTTCATGCCAATTGAAGTCAATTCAGGGGGCTTTAACATGGGAAATAAGAAGGTAAGATTTTTCTGCCAGGCGGGATCCAGCAGTCAACGGGGGTCTGGGTGGACCCGATACCGCGGAGGGAATAAAATTTTTAGAATGGGGGCCAAACTTTGAATCGTCCGGTCTTTCGAACACTGCCGGAGTATTGGCCTGTGCATCAACGCTCGTTCGTATCACACCAATCCTTAATTTGAAGCCGAAACCTCCCTCGAGGTATCGACCGGGTTCGCTCAAGCTTTGCGTGTCTCAAACGAACTACACGGATCGGGTTTTTTCCTAGTCCACCGACGAATTGGATATGTGCAAGGCTCCGCACTTGCTGGCGTTTCTCATTTCCGCCAACTTTTCCCAACTACGTTCGTCATCTCGGATAAGGACGCCCTAGTCGCGGTCTAACCCGCTGGCGCTACATCCCCATTATCGGTCGTTGCCAACATCGGCAAAAGGTCTGCAACCCGCCGGTTCTCAAGTTTCAACGACTTTCGATCCACTTCTGTCAAAGTTACTCTACCCAAGAAATCAAGCAGGATCTGTACCCGCTGCCCGGCTGATAATGCCCGGACTACCATTCCCGAAAATCCGAGAAAGGCGCCTTCCACAATCGTCACTTCAGCGCCAGGAACAACCCCGTCGTGAACAGCCATAGGCTCTTCCGCTTCAAAACATTGCCTTAATTCCTCGATCGCGCAATCAGGGACAGCCGGAATTTTTTGTCCAAAATGCACCAGGCTGCTAATGCCCGTAATATGCCGAATCTCATGGATGCGATTTTCCAAAACGCACCGAATAAAAATATAACAAGGGAACAAGGGCTCAACGACCCGCATGATGCCTCGGCGAGTCGCCCGCTCCATTCGCAGCCGGGGGTGGAACACCTCCAGCCCCAAGCTTTTGCTCACATTAGCCGCCGCAATATGCTCGTGCTTCGGCTTCGTTCTCGCACAATACCATGCTGGATTCTCAACTTCCATCAGCTCAAAAAAATAAAATCAGGCGCCTGGCCTCAGTGTCTTTTTAACGCGACCCCTCAATTTTGACTTCCACAAAAGGTGGTCGAGCCGTCATCACTACAGCATTTCCCGACCCCGGTCAAGTCATTTATCGGCGGCTTTTGGTGGGTTTTCGCATCTTTGCGAGCAAATCGTTGAATTTTCCTTAGTTAAAGCATGCGGCCAGTTCAATTGAGTTTGACATCGGTCTATTCAAAAATCAACCGAAAAATTGGGTTTTTTTGGTTCCATTACGCGGCTCTGCTTGATTCGATCAAATCTTCTGTCATCTTAGGCGGCGTTGGAATTACGGTGTAAATTAAGAAAGGACACGATTGTCGTTTCTTTGGCAACCCGCTCGGGGCGCATGCTGCTGTCTTTGCTTTCAGTGGCGGCGTTCTTTCTGCTTTTGTCCGGCTGCAAAAAGAAATCTCCGCCCCCGCCTCCGCCCCTCAAGGTCCAGATAGTCACCGCCGTTCCGCAAGACGTTCCGATTTTTCAGCAATGGATCGGCACTCTCGCCGGGTACCCTAATGCCCAAATCCGGGCTCAGGCAGCCGGTTACCTCATCAAGCAGGATTATCTGGAGGGCAGCGAGGTCAAAGCGGGCGATCTGCTTTTTGAAATTGATCCCCGGCCCTTCCAAGCCGCCCTCGACCAGTCGCTCGGCAAGCTGGCCCAGGACCAAGCCCTGCACGGCAAGACCGAACTGGATGTCAAGCGCTTCACCCCCTTGGCCCGCGAGCAGGCGATTAGCCAGCAGGAACTGGACGACGCCATTCAATCCAATCTTGCCGCCCTCGCCGCCATGCAATCCGACCAGGCTGCCGTCGATACCGCCAGGTTGAATCTTAGCTTCTGCCGAATTACTTCCCCGATTGACGGCATCGCGGGCATTGCCCAGGCGCAAATCGGCGACCTCGTGAATCCCGGCGGAGTCGTTTTGACTACCGTTTCCACGACCGACCCGATGCGCGTTTATTTCAGCATCAGCGAACAATCGTATCTGGCCTTTTTCCGGCAATATGGAACGGCGGAGGCAAGGCTTTCCCATCAGGACGATCTTAAATTGCAATTAATTCTTTCCGACGGGACGACCTACCCCTATGCCGGCAAATGGTTCTTCATCGACCGGCAAGTCGATATCAACACCGGCACCTTGCAGGTCGCCGGCCTTTTCCCGAATCCTGAATATCTTTTGCGCCCCGGCCAATATGGAATGGTGCGGGCCCAAACTTCCGTCCGCCATGGCGGGATACTGATCCCGCAACGCGCCGTCACCGAATTGCAAGGCTCCTATCAGGTCGCCGTGGTGGACGCTCAAAACAAGACCCATATCAAAACGGTCCAGGTCGGCGATCAGGTGGGCAATGACTGGCTAATTGACAAGGGCCTCGACCCCAAGGATCGGGTCATTGCCGAGGGCACGCAGAAGGTCAAGGAAGGAACGGTCGTCGATCCCCAGCCCTATGCACCTGGCGCCAAGCCTTCAGACGCCAAAAAGCCATGACGACGGCCCGCCGCCCGTAAATGTATCGTTTCTTCATCAACCGGCCCATCGTGGCCATGGTGATTGCCATCCTGATGGTGCTGGTCGGGTTGGTCTCGATGAGCACCTTGCCCATCGCGCAATTCCCCAACGTCGTCCCGCCCGAAATCCGCATCCAAACCACCTTCGTGGGCGCCGACGCCGAAACGGTCCAGCAATCCATCGCCACGCCGATCGAGGAGCAGATGAGCGGAGTGGACAACATGAACTACATGTATTCGATCAACGCCAATAACGGCGTGATGCGCATGGTGGTCAATTTCGACGTCAAGACCGATCCGAATATTGACCAGATGCTGGCCCAATTGCGCGAGAATCAGGCGGCCTCGCAACTGCCGGCCTCGGTCCAAAATTACGGCGTCACGATCCTCAAGTCTCCCACCACCCCGATGCTGCTGGTGGCGATTTTTTCGCCCAAAGGCACTTACGACGCCACTTTTCTGGCCAACTACGCCTACATCAACTTGGTGGACCAAATCACGCGCGTTAAAGGCATCTCGAACATTAACGTCTTCGGCGCCGGCCAGTATGCGATGCGTTTTTGGGTCAATCCCGACCAATTGGCCAAGCTCAACATCACGACCAGCGAAGTCATCGCGGCGGTCAATGCCCAGAACACCGTCAATCCCGCCGGGCAAATCGGCGGGCCGCCATCCCTCTCCAGCCAGGAGTACACTTACACCGCCATTGCCCAGGGCCGGCTTATCACCGAGAAGCAATTTGGCGACATCATCGTGCGCGAAAACTCCGATGGCTCAGTGGTGCGGCTCAAGGACGTGGCTCGCGTCGAACTCGGTGCGCAAGTTTACAGCATTGGCGGCCGGCTCAATGGCAAGCCATCCGCCGTCATGGCCATCTACCAGTTGCCCGGCTCCAACGCCATCGACGCCGCCAACCGGGTCAAGGCCCTGATGGAAAATCTCAAAAAAAGTTTCCCGCAAGATTTGGACTATGCCGTCTCGCTCGACACCACCCTGGCCGTCAGCCGCGGGATTGCGGAGATTCTGACGACATTGTGGGAAGCGCTTTTGCTCGTGACCCTTGTCGTTTACATCTTTTTGCAGGGCTGGCGCGCCTCGCTCATCCCGTTGCTGGCCGTCCCGGTTTCGCTCATTGGCACATTCATCCTTTTTCCCATGTTCGGGTTTTCGATCAACACCCTTTCTCTGTTCGGCTTGGTCCTGGCCATTGGGTTGGTGGTTGATGACGCGATTGTCGTGGTGGAATCGGTCGAGCGCCATATCGATGAGGGAATGTCACCTAAAGACGCCGCTTTGAAAGCCATGCAAGAAGTGTCGGGCCCGGTGGTGGCCATTGCTTTGATTTTAGCGGCTGTTTTTGTGCCGACGGTTTTTATTGCGGGCATTACGGGACGGCTTTACCAACAGTTCGCCTTGACGATTGCCATCTCGGTCATCTTTTCTGCTTTCAACGCGCTGACGCTCAGTCCCGCGCTGGCCGCTCTGCTCCTAAGAAAGAAAAAAGAGTCCCACGGTCCTCTCGCCCGGTTCTTTGCCTGGTTCAACCGGGGTTTCGCCAAGGTAAACGAGAAATATGTGCTTTGGAGCCACAGTTTGATCCGCCATAGCGGATTAAGCCTGCTCTTGCTGGCCATCGTTGCGGTGGTGGCCTTCTTCATTGGGCAGCAACTGCCTTCCTCGTTCTTGCCCGAGGAAGATCAAGGCTATGTCTTTGTCAACGTCCAACTGCCTAACGCCGCTTCTCTTCCGCGCACCGACGAATACTGCAAGCGGGTCGAAGCGGTTTTAAAGAAAACGCCCGGCGTGGAGTACTACACCACCGTGCTGGGCTTCAGCCTTCTCAGCCAGGCGCAAACCACCTACAACGCCCTCTTTTTCGTCACTCTCAAGCCGTGGAACGAACGCAAGAAAGCTTCCGAGCAGTACGCCGCCATCCGCGCGCACATTAATAAAGAATTGGAGGGGATGCCCGAAGCGAAAGCCGTTTCCTTCCCACCTCCCGCCATTCCGGGCGTCGGCACAGCGGGCGGATTTACCTTTATTTTGGAGGACCGAGTCGGCAAGGACCCTTCGTTTCTTTCCACCAACCTCACCGCCTTCATGGAAGCGGCCGGCAAGCGCAAAGAGCTGGCCAGCTTGAGCACCACCTACCTGCCTCAAGTGCCGCAGATCTTCGTCAATGTGGATCGCGACAAAGTTCTCAAGCAAGGTTTGGATCTGGGCGAAGTTTACAAAACCCTCCAAACCTTCATGGGCGGCTACTTTGTCAATTATTTTAATCGCTTCGGGCGGCAATGGCAGGTCTATGTCGAGGCCGACGACAAATATCGGTCAAGCCCGGACAACATCGGGCTGTTTTACGTCCGCAACCGAAGCGGCCAAAGCGTTCCGCTTTCCGCCGTGACCAAGGTCGAACACCGCACCGGCCCCGAATTCGTCATGCACTACAACGAATATCGTTCCGCGCAAATCAACGGCAGCGCCGCCGCCGGCTACAGTTCCAGCGACACCACCAAGGCCCTCGAAGAAGTCTTCGCCAAAACGATGCCCAATGGCATGGGATTCGATTATTTCGGCATGTCCTTCCAGGAACAACAAGCGGCGAAAGGCGTTCCGCGCGTCGCCATCTTCGGACTTTCGCTCGTTTTTGTTTTTCTAATTTTGGCGGCGCTTTACGAAAGCTGGTCGCTGCCCTTCAGTGTTCTCATGAGCACACCCGTCGCGGTGCTGGGCGCGTTCCTCGCCTTGTTCTCGCGCCATTTTGAAAACAACGTCTATGTGCAAATTGGCCTCATTATGTTAATCGGAATGTCGGCCAAGAACGCCATCCTCATCGTCGAGTACGCCAAGACCGAAGTCGAAAAAGGCCAATCCCTCACCGAAGCCGCCCTGACTGCCGCGCGCATTCGCTTGCGCCCAATCCTGATGACTTCGCTCGCCTTTGTTTTTGGTTGTGTGCCCCTCTGGTTTGCCACTGGCTCAGGCGGCATCTCGCGCGAGACCTTGGGCACCGTGGTCATCGGCGGAATGCTCGGCTCGACCTTGCTCGGCATATTTATCATTCCGGTGAATTTTTACGTGGTCGAAAAACTGTCGATCCGCCACCTGAAGAATCCGCCGAAGGACCGAAAAGACGAAAAGGACCAAAAATGATCCCTTTTCGTCCCTTCTGGTTCCTTTTCGTTCTTTTCGTCC
>DASRLE010000543.1:0-27930 GCA_035648615.1 Saccharimonadales bacterium (SeqCode) | reverse complement strand
GTCAGTCCCCCGTGCAGGATCGTGTTGCGGTAGGCGAGGTTCATCCTTTCACCCCACGCTGGATTCGCCTGGCGTTCCTCGTAAACGGAGATGCCTTCGCTTAACCATCGCGGCATGCGGTTTCGCGTGTCGTTGAGCGTGATGACGTGGCAGAACTCATGCCAGAGCACGTCCTCCCAGTTCGCGGGATTGGGCGCCTGCGAGGCTGGGCTGTTCGCGGTGATGACCGAGCCGAAGCACACGCCCAGGTAGCCGGGATTGCCCGGCATGCCAAAGGTCCGCACCGCAAAATCCTTTTGCTCTGGAAAAATTTCCACCACCGTCGGGCCTTTGAGTTCCACGCCGTATTTCGGGCCGAGGGCCGCCTTCGCCCGCCCGAGCAACTCAAGCACACGATCTCCGTAGAGCTGCGCTTCCAGCGGCGACATGTGAAGAATGAAATCGGAGTTGGTCAGCGTTTGGAACTTCGCCATCTGGTCGTGCAGCATGGAAAGGTTGTAGGCGGTGACATCGTATTCATCCTGGGCATGCGCTTCCTCGGCGAGCTTCCACCCTTCGTCATCCTGGCCAAGGCGCAACAAATCCTCGGCCAGTTGATGGCGGGCGGGCACGTAATCGGGAGCGAAATCCAAAGCGCGCCGTTGCGCAGCCGCCGCTTCCTGGAAGAGATATTTCTGGGCGAGCTTCAAGCCGATGAGATAGTCCACCTGCGGATTGGTTGTCCAATATTTCAGCGCCTTCGCGCGAAGCTCCGTCTCGCCCGCCAGGTCGTTGCGCAGATGCGCCAGGATTGCCCGATAGGCCAGCGCTTCCGGCCGCCACGGATTCACCTCCAGGACAAGGCCGAGCTGCTTTTCCGCCTCGTCATACTTTTCGGCATCGATCAAGTGGTCCGCCAGCAGCAGCAAACTGGGAATGTGTTTCGGATTCACGGCCAGCGCGGCGTCCAAGTGTTTGAGCATCTCTTTGCGGTCGCCGGTTTCAAAGGCCTGCGCCAAACCCGATTCCATATCGGGATCATCGGGAAATTTCTTCAAGCCCGCGCGGAAAGCGTCGGCGGCCAGGGTGAAATCATGTTTATCTAAAGCCAATTGCCCGCTGGCCAGGTAGGCGTCGCGCACTGGCGGGTCCACGTCATAGGCGCGTTGAAAACAATTCTCCAGGGCCAGCCGCGGCTCAATGCCAAGCAAGAGCAGCGCCTTGCCAATGGCGACCACATTTTCGCCGCTTTGCTCAAAACGGCCGCGCCGTTCAATCAGAAACTTGATTTCATTAAGTTGCCGATTCGCTCCGTCCACATCGTTTTGGAACAGGTCCGAGTCCCGCGCCAGCAAGCGCAACTGCATGCTGCCGGGAAAATCCGCCACGCCGGCCACGGCATTGCTGCGCGCGTCGGCGTAGCGTCCCCTTGTCAATAATGCTTTCACCAGCAGGATGCGCCAGCCGTCGCCATACTCGCCGGAATCGACTTTGGCGCGGGTGGTGGCGATGACGGCATCGTAGTGACCGCGAAGAAACTGTCCCTGGGCTCGATCGAGGTCTTGGGCCTGGGCCACGCCAGCAAGGAGAAATCCAACGCAGGCCACCAACCAGCGTTTGTTTCGATCGCACATCTTGGAAGATTCATACGCCAGGCTACGAAGATAATCAATGTTGTTCAGCGGGTGGCGACGCGCCGGGGTGCTTTGGCTTTTTTTGCTTTGGCGTGTCTCGGCAAGGGCTTGGGCATTGCGATTGAAAAATGGTCATTTAGAATTTGTTATCTGTCAATTAAAAAAACGATGGCGCAAAAACATCGTTTCTTCCGATGGTCAATAACACATTTTCAATGACCAATTCACAATCGAGAGGTCCGAAATCTTAACGCATTCCTTCGCCAACATGACGTCTTGACATCCTCCAAGATGTTTCTCGGTTCGAGGAAATGCTTTGACACGCCCTCCGCCGATCGTTTATGTTTGGTCTATCCATGAAATCAAAAGCGCTACGACGCGCAAAGGCGGTGGCCTTCACTTTAATTGAGCTGCTGGTGGTCATCGCCATCATTGCCATCCTGGCGGCGATGTTGTTGCCCGCCCTGGCGACCGCCAAGCAACAAGCCCTCAAGACGCAATGCATCAACAACGAAAAGCAATTGGGCCTGGCCGCAGCCATGTACGCCGCCGACAACAAAGATTGGATGGCATTTTGCAATTGGGACGGCGGCAATGCGGTCAGCGGACCCACGGGCGCCGCTGCCGTAGGCTGGCTCTATATTGCCAACGGAACGATTCCCGATCCAACCAGGCTGCCGTGGTCCGCCAATATTGCCTCCGCCTATTCGGGCGGAGCGTGGTGGCCGTACGTCAACAACCCGAAAAACTATCTCTGCCCGGTCGATCTTCTCAGCATCTACTATAAATTGCGTAACAATAAACTTTGCACGTACGTGATGGATGGCGCCGCCTGCGGTTTTGGGTCCCCGGCGCCGGATCAATCCACCAAAACAAGCGCCATCTGGAGCCCGACCTGCTACCTCTTTTGGGAGCCTGACGAAAATACCTTGGGACCGGGCACCCCCGGGCAGAATGATTTTAACGACGCGGCCAATTATCCCACCACCCCGGTATCCAATCCCGTCGGGGGAGAGGGAATCGGTCCGCTCCACAGCAAGAAAGGCGGTAACATTGAGCGTTTGGACGGTGGCGTCCAATACATTACGACCAATCAGTTTAACCTGGAATCCAAGGGGCCTCCAGGAGACGCCCCCGACCAAAAAAGAACCCGCCTCTGGTGGAGTGTTTTCTCGACCGACGGCCATGAACCTGGCTATTGAACGATTTCGTTCAACGATCTGAAACCCGCAATTCTGGCGCGGTTTCCGGCTTCAAGCGGACGTTTTGGCGCGCCACCCCGATGAATTCCGGGGGAACAGCCGCGCCATGATTTGTTCCCAAGGTCGATCGCACGTACGTCAATACTACCGCCATCTGGTCGTCATCCAGATTTTCCCGCCACGGGGGCATGGCGAGATTCCAGCTCCGGCCCTCCACCTCGACCGGCCCCGTCAACCCATTCAACACGATGCGGACCAACGGGCCGGCGTCGGGGGCCAGCACCCATTCGGAACCTATCAGCGTCGGCGCGACGCCATCCTTGCCCGCGCCGTCGCGTTGATGGCAGGCGGCGCAAATCCGCATGAAAATTTCTTTGCCCTTTGCCTTGGGGTCGGAACTGCCGTCCATCACCGATTGAATGAGCGATCTGAGCAACGGATCCGGCGTGGCGTAATCGATGTAAACACGCTGTCCACCTTTGCCGACGTAAAATCCCGAGGCTGCTCCGGCGGTTAAATTTGTATTGACTGGTTCGTGGGTCATTGGGGCCGGCTTCTGTGGCTGTTTCTCTGCGCCGCTTGCGTGATGCGCAGCGGGAGAAATTGAAAACGGAAAACCGAATAGCGTCACCAGTAGCCCGGCGATAACCATCACAGACACAAGGGCAATTATGGCAGTGAGTCGCATATCCTGCGGGCAAGCTTCGCAAAGGCGCGGCGGGGCCGTCAAGCCATCGTATCGTTCCTCGTAGCGTTCGGTTGATTTTGGTTTGGCCAACGGCGATTTTTTCGGGTATCGCCGTAGTTGAAATGAGCAAGAAATCGAACGCCTCTATTGTCTTGGCCATCGCCGCCCACCCGGACGACATAGAATTTATGGCGGCGGGAACGCTATGGTTGCTGGCGGAGGCCGGCTGCGAAATCCATTACCTGAATATGGCCAGCGGCAATTGCGGCACAACGCAATACGACTCCAACACTGCCCGCAAAGTGCGCGCGGCGGAAGCGCGCCGGGCCGCGAAACTCCTCGGCGCTCATTTCCATCCCAGCCTGACGAACGATCTGGAAATCTTTTACGACCTGAAAAATTTGCGGCGGCTGGCGGCGGTGATCCGCGAGGTCAGGCCCGCAATTGTATTGACACATTCGCCCCAGGATTACATGGAGGACCATACCAACGCGTGCCGCCTGGCCGTCACCTCCGCCTTCGCGCGCGGCATGCCAAATTTCAAAACGCTTCCATTCCGCAAGGCGCAGGCCGGGGAGGCCGCTCTCTACCATTGGATGCCGCACGGCTTTCGAGACGGGCTGCGCCGGCGGATCGTGCCAGGCGCATTTGTCAATACGAATTCCGCGCAACCCATCAAGCGCGCGGCGCTGGCCGAACACCGCAGTCAACAAAGCTGGCTGGACACCAGCCAGGGGATGAATTCCTACGTCGCGGCCATGGAAGGCATGTCCCTCGAGATGGGCAAAATGTCCGGAAAGTTCAGGCACGCGGAAGGCTGGCGGAGGCATCTCCATTGGGGATTTTCTGCCCAGGATAGCGATCCCCTCGCCGCGCTGCTTGAAAAAAATTATCTGGTCAATGCATCCTACGAGCGCGGTTTGGAAGATTAGTGCATTTCCACGTCGCAGGCCCCGATGCCAGGCCGGTAAAAATTAAATTGCACGTTGGGATGATCCGCCAAGAGAGACATCGGAACGGCGGAATCAGGGATTCGTTGGGCGATCATCAGCGTCGTGAGCCGCTGGCCAAACGGATTGTCATGGTTGCCCGCCAGCCAGATCGAGACTTTTTCCGCCTGCCATGTTTCCACCGGGCCAACCGAAATCGCTTGGGTCGGGACCATTGAAATATTGCCGCCGCCGGAAGTGCGGGCGTTCTGCGCGATGGTCAACGGATGCAAATCCACCACGCGCGTGGCCAGCTTTCGATATTCGCCCGGCGAAGGAGGCTGGTTCTTGAATTTTCCCTGGCGGCGCGGCGGGTCGTTGAAGGCCCAATGCTTGACATCACCCTGCCCGCCTTGCATCACCGCGCACCGCACTCCTCCCGCCCAACTCTTGCGATAGGCGGTAGTGTCGCCTTTGGGGAAATGCAGGTTGCCGTTCGGCATGACCAGATCTTTGCGGATTCGATTAAAACAAAGTTCGCGGTCCGCTTTCTCGAAGGAAAGCGGATGCGTCGGCGGAGCTTCCCGGCCATTCACGAACCATTCGTCCATCCCCCAAAAATGGCCGGACTGGATCTTTAGGTTGAGGTCGTTGACCAGCCGGGCCACGAGCGGCAATTGTTCCGTCGGCCCAATAGGCCCGCAGATGCCGACCGGGTTGTCCGCCGTGGATTGCCGCCACGCGGTGATATACTCGAGCGCTTCGGCCAGATAAAATTCCGCAAGAGTGTCATACATCACCACCTTGAAACCCGGCCGCGAGAGCTTGGCCATTTGGGCTGGCGTCAGGGCCGCAGCGTCATGTATAATTTCTTCGTCGAGGGTTGTATAATCCCACCAATCCGGAGCAATGGAACTGAGTTTGCGCGACATAAATTAAACGAGGTTTACCACGCGCCCCGCGCGGGCGGATTCGTAACAGGCCGCAATCACCTTTTGGCTGCGCAAACCGAGTTCGCCCGGTAGAGGGTTGGGCGTTCCGGCCAAGAGCGCGGCGCTGAAGGCTTCAATTTCCGCGCGGTAGATATTTTGCGCTTCGGGCGCCACTTTGATGCCTTCATTCTGCGAGCGGGCTTGCTGCGATTGATATTGGCTTGCGTCCGCCAATAAATGCGCCGTCATTTCGCCCTGGCTGACCTGGCCGATGGTGCCAGTGGCGAGGATGCTGCCGGCCGTGCCATAAAGTTCGAGCGCATTTTTGCTGCTCTCGTCTTGAATGCAAAAGAAAGTATCCACGCTCCCCAGCGCGCCGTTAGCAAATTGCAGCGCCACGACCGCGCCGTCTTCGCTGGCATAACGGTGAATCGTCGAGTTCGTCAAACAGCTCACCGTTTTGACCGGGCCGAAAAAAAACTCCAGCAAATCAAGGCAATGACCGCCCATGTCCATCAGCGAACCGCCGCCGCCCAGCGCCGGGTCTTGCCGAAAGGCTTTGGGCATCGGCGGATACCAGCAGGAAAGTTGGGCGCGCGCATAGACCGGCTGGCCAAGCTGGCCGGCCTGGATCATTCGGGCGGCCTCCTGATGCTGCGTCTGGAATCGCATCATAAAAGCAACGCCAAGCTGCGCGCCCGCTTTCTGGCCAGCGGCCACCATCGCCTCCGCCTCCGCCACCGTGCGGCCGAGCGGCTTTTCGCAAAGCACATGCTTGCCGGCGCGGGCGCAGGCCAGCACCTGCGCCTCATGGGCCTGGACGGGACTGGCGACATAAACCGCATCGATCTCACTGGCCAGCAATGTTTCCAAACTATCGGCCGGCGCCGCTCCGAATTGCGCGGCCACTTCATGGTTGGTCGCGTTATTCGTTCCGTAAACCGAAACCAATTGCGCGTTGCGCGCCGGAACAATGCCTTCTGGAATGGTGCGGCGGCGCGCTATTCCTCCGGAACCGATCACGCCCCATCTAATTTTATCCCTCATGGGCCTTGATGACCTTTAAAATCGCTTCGCCAATTTGCTCCATATCCGATTCGCTGTAGGTCGGAAAAGCGAAGCAGGTAAAGGTGTGCGCTTCGTGCCAGCGGGCATTGGGCACGTCCACATTGCTGTAATTGACACTGTTGGGATCCGCATATTCCTTCGACTTGAACGGAAAACCAGTCCGGCCAAAGGCGTTGTGCTCCTGAAACGCGCGTTCCGTATGGCACTGCGGCCAGAACACTTTCCAGACCGGCGCTCCTTCCGCACTGACCGCGCTGACGAATTGTTTGATGTCACACTTCATGTTCTCCACGTCCAAAGAGAAAGCCAGAACGAACCAGCCGTTGCGCCGCTCGGGATTGTCAACAGGAAAATATTTGATGCGCGGCGAGGTCTTCAGAGCGTCAATCAATATTTTGGCGTTGCGGCGGCGGCGCGGCATGTTCCACGTTTCCATGCGTTGCAATTCCGCCAGGCCAATGGCCGATTGCATTTCGGTCATTCGATAATTCCAGCCCACCATATTATGGATATAGGGCAGCTTCTGTTCGAGTTCCAGCAGGCTCAGGCGCTGTTTAACGTCATAGCCATGGTCGCGAAAACTGCGCGCGGTCCAGGCGAGGTCTTCGTCATCGGTTGTCACCATGCCCCCTTCGCCGCCGGTAGTGAAAGTCTTGTTCTGGCAAAAACTGCAACCGGCCACATCGCTGAGCGTGCCGGTCTTTTTGCCTTTGTATTCGCCGCCAAACGCCTCCGCATTGTCCTCGATGACGAAGAGCTTATGCTTTTTGGCAAAGGTGGTGATTTTGTCCATGTCACACACATTGCCGTAAAGATGGACGGGCATGACAGCCTTGGTTCGTTTATTGACCAGCTTTTCCGCCGATTCGACGCTGAGGCAATGATCCTCAATATTAACATCCGCAAACCTCGGAATCGCCCCCGCTTGCACGACCGAAAAGCTGGTGGCAATAAACGTGTAACTCGGCACAATCACTTCATCGCCGGGCCCAATCCCCAGCGACGCCAAACCTACGTGCAACGCCGCCGTCCCGGTGGCGACACTGATGGCATGCCGGCTCCCCTGCCACTCGGCGAATTTCTTTTCAAACTCCATCCCCTGCTTCCCCGTCCAATAATTGACCTTGCCCGAGCGCAGGACATCGGTCACCGCATGGATGGCGTTGTCATCGAACTGCGGCCATCCTTGCAACTTGTTAGTGACGGCCTTGGGGCCGCCCTGACTGGCGAGTTGTTTGTTCATTATGCTTTCTGTCGCTTTCTTAGGGCCACTGCAATCCAGTTGCCAAAAATGGTCAAGGCAGAAGTTTGGACGCTCGCTTGGCCAAGCCGCTTTCAAATGCGCGTTGAACCGCTTGCCACACGGCACGAACCCTTCATCGATCCGGTCACTAGCCGTTGCGTTCGTGACCCTCAATTGCCCGAGTTCCCACTTTCCCGCCACAGGCGCCTCATGCAATTGAGTTTGAAGAAATGGGGGTGGAAATTCGTCTGATTTAGGTAGATGGATGGGAAAACTTTGCTTTGCCAATCCGATCGGCGGAGGGTATCGTAGTTGCCTAAGCCTAGCTCAGTCTAAGTATATGCTCAATCTCACCGGAAAAGGGTCGGTTATGACGTGCGACGGGATTACCCGGCGCGATTTCTTGCAGGTGGGCACGTTGGGGATGATCGGGTTGTCGCTCTCCAAATTGGCCGAAATGCAGGCGCTGGGGGCCGCTCCGAGTGGCATGGACGAGCGGTCTTGCATCATGATTTTTAATGTGGGCGCGCCCAGCCAGCTCGATACCTTCGATATGAAGCCGGATGCCCCGGCGGAGATTCGCGGGCCTTTTAAACCGATTCGCACGAATAATCCCGACATCCAAATCTCGGAGATGTTTCCGCTTCACGCCAAGCTGGCCGATAAGTTTTCGCTGGTGCGCAGTTGCTATCATACCGCGGCGGCGGTGCATGACACCGGCTGCCAAATGATGCAGACGGGCCGCCTTTTTACCGGTGGTGTCAATACTCCGCACGCGGGTTGCGCGCTGGAGTTTTTGAAGGGACGCCGCAATGAATTGCCGGCCAATATGATTTTGCCGATTCCGATCGGCCCGACGGGCGGAAATATGCCGCACGGCCAGGACGCGGGGTTTCTCGGCAAGTCGTGGGACCCGTTTGTTTTGAATGCGGACCCTTCGACCAAGAATTTCAAAGTGCCCGATCTTCTGCCGCCCAAGGAAATCGGCGAGGCGCGTTTGCAGCGGCGGCGCGAGTTGCGGAGCATTGTCGATGACGCGGTCAAGGATTTCGAGGCCAGCCCGAATGCGTCGCTGATGGATACCAATTTTGCCTCGGCCTACCGGTTGATGACCAGCGACCGCGCGCGGCAGGCTTTTGATTTGTCCAAGGAACCGCAAAAGGTGCGCGACCGCTATGGGATGACGCGTTTTGGGCAATGCTGTTTGCTGGCGCGGCGGCTGGTCGAAGCCGGCGTGCGGTTTGTCACGATCAACACTTTCATTACTGTATTTGACGAGATCACCTGGGATATTCACGGCTCCAAACCGTTTACGTCGATTGCCGGGATGAAGGAAATTGTCGCGCCGATGTATGACAAGGGATATTCGGCGTTGTTGGAGGATTTGTTCCAGCGCGGGATGCTCGACAAGACAATGGTGGCGTGCCTGGCGGAATTCGGGCGCACGCCCAAGGTCAATTCGGCCGGCGGTCGCGATCATTGGCCGAATTGCTGGACGATCAATTTTGCCGGAGGCGGCGTCAAGGGCGGGCGCGTGGTGGGCAAGAGCGATGACATTGGCGCGTATCCGACGGAACGCCCGGTTAATCCGGCTGAGGTAGTCGCCACGATATATAAGTCGCTTGGGCTGGACTTGACAACCACTCTGCCCGGTCCGCAGGGTCGGCCTTACCCATTGGTCAACTTCGGGACGGAGCCGATCAACGAACTCTTCTAAACAGTGCGAAGTTTCACTTCCAACGGAGTGTCGAGGATAGCCGCCCTTATGGGCGGATTGGCTGGTTTATGCTTGACGCACGCCGCGACGGCGGCCGCCGCCGCCACGATGGAGATCTTGCCGGCGCAGTTTGTTTTGCATGGCCACGCGGCGCGGCAGCGCTTGCTGGCGGAGACTTGGGACAACAAGAATTTTCGCGGGCAAATCACCAATGGCCTTACCTTGGTTTCGAGTGATCCCAAAGTGGTCAAAATTGAGGATGGAGTCGCGCTGCCGGTGAGCAATGGCTCAACCAAAATTTTTGCCAAAGCGGGCAAGAAAACGGCGGTCGCGACAGTTTCAGTGGAAGCGATGGACAAACCGTTTGAATGGAGTTTTCGCAATGATGTGCAACCTGTTCTGGCCAAAGCGGGATGCAGCGCGGGGGCCTGTCATGGCGCGGCTTCCGGCCAAAATGGTTTCAAGCTCTCCTTGCGCGGCTACGATAATGAAGGCGATTTTCTGGCGTTGACTCATCAAGCTCTTGGACGGCGCGTCATCCCGAGCGATCCGGGGCGCAGCTTGATGTTGCTGAAGCCGACTCATGCCGTGCCGCACAAAGGCGGAAAACGTTTCGAGGTTGGTTCCATCGATTATCGGGTGATTTCGGAATGGATTGCGGCGGGTACGCCCGGGCCCAAAGAGAGCGATCCGCGCATTCAGAAAATTGAAATTCTGCCGGCAGGCGTCCTGCTCAAACCCGGCGACACGCAACAACTGCTGGTGCGCGCCACCTTTAGCGACGGCCATACGGAAGACGTGACGCATTGGGTCAAGTTCACCGCCGCCAATGCTTCGGTGACGCAAGTCGATGACGAAGGGGAAGTCAAAGTCATCGGTTATGGCGAAGGCGCGATAACCGCGTGGTATTTGAGCCGAATCGCGGTGGCGACCGTGACCGCTCCCTACACCAATGAAATTCCCCAGCGCGTTTTCACCCATGCGGCGCACCGAAATTTTATTGACGAACTGGTGCTGGAGAAATTGCGCAACTTGAACATTCCGCCTTCCCAGAGATGCACCGATGCGGAATTTGTGCGGCGCGCGTATGTCGATACCATGGGAGTTTTGCCGACCGAGAGAGAAACGCGCGCGTTTTTGTCTGATAAATCCTCGCACAAACGGGACGCGCTGATTGATGCGCTGTTACAGCGTCCTGAATTCGTTGATTACTGGTCCTACAAATGGTCGGACCTGCTCTTGGTCAATAATAAGAAACTTAGCGCTGAGGAGGTCTGGGCCTATTACGACTGGATCCGCGAACGGGTGGCCGCCAATACGCCGTGGGACGTTTTTGTGAAGAGCATCATCACCGCGAAAGGCAGCACGCTGCAAAACGGCGCGGCCAATTTTTATGTTTTACACGATGATCCTCGCGCCGCTTCGGAAACGATGTCGCAGGCCTTCCTCGGCATGTCGGTGACGTGCGCCAAGTGCCATAACCATCCGATGGAAAAGTGGACCAACGACCAGTATTACCAAATGGCTAACATGTTTGCCCGTGTCCGTATCAAGAGCGGGACGCGCCCCGGGGAAAACGTGGTCTTTACCGCGGCCGACGGAGACTTGGTCCAGCCCTTGCGCGGCAAGCCGCAAATACCCGCTCCGCTCGATGGCAAGCCCATTCCGATCGATTCGCCGCAAGACCGCCGGCTGCCGCTGGCCGACTGGCTGGTTTCGCGCGATAACCCATACTTCAGCCGGGCGATTGTCAATCGCGTTTGGGCCAATTATTTTGGCGCGGGCCTGGTCGAGAACATTGATGATTTGCGGGCGACCAACCCGGCCAGCAACGAAAAACTGCTTTCGGCTGCGGCGCGTTATTTGGCCGATCACCGCTTTGATTTGAAAGAGTTGATGAGGGTCATCCTGCAGTCGGAAACTTATCAGCGTTCCAGCAAGCCGCTTCCCGGAAATGAAGCGGACACTCGTTTTTATTCCCGCTACTACCCGCGCCGAATGATGGCGGAAGTGTTGCTGGATGCCATTGCTGAAGTGACCGGCGTGCCGACCGACTTTGACCGCAAAGTCGGCGAAAAATTTCCCAAAGGCTGGCGCGCTCTGCAATTGCCGGATGTCTCGGAAGATTCCTATTTTCTCAAAACCTTTGGACGGCCCGACCGCAACACGACCTGCGAATGTGAGCGCACGGCCGATCCGAGCATGACGCAAGTGCTCGATATTTCCAACGGCGACACCGTCAATAAAAAGCTGGAGGACCAGACCTGCTATATCAACCGCGTGATGAGCGCCAATGCGCCCACCCCGCAAATCATCGAGCACGCCTACTTAAGCGCTTTTTCCAGATACCCGTCGAAGGAGGAGGAAACGAGGCTCTGTCAAGTGCTCGACCAAAGCAAAGACGGCGAACGCAAGCTGGCCTTGCAGGACATGTATTGGGCCGTGTTGAGCAGCAAAGAATTTCTGTTTAATCATTAACCGCATGAAGTGGCCTGCCTCATGTCGTAACGTGCTGTTCGCCCTGCTCTGCTGCGTCGCGGCCCAGTTGGCCACCGCCGCCGACAAACCGGCCGCCACTGACTACGCGGCGGTCGATGCCATTTTCTCGAAGCATTGCCTGGATTGCCACGCCTCCCAAGACCCGGAAGCAAAACTCGTCCTGGAGAGCTTCGAGTCCGTCATGAAAGGCGGCGAAAGCGGGCAAGTTGTCCTGGCTGGAAATAGCCATGACAGCCTGCTGGTGCAAATGGTCGAGGGAAAGGTCTTTAAGGACGGCAAGAACTTGATCATGCCGCCCGGGCGCAAACGCCAAAAGTTAAAACCCGCCGAGATCGCCCTGATTACGGCGTGGATCGATGCGGGCGCGCATCCGCCGGCGATGGCGAAATCCATTATTGCAGAACTGGACGTTCCGCAAATAAAGGTCAAGGGCGTGGCGCGAAATCCCATTAACGCGCTGGCCCATGTGCCGGGCACGAACCTCGTCGCCGTCGCGCGCTATCGCGAGGTTGAATTACGCTCGTCCGACACCGGCAAGTTGATACGAACCCTCAAAGGCCACCACGGAAATGTCAACGCCCTGGCGTTCTCTCCCAATGGCAAACGGCTGTTTGCCGGTTCCGGCGAAAATGTGCGTTATGGCGAAATCAAGGAATGGAATGTGGCCAATGGAAAATTGATCCGCACATTTCTGGGCCATAAGGACACCGTCTATTCCCTGGCCGTTTCACCGGATGGAAAAATTTTGGCCAGCGGCAGCTACGATCAGAAGATCATATTGTGGGACATCGCCACCGGCAAGGAGCGGAATACATTGTCCGGCCACAATGGTTGCGTTTTTGGCCTGGCTTTTCGGCCCGATGGAAAAATCCTGGCCAGCGCCAGTGGCGACCATACGGTCAAGTTGTGGGATGTGGCCGGCGGCACGCGGCGCGACACGCTTTCGCAGCCGTTGAAGGATGTTTATGCCGTCGCCTTCAGTCCCGATGGCAAGAAGCTGATGGCGGGCGGGGTGGATCATCGAATTCGGATTTGGTCAATCAGCGCCACGGCGGCGGAAACGACGAACCCATTGCTCGATTCAAAGTTCGCCCACGACGGATCCATCCTGCGCCTGGTTTTCTCGCCTGATGGCAAGATGCTTCTCTCTTCGGCGGACGACCGCACCGTGCGGCTGTGGGACACCGGGAAAATGAAAGAACGCCTGCTCCTGGAAAAACAACCGGACTGGGCGACCGGCTTGGATTTTGCGCGCAACGATCAAGCCATCGCCGTTGGCCGATTGGATGGCTCGCTGGCCTTTTATGACCTGGCCGGGAAATCGCTGCCTTTCGTTGCGGCCATGGCCGAGGCGCCCGCCGAAAAGCCCTCCATCGCCCGGCTGCAGCCTCGCGGCATGCAACGGGGCACGGACCTTACTTTGAAAGTCATTGGCGGCAATCTTCTGAGTTTAACCAATGTCAAATCCAGCAATCCCAAACTGGCCGTCTCGTTGAGCAAGACCGCCAAAGCCACTTCGACGGAAGCCTGGATTGACGTCAAGGCGGCGCCCGATCTACCGCGAGGGCTTTACGATATTTCGGTGATCAATGCCAATGGCGAAAGCGGGCCGGGGAAAATCTATATCGGCCATTTGCCGCACGTTTTTGAAGCGGAGAACAATCCGCCGCGAACACTGCGGATGGTCACACTCCCGATGAGCTATTGGGGCGATCTGAATCCCGGCGGCGACGTCGATGAGTTGGAATTCCATGCGCAAGCCGGCCAATCTCTGGTGTTTGATTTGTCCGCCAAAAGCATCGGCTCCAAAGCCCAGGCCCAACTCTCGCTGCTCGACGCCCATGGCGAAATTCTTTCCAGCGAGGGCGAATTCGAGGGCGGCGATCCGCTGCTGGCTTATACCATCACGAGCAACGGCCTGTATCGCATTCGCATTGCCGAGACCACGGAGGAAGGCTCGCCGGATTATTTTTATCGACTGACGATGGGAGAACTGCCGCAAGTGATCAGCATCTTCCCTCCCAGCGTGCAGACCAACCGCGAGGCCGAAGTGCAATTGATCGGCTACAACCTGACCGGCAAGGACAAAATAAAAATCAGCCCGATGAAGGCCGGCGAACTGGAAGTGCCTTTAAATTCGGACACGTATCGCGCCCGCCGCGCCTTTAAAGTGCTGGTGACCGACGGGCCGGAATTGGTCGAGGCGGAGCCGAACGACACTCCTGGCGAAGCGACTCCCATTCCCGTGCCCTCGACGGTTTCGGGCCGGATTTTTGCCGAGGGGAAGGCGGCGCCGGACGTTGACCTTTATCGATTCGAAGCCAAAGCCGGGCAAAAGTTAATCATCGAGACCGATGCCGCGCGCCGCGGCTCGCCGATCGACACGAAGATCGAAGTGCTTTATGCCGATGGACGTCCGGTGCCGCGATTGCAACTTCAAGCCGTGCGCGATTCAGCCATCAATTTCAGGGCCATCACCTCGTCGCAGAACGAGGTGCGAATCGATAATTGGGAGGAAATGGAATTGAACCAGTATCTCTACATGCAGGGCGAGGTCTGCAAATTGTTCCGGATGCCGCAAGGGCCGGATTCCGGTTTTCAATTCTACACCGTGGCCGGGCAGCGGCGCGATTACTTTGATAGCAGCGGGACCGACCATGCTTTGGATGAGCCTTGCTATATTGTCGAACCGCATCCGCCCGGCGAAAAACTACAGCCCAATGGATTGCCCGTGTTTCCCCTCTATTACGCCAATGACGATGACGGCGACCGGCAGCTTGGGGTGGATTCGCGCCTGCATTTTACGGCCCCGTCCGCCGGCTCTTATTTAATACGGGTGACGGACAACCGTGGGCGTGGAGGCGCGCGCTTTTTCTATCGGTTGATTGTTCGCGAGCCGCATCCGGATTTCGTCGTCACGTTAAACGGCGCGGACCAGACCCTCAATCCTGGGACGGGCCGTGAATTCACCTTGACTGCCAATCGGACAGATGCGTTTGACGAAGATATACAAGTGGACATTACGAACATTCGCGCCCGGTTCAGCATTTCCACGCCGGTCGTTATTCAAGCGGGCCATTCCGAAGCAAAGGGCACCCTCAATTGCGACACCAATGCAGTCACTTTAACGGCCCAGATCGTGTCAAAAATAAAAATCACCGCCAGCGCGATGGTGGGTGAAAAGAAAGTGGAAAAGCCCGTCAACTCTTTTGCCAAAATCGCCGTCGGCGCCGCCTCCAAGTTACTGGTGGCCTGCGAACCTTATAACGCCGCCGCGACCAACTTCGTTCTGCGCTCAGTGAGTGAAACGCCCCTGGAAATCACCGTGGCGCCGGGACAGATTGTTCCGGCTTGGATCAAAGTTTCGCGGCACGGATATAATGATCTGATTACCTTCACCGCCGATAATCTGCCGCACGGAGTCATCGTGGACAACATTGGTTTGAACGGCGTCTTGATTCCCAAAGACGAAAATCGCCGCCAGATTTTTCTGCGCGCCGCCAAGTGGGTGCCGGACACTGACCGTTTATTTTACGTCAAGGCGGCGCAAGAAGGCGGCCCGACATCCCTGCCGGTCCTGCTGCACGTCCGCCGGCCCGTCCCCACTCAAACGGCGAGTTTCTCGTTGACACTCCCGCGGCGATAACCTTGCAGGTCGAGCGTGACGTGGGCATAGCCAATTTTTTTCAAGGCCCCGGCCACGCGGGTGAAAGCGTCGTTTTGCAGAAACTTCGGCATCTCCTCCACCCCGACTTCGATGCGGGCCAAATGCAACGTCATTCCCTGGCTGTTCAATTCGTGATGCCGCACGCGTAAATCATAAAATCCGAGATCGCGCAGGACGTATTCCGCCTGCTCGATCATGCTTAATTTCCCGGGCGTGACCGGCTCGCCGTAAGGCACCCGCGAACTGAGGCAGGCCATCTGCGGTTTGTCGGCGGTGGGCAGGCCGAAGCGGGCGGAAAGCGCGCGAATTTCGCTTTTGGTCAGGCCCGCTTCTTTCAACGGCGCGCGCACTTGGAACTCTCCCGCCGCTTTGGCGCCCGGACGATGGTCGCCCACGTCGCTGGCATTTTCGCCATAGGCCACAACCGCAAATTTCTCTTTGACAGCCAGCGGGGCCAGTCGGGTGAAAAGCTCGTGCTTGCAGAAGTAACAGCGATTATTGGGATTGGCCAGATAGGCGGGATTATCGAACTCCTCCGTTCGCACGATGCGCAGGGGAATGGCAAATTTTTCGGCGACCGCGACCGCCTCCTCCAGTTCGCGCCGTGGAAGGCTGGGCGAATCAGCCAGGACAGCAAGGGATTTTTCACCCAGAACCTCGTGCGCGACGTAAGCCAGAAAGGCTGAATCCACTCCGCCCGAATAAGCCACCAGGCAGGAATCGTACGAGCGCAGCAAACTTTGGAGGTGTTCGAGCTTGGTCAGTGACACACGCGGAAGGTGCCACCAAAAATCTGAAAAGTCCAGCTTGGTTACGTGGCCGACGGCTCCTGTTGCGTCATGCAATGGAATGAACCCAGACCCCAAATCAGTTCGGTCGAATCCACCCCGATGACGCGACGCCGGGGAAATTGGTTCTGCAAGATTTGCAGCGCCACGCTGTCGTTTTTGTGCCGAAAGGTGGGAACGAGCACCATCTGGTTTGCGATATAAAAATTGGCGTAGCTTGCCGGCAAGCGCTGACCCTCGTACTCGATTACTCCCGGCATGGGCAGCGTGACAATACGAAAACTATTCCCGTCCACGTCGCGGAAATGGTGCAGCCGCTGAAGGTTGTCCTGGAGAACGCCGCAGTTCGGACTCGATGGGTCGTCCTCAACGACGGTGATGAGCGTGGAAGGGTTGACGAACCGGGTCAAGTCGTCGATGTGTCCATCCGTGTCGTCCCCGGCAATTCCATCGCCGAGCCAGAGCACTTGGGCGACGCCCAGATAGTCCTTGAGATACTTTTCGATTTCCCCTTTGCTCAAATGCGGATTGCGGTTGGGATTAAGCAAACAGGACGTAGTGGTCAAAAGCGTGCCGCAGCCGTTGACCTCGATGGAGCCTCCTTCCATGACAATGCCCGGCGAAAAGAGAGGCAGGCCGAGCAGGCGGGCCGCATGCCGGGGAATGGCGTCGTCCAAGTCGTAAGGCGGATACTTGCCGCCCCAGGCATTGTAATCCCAGTCAACAATCGCCCGCTCCCGCCGTCCGTTAATTTCCCGAACCAAAAAAATGGGACCATGATCACGGCACCAAGGCTCGTATGCCGGAAAGTGATGAAAGCGCACACGCTCAAGCGGCGTCCCCTCCCCTCGCAAAATCTGGCGGACAGACGCCTCCATTTCGGCATCCCAAACGTTAATATTGACATCCTCGGCTTCCGTCAAATGGCGGATCAGGTTAGCGTAAACCGGGGGAACCACTTCATATCTGCCGGGAAAGCTGATGCCTTCGGGACGCGGCCACGTCAGCCAGGTGCCGGCATGAGGCTCCCACTCCGCTGGCATGCGAAAGCCAAGCGTCGCCGGGACCGGAAATGGCATGCTCGAAAACTTTTCCACAACGGAAACTGAAAACCGAAGATTGAACACTGGCAAACTATTTCGCTTTGAGACAATCTTTTCGCTTGAAGAAATTTTCCATCCATTCTGTCCCGGCGGCCCGGTATCTGGTCGCGGCTTTGGGCGGGCTTCTGCTCTCGGCCTCTTTTCCTAGGGTCGGCGTGGCGGGGCTGGCTTGGATCGGACCCGGGATAATTCTTTTCAGCGCGCTGGGAACAAAAGGCGCACAGGCCTTTCGCATCGGCTTTGCGGGCGGCGTGGTTCATTATCTCAGTTCGCTTTGGTGGTTGCTCAATATTCCCTTTGCCTGGCATGGGATTCCCATTGGCCCCAGCGCGGCGTGGATTGCTTTGAGCGCGTATTGTGCTCTTTACCCGGCGGCTTGGGTTTGGCTTTGCTGGAAATCATTTCCAACCGAAACGCTCGATCAATTTCTGGCGGGCAGCCGGCTGCGCCGGGTGGGCTGGGCGCTGGCCGCTGGAGCCATTTGGACGGCCTTGGAATTCGGACGAGGCCGGATCCTCACCGGCTTCCCGTGGAATTTTGTGGGGGCTTCACAATACAAAATGTTGCCGCTCATTCAGATTGCTTCCGTAACGGGGATTTATGGCGTTTCGTTTTTGGTGGTTTGGACTTCGGTTTCGCTCTGCTCGACGATCGTGATTCTCATCCGCCAGCCCTCGGCTCATCGCCTGTGGGCGGAGGCCGGGCTGCCTTTGTTGGTGGTGGCTGGCCTGACAAGCTACGGCGCGGCCAAACTGAGTGCCGTTTCCGCACCCGCCCGGGAATTGAAGGTGGCCCTGATTCAGCCGAGCATCCCGCAAACGTTGATTTGGGATCCAGCCGAGAATGCCGCCCGATTTCAAACGGTGCTCGATCTTTCCGAAAAAGCGCTGGCCTCCGAGCCGGGTCTTTTGGTTTGGCCGGAGTCAGCCGTTCCCGACCTTTCCCCTGAAACGCAACAGGCGATTGGGCACTTGATTCACCGCCATAAAGCATGGCTGGTTTTTAACGCAGACTCCGCCGAAGAACTGGCGGGAGGTGAGATGGAATATTTCAATAGCGCCTTTTTCTTCAGTCCCGAAGGAAGGCGGGCCGGGATTTATCACAAGCGGCGGCTGGTCATTTTTGGCGAGTATATTCCCCTGGTCCACTGGCTGCCTTTTTTAAGGTGGCTGACGCCGATTGGAGGAGAATTCACCCCGGGTGATCGGCCTGTCGAATTTTCGATGACCAATCCGCCGGTCAAAATGTCGGCGCTCATTTGCTTTGAGGATATATTTGCCCAAGAGGCCCGGCAGCACGTCGCGCCGGACACCGATTTTCTAATCAACCTGACGAACGACGGCTGGTTCGGCCACGCTGCTGAACAGTGGCAACAAGCCGCCAGCGCGATTTTTCGGGCGGTGGAAAATGGGGTCCCCTTGGTGCGCTGCACCAATGACGGCCTGACGTGCTGGGCCGACGCGCAGGGCCGCATCCGCCAGAGTTTCAGCGTGGGCGGCGATGTGTATGGCGCGGGCTTCATGATCGCCCGGATTCCGTTGCGCGCCGCTGGAGACCAGCAGCAAACATTTTACAACCGCTGCGGGGACTGGTTTCCCATCGCTTGCTGTGGAATCGGCCTGGGGGTGTTGGCGGCAACTGGACGAGCCCGCAAACCATTGCCTCAACCTGAGCGCGAGAATGTCTAAAGTTGGGGCGAAGGTTGGACGGAGTTGAGGGAAGCCCGCGCGTCACAAGGGTTGGCATGTCCCATGCTTAATAAGACCGGGAGGCGCGCTTAGTATGAAAACAGCAATTTTTTTTATTCGATACCAGATGGTTCCAACGGCTTCCTTTGGATTCTTCGTTTTGATCGAAGCAGTTTTTTTGTACGGCCTTTATCGGGCTTTCGTCGCACCGTAGCAAGGGCGAAGACTCACCACTCGTCGAGCGGAGTCATTTTCGTTCCGCTCAAATCCATCAAGCCGAGAAGATCGGCGGGCGACCAGTAAGACTGTTTTGCTCCCCCGCGACCCCCTTGGTCGGGAGCGGCGCCTTCGCTCGTCGGGGTTTTTGTTCCATAAAACTTTTGAGTTTCACCGGTCAATTCCTGGTCTTTCATATTTTCCTCTCCGTATAAAAGTTCAACCCATCTCTCAGGGAATGTGATGTCTGAACTTACCGCACTTCTCGCCGACTGAGCAATCGGGCGATCTTGTGATTTGCCCTCGGGGAATTTGTTAACGCGGCATCAGGCGGAAAGCTTTTTTTTCGAGCTTTTTCCTTCGCGTTTTAATTTGGATTCAAAATAAATTCCGCGCAATCATAGCCGCCATGACTTCCGATCAAAGTACGGCCAACCCGCAACCATGGTACGCCGGAGTAACCCGCTACCAATGGCTGATTCTGATCATCGCTTCGGCGGGCTGGATTTTCGACGTTTACGAAGGACAGATTTTCAACATCACCTCGCACCAGTTGCTGCAAAGCGTGTTGGGAACCAACGACCCTCATGCCATCAGCTTTTGGAACGATGTCTTTCTGGGGGTCTTCCTTTTGGGCGGAGCGACCGGCGGGTTGCTGTTTGGAATGATGGCCGACTATTGGGGCCGCAAACCAACGATGGTCGCGACGATTTTGATGTACTCGATCTTCTCCGGCCTGACCTTTTTCGCCCATAGCCTTTGGCATATTGGCGTGTTGCGTTTCCTCGTCGCGATGGGCACCGGCGGCGAATGGGCCGTAGCGGCGAGTTTGGTGGCGGAGGTTTTCCCAGCGCACGCCCGGACCCATGCCTCGGGCATTTTTCACGCCACCAGCGTGTCTGGGACATGGATTGCCACGGCGACCGGCCTGATCGTCGCGTCGCAGTGGCGGTATGCCTATCTTTTTGGGATCCTCCCCGCCCTTCTCGTGGCTTGGGTGATGGCCAGTGTCAAAGAACCGCCTCGCTGGCAAAAGGCCGCCGAAGAAGCGCCCGCCCAAGCCGGCAGCCTTCGCGAACTGCTGGGCGATCCTCGCTGGCGCAAACGCGCGCTCTTGGGAATGCTCCTGGCGGCGATCGGCCTCGGCAATTATTGGGCCGTCCATGTGGCGGGACAAAGTCTGGCGGTGAACATGCTTGTCAAGAATGGCGTCAAGCTCTCGGTCGCCTTGGAAAAAGGCAAGTGGGCTTATGGCTTTGTCGAAACGGTTGGTGGATTGGCCGGGCTTCTTTGCTTCGGTCCGCTCTGCGCCCGCATCGGACGCAAGCCCGCCTTTTTTTGGTCGTATCTGGCGGCCTTTTTGATTGTGCCGGTTACCTGTTACCTTCCGCAAACCTTCAGGCAGCTCTTGTTCATCTTTCCCATTTTCGGCTTTTTGACGTTGGGAATGCATGCGGGTTATGCCATCTATTTTCCCGAGCTTTTTCCCACCCGCCTGCGCGCGACCGGCACTGGATTTTGTTTCAACGTCGGACGGGTCGCCGCCGCCTCGATGCTGGTTTTCTCCGGCTGGCTGAAAAACCAGTTGGAACTCCATTTGGCCATCACTCTTTTGGGCTGCTTTTTTCTGCTGGGCCTGGTTGTCGTTCACTACCTGCCCGAAACCAAAGGCCAGCCACTGCCCGAATAAAAATGGCTCATGCCCCCGACTTGAACTGGCCGGCCTCACTTTTGAAGAGCAAATTAAAAGTCGTCAACGAGCCGTAGCAACGGGTGATGTATTGCTGCATTTCAATCTTCTCAGTGTCGGAAAGTTTTTCATGCGCGTTAATCTTCTGTTCCAGCACGCGCAAATTATTCCTGACCATCACGATCTTATGGAAGAACACCTGCAACGGCACTTCCTTCGCCTGCAACGAAGGATCGCCCGGGCGCAAAACCATGAGGCCGGTTTGCCAGCGGGCGGAGAGTTGTTCGACAATCGAGTCGTCTTGTTCCAACCCAAGGTCCTTGATCATGGCGCTGACCGTTTCGCGGATGAGCGTGGTCAGCGGCACGGCCAGCGCGGTGATTTCGGCCAGCGGTTCGGCCGGTTGCAAATCGCATTGTTCGGGGGACAAGGTGCGCAACCCGGCGTCAAACCGAATATCGGCAAAATGTTCCGACACGCTTTTAACCGTGCCGGGGCCGTACTCCGGGTGACGCACCTTCATCCCCACGAACATGGATTCCAGGCGCATGAAGATTACTTCAGCTCTGCGTCGTGGAATTCTTTCCAGTCATCCAAGTTATTTAGATTGACAGCATCGCGGTAGGCGCTGGGGTCATCGGGAATGCCGCTGGCCGACAGAATCTCCTTGCGGGTGGCGTCGTCGTGATTATAGCCGCGAATGGAATCATTCAATTTCTCCACGGACGCTTTGTCCAATTTCACGCCTGGCTGTTTCTTGACCCAGGCCTCGAATTGCGGATAGGTCGGGCGGCTGGTTTTGATAAAATCGATCAAGGCATCGCGCTGGAGGCCGAGACCGTCGATCACCATTTGATCGTAACCTTTGCCCGCGCCGGGATAGCCGGCCGCCAATTTGCCGCGCGACTCGAGCGAAACTTTAAGCCAAAGCCGGGGCAAGTGAATAACTCCCAAAGGGCCGGCGACGCCGGAACTGATAAGTGGAACGTTTGTGTTCATATTTTTATTAGATGTTTTACTGCAAAAAAGTTTAGGAGCGGGTCTGCCTATTGGTCAAGCCGCTTTCTCGCCCATCGCAATTTTGCGGGCGTGGAACGAGGGTTGGCCCGGCGCTCTTCCGGGCCGGGACGGATCACCTCGCGGGAAATCCCGGCATAAACGCCCTCGCGCCAGCCGTCGGCAAAAGCCTTCTTGACACGGCGGTCTTCGCCCGAATGAAAGGTCAAGATCGCCGCGCGTCCGCCTGCTTTCAAACAGGAAGGAAGATGGCGCAACAATGTTTCCAGCGCCGAAAATTCGTCGTTGACCGCAATGCGCAAGGCCTGAAAGACGCGGCGGATCGAAAGATCGCAGTCGTCTTTGTTCGTGTGCGGGAGCGCGGCGCGAATCGCGCGCGCCAAGGCAGCCGTCGTGCCGAAAGATTGTCCGGCCAAGAGCAAAGCCAATGTCCTGGCGCGCGGCTCGTCCGCATTTTCCAACAGCATCATTTCCAGATCTTCCGCACGCATTCGCGCGAGAAGCGTGGAGGCTGGCTGTCCGCGCGATGGATTCATGCGCATGTCGAGCGGCCCTTCCTGCTTCACCGAGAAGCCTCGGCTGGGATCATCCAATTGCATCGAGGACACACCGAGATCGACCAGTATCATATCGACGCCGGCCAGTTCTTCGGCAGCCAGCGCCTGGGGCAAGGCCGCGAAGTTGCTGCGGCGGGCGGTGAAGACCTCGGCCCCAAACCCCAAGGCGCGCAAACGCGCTTCGGCTTTGGGAAGTTCGATGGGGTCGGCGTCGAACCCGAGCAATCGTCCTCCGGGCAGAAAACGCGGCAAAAGTACCTGGGCATGACCGCCAAAACCGAGCGTCCCATCGACGGCGATTTCGCCGGGCTTAGGATCGAGCGCGGCCAGAATTTCGGCCACCATGACCGGGCGATGCATCCCGGCCGGCGTTTTGCCGGCGGCGAGCACTTGGGCAACGGTGTCCGCATAGCGCGCGGGATCGTGCTCCTTGTACCTTTCCTCGAAGCGGCGCGGGTTTTTTCCCGAGTAACGCGGACGTCTTTTATGTGGTAGCGTAGGCGCCATGAGTTTACGGCGTGTTGTGGTGGTGGGCGGCGGAGCGGCGGGATTTTTTGCCGCCATCGCCTGCGCCGAAGCATTTCCAGAAGCCCAGGTCACCCTGCTGGAAAAAAGCTCGCAGTTCCTCGGCAAAGTCCGCATTTCCGGCGGCGGCCGCTGCAATGTCACCCACGCCTGTTTCGACGTTCGCGAATTGACGGCGCGCTATCCGCGCGGCGAGCGAGTTTTGCTGGGCGCCTGCCAGACTTTTCAGGCCAGCGACACTGTTGCCTGGTTCGAAACGCGCGGAGTCAAGCTCAAGACGGAAAACGATGGCCGGATGTTTCCCACCACCGATTCGTCGGAAACGATTATTGACTGCCTCACGCGCAGCGCCCACTCCGCCGGCGTCAAGGCGCTGGCCAATCGCGGCGTGACCCACATAACCAAGGAAGCGAATGGCGTCTTTGCCGTCACGCTGGCCACTGGCGAATCCTTGCTCTGCGACAGGCTGTTGCTGGCGACGGGCGGATGCCGCGCCGCCGCCGCCGGTGAACTGGCTCGGTCGCTCGGCCATGCCCTCGAATCGCCCGTGCCGTCGTTGTTTACTTTTCATATTGACACCTCGTGGGTGCGCGAATTATCCGGCGTCGCCGTCGGGCCGGTCGCCGTTTCCGTGCCCGGAACAAAACTGCGCGAACAAGGCCCGCTGCTCATGACGCATTGGGGCCTGAGCGGGCCAGTGATTCTCCGGCTCTCGGCCTGGGGCGCGCGGGCCTTGCACGCTTTGAACTATCAATTCCCGTTGCATATCAACTGGCTTCCGCAAGACAACGCCGAACAAATCGCGGCCGAACTCGATGCCCGCCGCGCCGCCCAGCCGGCCCGCCTGGTTGTCAATACGACCATTGCATCCATTCCGGGCCGGCTTTGGGAACAACTCGTTCTGGCCTCCGGCCTTCCGCGCCCCACCCGCTGGGCCGAACTCGGGCGCTCCGCCCAACACGCCCTCCTCCAGCAACTCATCCGCACCGAACTCGCCGTCACCGGCAAAAGCTTGAACAAGGACGAATTCGTCACCTGCGGCGGCGTGCGGTTGAGCGAGGTCAACTTCAAAACGATGGAGAGCCGGATTTGTCCGGGACTGTATTTTGCCGGCGAATTGCTGGATGTGGATGGCATCACAGGCGGATTCAATTTTCAGGCCGCCTGGACCACCGGCTGGATTGCCGGACAGTCCATGGCGCGTTAGGAATTATTTTTGAAACTCGGGATAAAACGGGTTGTGCTTTTTCTGTTCGCCGACGGTGGTCAAGGGGCCGTGACCCGGGCAAACAATGGTGTCGTCGGGCAGGCTGAAAATTTCCTGGCGATTTGTCCGCAGGGCTTCCTCATAAGAAATGGCGCCGCCGCCCATCGACCCGGCAAAGAGCGCGTCGCCCACCACCGCCAGGCGCGAGGCCAGGCCGGAGACAACGTAGGTAATACCGCCGCGCGCATGGCCGCTAGTCTGGCGGGATTCGATTTTCAAGTTACCGAGATGGAAAGTTTTTCCGGCGGCGAATGGTTGCGCCTTGGCAAATTGCTCTCGCTCGCTCACAAAGACCGGGGCGGACGCGGCCTTTTGCAGCCGTTCGAGATCCGCCACATGGTCAGCGTGCGTATGGGTCAAAAGAATCAACTCGATCTTCAATTTATTTTCCCGGACAAATTCCAACATGCTATCGGCCGTCGCGCCGGTATCAAACGCCACCGCCTGCCGGCTCTGCAAATCAAAGGCCACGTAGGAATTGACTGTCATGTCCTGGTAGTTCGTGTTGAAGCATCCCAGTCCAGGAACCTCACGAGGTTCGGGGTGCCAGGCGTTCTGGCCCAACGCGATCAAGGCCTCCGCTCCCAGATTTAGAGGGCCGGCCAATTTGCGGGCGATGGCGGCATCGAATGTTCCCTCTTTGAAATCAGCCACCTGGCTCGCGCTCAGGCCGGCTTGTTGCGCCAAAGTGGCGTCGCTTAAGGCCAGCCCGCGCTGGGCTTTGCCGACGACATCGGTGAAATTATCTTCCAATGGAATTTTGTTCATAACGTCTTATTTTATTGCCGCGCTCGTTGCGTAAACTGCGATGGGTTTTGGTTTAATTTGGTTTAATCTGGTCAAATCCCCCGCGGACAACTTACATGTTTTGACATCGCCCGCTCCCTTTTTTCTCTCCCCTACTTTAATAGTTACTATCACCATGCGTAACTAAATTATATGTATATTCCAAGCATGTCAACGGATTATTTTCAATTAAACAAAAATAGTTTGTTCGCGCGCCGGGCCGACTGAAACAATTTTCAGCTTCGCGCCGGTCAGTTCGGTCAAAGCGCGCAGGTAGCCTCGGGCCGCGGCGGGAAGATCGACCCATGCCCCGCATTTGGCCGTCGAAGTTTTCCAGCCCGGAAACTCCGCATAAATCGGTTCGCACTTCGCCAGCGTTTCGATGTCCGGGGGCACATAATCCAGCCGGGCCGGTCCGACGCGGTAGCCGATGCAAACCTGAATGGTGTCCAAGGTGTCCAGGCCGTCGAGGTTCGTCACCGCCAATTCATCAATGCCGTTGATGATCGTGGCGTAGCGCGTGGCCACGGCATCGAACCATCCGCAGCGCCGCGCCCGGCCGGTCGTCGCGCCGAATTCCCGGCCCATGCCATGGAGCATGTCGGCCACCACGGCATTTTCCGTCGGCAACGGCCCCTCGCCAACGCGGGTGATGTAAGCCTTCATCACCCCCATGACGTGGTCCATTTTGTTGGGCGGCACCCCCGAGCCGGTGCAAGCTCCGCCCGAAGTGGTGTTGGACGAAGTGACGAACGGATAAGTTCCGTGATCGATGTCCAAAAAAGTCCCCTGCGCGCCCTCGAACAAAATATTGGCCCCTTTGCTCGCCGCCTCATGCAATAACACAACCGTATTGGTCACAAACGGCTTCAGCCGGTCCCCTGCCGCGCGGTAAGCCGCATGCACCTTGGCAAAGGAAAGGGTCTTCGCGCCGAGCGCTTTCAATATTTCGTTGTTCTCTTTGATCTTAAAACGAAGCAACGCCTCGAAACGATCGGGATTGATCAAATCGACCATGCGCAAGCCGGTGCGGGCCGCTTTATCGCCGTAGGCGGGGCCGATGCCGCGCTTGGTCGTGCCGATTTTGTTTTTGCCCTTGAGGGCTTCGCGCTGCTCGTCCAATTCGCGATGATAAGGAAAAACCAGGTGGGCCGACTCGCTGATAAACAGATTTTTGACGATCACCCCCAGCCCGGCCAATTGATCCATCTCCGCGACCAAACTGACCGGGTCGATCACCACCCCGTTGCCAATGACGCATCGTTTGCCGCGGCGCAAAATGCCGGAGGGGATAAGGTGCAGGACGTATTTCTTCTTGCCGATAAAAACGGTGTGGCCAGCGTTATTGCCGCCTTGGGTGCGGACGACGATGTCCGCCTTGCCGGTCAGGACATCGATGATCTTTCCTTTTCCCTCATCGCCCCACTGGGCGCCGACTAAAATGGTATTGGCCATAAACTAAACTTGTGACAAAAGCTCAAAGCGCGGCGTGGCGCGACAACAAAAATCCCGGAAAGTAAATTTCGGGGCAAACGCTCGATTATTTACGGACAGAGCGTAGAAAGAGCAAGCGGCAGTGTCAAGGAGGCAGAAAGGCAGAAGGAAGAATGAAGAAGGAAGAAGCGCGGAAGCGGGCCTTTTTCTTCCTTCTGCCTTCTTCCTTCTTCCTTTCCGCTCCTCCCTATTGTGATTGGGGAGGCAGCGCGTGTAAGGCCACGACTGAGGGTGAGCATGCCCAGCTATACTGAGTGCCGCCAGGAGTGGGCGCCGCCCAGTCATCCCAAGACAAGCCGGATGTAGTATTCACATTGTTCCAAGCGGCATTGGCGTTGTTATAGAGCCAAGTCTGATAGGTGCTCTGCTGGCCGGTGGCCTGCTCATACATGCACATCCAGCGCATGAAGATGCCGTTGAACCCATCGTTGTTTGAGCCGCCAGTGCCGTCGCCGCCCGTGCCGTAATTGGGGAGGTAGCTGGCCGAGCATATCGTGTGCATGAAATACTGAGCGGCGGAATTGGCATTATCCGAATGGCCGAAGTAATAGGCCGCGGCAATGAAGGTGCCGACGTTGTAGCTCAAATCCCAGCCGTCCACGGGACCGTTGGTGCCGCCGTAGTCCATCCAATGGTCATAAATCAGGCCGGAGGAGGCGAGGAGCTTATTTGCTTCCCACCAGTACATGTTAAAGCCATCGTTATAAGCCCAGTTGCCTCCGCTGCCGTAAACAAACCAGATTAAATAGCCGGCAATGGCGCCGGGGCCGTTGACACAGGCATTTTTTGTGCCGTTGACCCCGCCGCCGTCGGGAGTGTGGGTGTCGGTTTCCCACATGCCGCCGCCGTAGGCGCCGTCGTACTGGGCAACGGTGCGGGCGCCGCCCCCGTTATAGACCCAATAGAAGTTGTTCCAGGCGTTGTTCGCCCAAGCGGCTGGGGCGCCTGGGGACGCTAACCAAGCCCGCAGGTGGGCGATACAGGCCCACATGATGTCATCGTTATAGTGGGTATCGTAAGTCCAATCGGTGCCGTAAGTCTTGTCGAAGCCGTTGATGAGGTTGGTCACGACGGTTCGGTCCGAGGTGGCGCCGGTCCGGGCGGCGACGTCAACGGCCATTTCGATCATCTCGGCGTTCTGCCAGAAGTCATTTTTGTCCAGGCCGCCGCCGGTGCGCCCGCGGTAGTAGCCGCCACTACTGACGTAGAAGTTCCAGTTGAAATTGAACGCGAGGTTATAT
>DASRLE010000542.1:0-16980 GCA_035648615.1 Saccharimonadales bacterium (SeqCode) | reverse complement strand
ATTCGGATCGACGTTTTCAACTCCGCCCCTCTTTTCCTCAAGTTCCTTTGCCCATGCCTTGCACTCCGAAACTGGAATGAACACAAAGGGCGTAGCCTTGGCTTTTCGCACATTTCCAAAAAAGGTTCTTTCGTCATGCACGACGTGGAAACACAACGCTGTCAGGCGGCCTTCCTTCATGCGTTTATGAACCGCCGATCGACTGACGGAGGGAACGAACATGCAAACACCGCCCGGAGAAACAAACTGGTCATCAAAAACGTAATCCATCTCAACGCACCACTCACCGGATTCTTTGTATGTGCCTTGGCGCCGGTAAATGCGCGTGCCTTTGTCTGGCTTGCCCACCAGCTTTTTTCTCTCCGGCGTTGTCATCTGCAAATATGGGAACTCGGTGTCCATTACTTCCACTACTGTGCGTCAAAGTGTCAGAATTGTCAAGTGGCAAAATTTACCACTGGAAGCGAGCCAATTCCTCGTTGCGCGTTCCCGCCGACATCGCAAAGGGACCGCGACACAGTAAGTGAAATTGACCATTTGAAAATGCTTTTCAAATCGTAAAAATTATTAGGAGCGAGCCGCCACGGTTGGTTTGGTGTTTCTTTAGTATGCTTGGGTTTTCGCGATTCTGCCGTCGCCGGTTGGATTCCCTTTAGCCTCCAGGAGGACTTCGGCACGCACGAAATTCAATTCAAGTTCGTAAGCCTTGCGCTTTGCGGCGGTCCCGTATTCTGACGCCAACCGCACGGCGCGAGAGTTTGCTCGATGAATTTGAGCGCAACGGGGTGAGCCGGGCAAAATTCGCGGCTCTAGCGAGGATCAATTCCACTCCTGCAAACGTTGATTTTCGTGCATTTTTAAGCTGTGCCAAGTTTTCTTCATGTTTGCCAAAAATGGTGAAGTTCTCCTTTGGCGAATCCATGAAGTCTTCATCACATACAAGAGGTTACTATTGTTCTTCTAAGCGTCGTGTGTCCATCACTTCATCGCGTCGGTCTAACCCTTTAAAGCTGCCTCGCTGCTTTCCGTTGAAGCTCGCGAATCGGGCTTCGCTCCACGCCGTCGCCCATACACTCCTGAAGCATGGCGTTCGCGCCTTCAAATAGTATTTCCAAGCTGTCTGCCTTAAACCGAAAACCGCCGTGAAACATATGGGCGGCTTCAACTTCATAGCCCCCTTCAGCATAAGCGGCGCGCGTGGGCAGATAGCCCAAGTCGCCGTTCGCGTAACCGATCAGATAGATCTTCTTGTTGGTGCATCGTCGCAGCCAGTCAGTAAACTGCGAGAACACTTCCGCATTGACGCCGAGCAGAAACACGTCGCCAAGACGAATGCCAAATAGTTCGGTATCACGATGACTGCCGTTGCATCCGTTTGCGGCATTCGCGAGCAAAGACGAGCGCCAGTGCTCAACCACACGCCGATATTTGTCACTCCATTCGGCGAGTGACTTTGTGTCTTGCAATGCCTTATCCGCGAAGGCATTGATGCCAGCAACGTCCAGCGTGTCAAGTGGCAGTGGAACCACGCGCGCGAGCACGCGCAGGCCCGAGCGCCGGGCAGCAGACGCATTTTGCAGGGTTGTCACGACAGAGTCGGCAATTTGCTGTCCCCATGCTGCGGTTTGAAGCGGCGAAACATTTTCCGCAGGCGGATTGAGATTTGCGCCGGCGCCGTTGGTGACAAGGGTAATGGGGTTGCCGGGCAATTGCCGCATCAAGGCCATCGCCGTTTGGCCGGGTACATCGGCGCTGATATGACGGTTGCTCGAACCAAGCGCCACAGGGTGCATCGCATAGTTGACGATGACGGCGTGGAATAGCCCATCCTTCCGACGAAAGCCCATCGCAGCCACCCGTGAGTCCGTGTGGGCCGACGCCATTTTGCGACGATCCACAGCCAGTTTGACCTGTCCTTCGACATTCACCCATTGACCGCATTCCGTTCGCGCCAACGCCTGTTCCGCCGCTTCCCGCAAACGAACCTGGAGAAACTCAACATAGGCGACATCATACACACCCGCCTCCTCTAGTCGAATAGTGCAGGGGCCGGAATGAGTATGGGTGGCGGAAAGCATGACTCTTGTCTCCGCCAGACCAAGCCTCTCTCTCGCCCAGGTACGAAAGTTGATCACAATGTCGCGATCGAATCCTATCAAGTCGCAGTGAATCCAGAGCAGTCGTTCGTCACTGTCGTCACTCTCGCTAAAAAAAAGCGCTTTGGCGAATAACGAATCGAGAACGCCGAGAGAAGGTTGAATACGAGCGGCAAATCCGGAGAGTTGAACACCGGTTTGGGGCGTAATTTCGACTTGAGAGGCACCAAGGATCATTGGACTAACGATTTGAGTGCGTGGCGATTTTCATAAACCTTTTCGAAGGCGCAGGCAATGTCGTCCATATCGTTTTCAGCGCCGAGAAAAAGGTTTTGCTCAAACCAGGCGCCTTGTTCGTAACAGACTTTCTCACAGTTCGGCGATTTCACTGCGGCATAGTCGAGTTTAGCCGAAGATGGCGCGAGATAGGGGCCGAACGCTTTATTGAGGAAAAGCGGTTGGCGATAAAGGGGCAGGGCATAACCGCCGCAAACAGGAATTCCTTCCGCCCCCAATGCTTGGAGCACGGCGGATCGCGGCGCTCCAAAGGTCGCGGCAACAATGCGGAATATAAACAGATGATAGCTGTGCCGCGTGCAATCGGCGGGCCGTTTCTGCGGATAAATACCGGGGATTTGACTGAGTCTGGCCGCAAGATATTGGCCATTGTGATCGCGCATTGCGATTTGTTCTTCAAGCCGGTCTAGCTGGGCATTGAGCACGGCGCCTTGAAATTCGCCCAGACGATAATTCCCGGAAATGACATGATGCTCATACCAAAGTCCACCGGCCATCCGTCCACAATTGTGAATCGAACGGCAGGCGTCCGCGAAATCATCATCGGACGTGATTAGCAAACCGCCTTCGCCGCAGGTAATATTTTTACTTGACTGAAACGAGAACGAACCGGCCTTTCCGAGGGAGCCAGCGGGACGGTTTTTATAACTTGCGCCATGCGCGTGGGCGGCGTCCTCGATCACCAGCAGGTCATGCTTCCGTGCAATGGCCATGATCGCATCCATGTCAGCCGCTTGTCCCGCCATATGCACCGGGATAATGGCGCGGGTGCGCGGCGTAATGGCTGCTTCGATGGATTTTGGATCCAGGTTGAACGTTTCGAGATTAACGTCCGCAAAAACGGGGATGGCATTCGCTTCGATAACCGCAGTCGCGGTCGCGAGGAAAGTGTAAGAGGGAACAATGACTTCGTCGTCCGCGCGAATACCTCCCGCCATTAGCGCAATACGCAACGAGACAGTTCCGTTGACGATGCCAATGCCATGCTTGCAGCCGTGCATGGCGGCAAAACAGCCTTCAAATTCCGCGACTTCGCTGCCGTTGAGTTTGCCCCATTTTCCGCTGCGCAACGCGTTCAGCAACCGGCGTTCCTCTTCCGTGCCGAATACCGGCCAGGTTGGAAACGGCCGCGTCCGCACTTTTTCTCCGCCCAAAACCGCTAAAGGTCTCTTCATAGCCAAAACATTTTTCGTCGTCAAATCTGGCCCCAATCAGGGATACTTTGCCGCCAATTTCTTCGCCACCGTTTGGATGTCGTTGTCAAGCGTGTGTTGCGCCGGTTGATAACTGACGGGAAATTCCTTCTGCAACCGCTCCGAAAGATTCCGCAGATGTTCGATGTATCCGAGCGCGGTCTGGCGCGAGTTCGGCACCTGAAGAAGATGATCGAACTGGTACTGGACGGAATTAAAGCCAGTGTTGTATTGCGAATAAACCGACATCCCTGGATACGTTTCCACCAAATCACGCAGTGCTTCGCATTGCGCCGGGGTGTCGCCCAGGTGGAGAATCGCCTGGCCGATGGAACGCTCCGGATCGTAGGCGCGGGGGTTATAGGAGTAATCGGCGCAGGTCGCCAGTGGGATGCGGTTGATCTGATTCTGCTTGCAGTGCGGATTGCTCATGTAACCGTCGATTACGTCGCCAAGACCGGCGTCGCGATCCATGACCGGCCCTAGATGCATCGTCGGTTGATTGTCATTAACCGGATAATTGTCCCAGAGAAACAGACGGTGCCCACAAATCTCGCGGAAGGTTTCCGCGCCGTGGCGGGTGATGCCCCCCACGCTCGAATCACCGGTCCAGAACATGTAAACATTCTTGTCCAACTCGAGGGCCAGATCCTGGAGATAGGGCTTTTGTTTCTCGGCTGTGCCGTCGCCCCAGTAGAATGTCGGGCAAAAAATCATCTGCGCCTCCGGATCTTGGGCGCGTAAGCGGCGAAAAATCTCGTTGACGACCTTGGCCTGGCTCGAAGCGTTGATGCCCTGCCCTATATCGTCGAGCGAGATGTTGAACCACTTGACGCCAAGACCCTGCATCCAGGCGTAATGTTTATAGATTTGTTCGACGCTCTCAGGAGATCCATCATTGACCATCCGCGTGCTGTCCAGGTTAGGGTTCATGCTAAAGCAGAATTGGATGCCTTGTTTCTGGCATTCGCGCACAATGTTTGCGTAAGCTTGTTTCTTCGCTTCGGGAAAATCCTCCCACCAGCGGTTGGCCTGGGGGTCACCTCCCCAATTTGGATGATGTTCCAGATCCCACATCGAGGTGTAGCAATTCATCAAGAAATTCATTTTGAATTTCACCAGATAGGGAATTTCAGCGTGGTACTGTTCTGGCGTCCATGCCCAGCCTTTGGTGCCTCGAAACTTGAAGCCCGGCTGTTGCCCAGGCGCGAGCGGCTCAGGGAATGGTTTCTTTTCCTCGGGCAGCTTGACATGAAAATCTTTGTGCATCTCTATCTCCCCGGCGGCCCCGGCCGATGCCATAAAAGCAAGCGACAGGATGGTTTGCGAAATGATGTTTCGGAAATTCATAAAATAGATTTGTCTATAGTTTCCTGATTATCCCGGATTATGATCCGGTCCTTTTGCTCCCCTCCAAACACGCGGCGAACCAGCCACAGTCCGGAGCAACATGTCGTGATGGCCCCGCCGGTCAGTCTCAACCAATCCCCCACAAAGAGGGCGTTCGTTGCCAGGACCAGGCCCAAACATGCCAATACGCCCAAAAGAGAGTCCACAATCAGGCATCCGCTGGGCGAAAACGATGGCGCGGTCAAGCCAGCCCGCAAGCGGACAGGTTCCCAGAAGCCTGGCGGACGGCAACGGTCATAAAATTTCACCAGAGTTTGTTGAGATTCGGCCGGTGTCAGCAATGTGACTGCGATCAACACTACAAAACTTAGGCCAAACAACAGCCCCAATCCCTGCCACATAGGATGTTTGGCGGCATTTTGAAAATCGAGCACGAACCAGATCAGAATCGACAACGGCAAGCCAAGAATCACCGCTGCCAGTTCGCCCCAGACATTGAACCGCCACCAGAAAAAGCGAAAAAATGAAAGCGGCAAGAGGAATATGACCATTGCGGAATTGATAAACATAAACCAACCCAACATCTGTTTGACAAACAAGATGGCAACGACACTGGCCGCGCCAAAAAGCACCATTGTGGTCAGACGGCTGACCCAGATCTCTCGCTTCACGGTGGCCTTGGGGTCCAGCGGGCGATAGAGGTCGTTGATGACGAAGCTGCCACCCCAGTTAATGAGAGCGCTAAGGGTCGAAGTATAGGCGGCGGCTTCAATCGCGATCAGGAGCCCAACGAAGCCGTTTGGCAAATGACAGCGTTTGATCAACTCCGCCCACGCTGTGACTGGGTCGTGAATGACGGTCATTCCAGCCGGCGTCGGAATTTTTCGCGCCAGGCTTTCCGGCCAGAAGAGCGAAAGCGTTACCAAACCAATCCCGATCAACGGCAGAATTCGCAAGCTAAGCGCCAAGAAACAGTTAAACAATTGTCCGGCCATGGCGTGCGTCTCACTGCGGGCCGCCATAAAACGTTGCGCGGTTGAGCCTTCGCCAGCGGTGGGGGAACCCGCGAAGAATATGCCTTGCAAAGCCAGAATAAGGATTGTCAATAACCCGATGGAGTTATCAGGAGCCACTGCCCGCACCGGTGGGGTTTGTGCCAAAGCTTCCGGGCGCACTGCGGCAATGTGCGCCAGGACGTGCGCCCAACCCCCATGCTGCGAAACGGCTATAAACATAAAGGCGGTGCAGCCTGCCATGAGAATTGCGAAATGCAGAATCTCTGTCACCACTACCCCGATCAGTCCGCCAAACATCGTGTATAGGGCAGTCGTGCCTCCAAAAACCAGAAGGATTTTCACCTCGGATATTTGCACGAGCGGCGCAATGGTTTTCGCGAAGAACCCCGTGATGTAACCAATCAGAAGCACGGAAAATCCGAAACAGGAAACGACCGCATAGATTTTTCGAGCGACCGTCGCGGGACGACCGCCGTAGCGCAAAGTAATCAGTTCGGCTGTCGTCATGATACGCATGCGACGCCACATCGGCGCCCAGACGATGGCGACCAGAGGCATCCAGATGATCCAGGAGGACCACCAGAGCCAATTGGCGGCCAAACCATAGGCCAGCACGAGCATCACAAACGCCCCGCTGCTCGACTGGTAGGTGGCCGTGTTGGAAATGGCAATCGCCCACCAAGGGAGATTTCGGTCACCAGTAAAATAGCTGATTGCCCCGTTCCGGGAGGCCAGCCGGGAGACGCCGATTCCCGCGACAACCGACAAGACGATAACTGATGCGACGACCGCCCAATCAAGCCAAGTCACGGCCTTCCTCCTGCTTTTCTGGCAAAAGGACAGGCCGTCGCGCTGTGATTTCTTGGACCCATAGGCCGAATTATCAATTCACGGGCATTGCTCGCTCTCTCCTCTGAGTTTGAGCGAGGAGAGGGCAAGTGTCACTCTCGTTTTAACGAATAAGCCGGTAGAACATCGGAGTCGGCGCTGTCGGCAGCGTGACTTGCCAAGTGAGGCCGGAAAGGACCGGGCTCGTGTTAACATTAGTCCAAGGCGCGCCCAAGCGGCCAGTCTGTTGGAGTGTGAAATTTCCCGCGTTGGCAGGCCAACTGATCAGGGCGTGTCCATTTGCGACGTTGATCTGGAGTGTTGCCGGCCCAGTCAAGAATTGCTCGGGAGTCAGGATGCCGGCGGACACCCGCAACTCATCTAGCAGGCCATTATACTCAAAGGTATAAGAGGGAGGAAACCCGCCAATGGTGAAATAGTCGTTGATGAAGGGCTGAAGCGGGCCCGATACTCCGTTTCCATCGACTTCGATTCCGTCAACATATATTTTGAAGACCCCTTGGCTGGCGCTCTCGTCAACGGTCAATGCGTAGTGATGCCAATTCCCGTCCGTAGGTTCGGGAGCGGTTTCTGTGACGAAGCTGGGGACCGAGGTTCTTTGGCTCACCTTGAGCAACGCCGGGCCGGCCTCGCCCGTGTCGAGATAAAACGCCCCTGCGGTGGTGTTGACGTTGTTCACCGCATAAAACATTTGCAGCGGACTGCCGGACGAATACTTGGCGAAGAACTCGATGGTGAGTTGATCGTACGGGGTTAGGTTCAAAGTTTCAACCGTCTGCGCGTATGAGCTTCCGTCGAAGACGGCGCTGTTGGTGAGCCCTCGCGCGTTGGCGGGCACGTCATTGGTAAAGGTGATATGGCCATTGAGCGCCAGGGTGTTGCCGTTGCCAGAGGAATCAACGGTTGGATTTGCAGCGTTGAATTTCCAATCGGCCAATGTGGCGTTCGTTGTAACGGTCAAGGTCGCGTTGGAACTGGTCACCGGTGTGGCGGGGGGGGCTGAAAGCACCACGTCAAACTGGGCTGAATTATCGCTCAGAGTGGGAGAGGGCAGAGTGTAACTACTATTTGTGGCCCCCGCTATGTTCGCGCCATTTCTCTGCCATTGATACTGCAACGGGGGCGGTGGGTTTCCATTCTGGATGGTTGCAAAAACCCGGAATGTTGCCGGACTGTTTGTCACCACTCCCGTATTCTGGGGTTGTTGGTTGATGAATATCTTGGGCAGGCCGGCGCCGATCAAGAATTGCGCAGGATTTAGAATGCCGAAAGTAACCCGCATTTCACTCATCATGCCTTGGTATTCGTAGGTGTAGCCGGGAGGAAACCCGCCGATGGTAAAATAGTCGTTGATGAAGAGTTGAATCCCGCCTGGCGCTCCACCCGCATCGACCTCGTAGCCGTCAACATACATTTTGAAGAGCGAAGTAGCGCCGCTCTCGTTCATGGTCAATGCGTAGTGGTGCCAGAATCCGTCAGTGGGCTCCGGAGCTTGGTCTGTATCGAAGCCGGTGCCGGCGGTTCTTTGGGAGACCTTTAGTTCGGTGGGGCCGGCTTCGCCCATGTCGAAGTAAAAAGCGCCTTGAACGTTGTTGACGTTGTTCATTGCATAAAACATCTGCAGGCCATTGTTGGGGGCATACTTGGCGAAGAACTCGATGGTAAGCGCGCTGGAGCGTGTGAGATCCAAAGTCCCAACCGTTTGCGCGTACGAGCCTCCGTCGAAAACGGCGCTGTTGGTTGAGCCAGGCGCGTTGCTAGCCACGTCGCTGCTAAAGGTGATATTGCCGTTGAGCGCCAGGGTGTTGCCATTGCCAGAGGAGTCGGCCGTCGGATTTGCAGCGTTGAATTTCCAGTCGGCCACTGTGGCGTTGGTTCCGACGGTTAAGATCGCATTGGAACTAGTCACCGGCGTGGCGGGTGCGGCGGAAAGCACAACGTCAAACCGGGATGAATTATCGTTCAAGGTCGTAGAGGGCAGAGTATAACTACTATTTGTAGCGCTCACTATGTTGGCGCCATTCCTCTGCCATTGATACTGCAACGGCGGGGGTGGGTTACCACCCTGCACGCTTGCAACAACATTGAACGTTGCCGGGCTATTAGTCAGCACAAACCTATTTTGGGGCTGCTGGCTGATAACGATCACGGGAACCTGGGCGCCAATCAAGAACTGCGCAGGAGTCAGGATGCCGCTGGAAACCCGTAGTTCGCCCATTTCGCCCGCGTAGTTAAAGACGTAGTTTGGAGGGTAAGCTCCAATGGTGAAATAGTCCTTAATGAAGGTCCCGAGCCCGCCCGCTGCGCCGCCTGTATCGACCTCGTAGCCGTCCATATAAATTTTAAAGACCGGGCTCGCGCCGCTCTCGTCCATGGTCAATGCGTAGTGATGCCAGGCTCCGTCAGCGGGCTCGGGGGCTTGATCCGTCTCGAACGCGCCACCCGTCGTTTTTTCGGATACCTTTAGCTGGCCGACCGCCTCATTTACGTCGAAGTAAAAAGCCCCATTGACATTGTTGGGATTGTTCTGCGAATAAAACATTTGCAGGCCATTGTCGGGCGCATATTTGGCGAAGCACTCGATAGTGAGCTGATTGTAGGGCGTGAGATTCAAAGTTGCCACCGTCTGCGCGTATGATCCTCCGTCAAAAACGGCGCTGTTGGTGGACCCCGGCGCGTTGGTGGCCACGTCGCTGCTAAAAGTGATATTGCCGTTGAGCGCCAGGGTGTTGCCATTGCCAGAGGAGTCGGCCGTCGGATTTGCAGCGTTGAATTTCCAGTCGGCCACTGTGGCTGACCGCAAGCCAAGGCTGGTCAGGCAGAGGATCGTGATCGTCGCCGTCAGCTTGGCCCATGGTTTGTTGACCCTTCTTGGGCCAGACCCACAGATTGATTCAAAATGTGTATTCATGAGATCATTTTGTGACATATTTATTTTGCGTTGATTTGATAACACGTTCATGGAACAGGGATCTTTGTTTTACGGTGCCATAATGGCAGTCGCAGTTGTTTCCGTCTTGGTCTGGTGGGCGGATCGTGTTGGTCTTTTGGGCGAACCTTGGTGCGCCCGTCATCCGCCCAATAATCCAAATGAAGTCGCCCATTACCCCAAGACAAACGATTATCAAAAGGTAAGACTAAACAGTAAGAATACGATCCAGCTTTGAAAAAAAGATTTGTTTATGATCAGCACACGAAACAATGACGCCGGGAAAGCCAGCCAAGCCTTCACTCTGATTGAGTTACTGGTGGTCATCGCCATCATTGCCATCCTCGCCGCCCTCTTGCTGCCGGCGTTGGCCAATGCCAAGAAGAAGGCCCAGCAAACCAAATGCGCCAGCAACCAACATCAGATCGGCCTGGGCTGGGTGATGTATGTTGATGATTACAATCAAAGTTACCCCTTCATCAGGGGCTGGGGAGCGGCCGGAGGTCAGCAGGGAAACTATAATCTCGACGCTGGAGTCGCCTATTCTATCGGAGTGACGAATGATTACACCAACCGGCCATTGAACAAATATGTTACGACGGTTCAAACGTGGTATTGTCCGGCCGACGCAGGCGATGCAAACTACGCATGCCCCAATTGCTTCATCGGCTATGGAAATAGTTATGTGACGCAGAATGATATGGATGCGTGGCGGACGCAGCATGTGACGGCCGATTCCGATCCGGCGATGCGCGGCCAACAAGGAGCAGAAGGCTCCGCCACTGCGCCCATTAAGGCCAGCGCTGTCGCGGTAAGCCCAGTTAACAAAATCATCCAAGGCGACTGGGAATGGGAAAATCAGGAATATGCCGTCAATGATCCGAAATCCTGGTGGCACAATTACAAAGGACAGCGGCGGGAGAACATGCTTTTCGCGGACGGCCATGTTGTATTTTACCAATTCCCCCCCCAGATTGTTGGATGGGACTCCAGTCCGCCGCCCAACGTCCATTGGTTGTGGTGGTAGGTATCTCCTTAGCCAATTTGCTGTTTCATCCAGTCAATATCCTCCGTCACAGTTTTCCTGGTCGCTAAAAATTTCTTCGGAAACTGTATCTTTAGGTGCGCGTAGATGTCTTCCATGTGATGGATAAAATTCCGCGCCGTCGACCGCGAGTCTTGAAGGCCAATGAGCTTGCCGAATTTTCCCCGCACGGGATTCGTCCCCGCGCCACCACCGGCCACGATGAAGCCGGGGTAAGCCTCCACCAAGTCTTTGAGAGCGCGTTGTTGTTGCCGGGTCTTTCCCAGCCAAAGAATCGCATGCCCAATGGAACGAGCTGGATTGTAATTCCGAGGGTCAAACGCATAGTCCGCGCAGGTGGCCAAGGGAAGCCGGTTGATTTGGTTTTGTGCATGCATGGGATTGCTCAAATATCCATCGATGACTTCGCACAAGTCTGGTTCGCGCCCGCTGACCGGCCCTAAATGGAGCGTTGGGCTGCCGTCATTGACGGGATAATTGTCCCACAGGAATAAGCGATGTTTGATCACTCTCTTATACCCTTCTGCGGCTATGCGGGTCACGCGCGGTGTCACAGGGCTGTCTCCATTCCAGAAAACGTAAACGTTTGGATGCATTTCGCTGGCCAGGGCTTCAAGGTAGTCCCGGTGCTCCCGATTGGTCCCGTCTCCCCAACAGATCGTCGGACAGAAAACGAATTGGGCAGACGAATCCACAGTTCTCAATCGGCTGAAAATCGTGTTCACCAAACGAGCATGGGAGACGCCGGCCAAACTGGGTCCACCAGCGCCCCACCCGGTATCGTCCATGCAGATGCTGAACCATTGCACTTGTTGGCTTTGCGCCCAGGCATAATGCCGATAGAATTGATCCACATCCCCGACATTGGTGGGATCCAGAGGCCGTGACGACGCCACTTGCGGATGCATCGCGAAACAAAACACGATTTGATGTTCGCGACACAAACGGAAGATTTTGCCGTAGGCTTCCTTCTTCGCCTCCGTCATAGGCTTCCACCACTCATTGCATGGCACCTGTCCGGGCTGAGAGGTCATCATCGAGCCAGTGCAATTCATCAAGAAGTTCATTTTGAGGTCAGCCAACACCGGGATCTCCGACAGGTACTGGTCCGGGCTCCAGAACCACCCTTTAATTCCACGAAGCTTAAAACCATGTGAGGATTCAGAGGCCGCCCCCCCTCGAGAAGAAACTTGTGCCTTATCGGGAAGACGAACCTGACGTTGTCCACGGTAAGCTAGAGGAGAACAACCATAGGCGGTTTTAAAACTGTGGTTAAAGTACGATAGGTCGTCGAAGCCAGACTCAAATGCCACCGCCACTACTGAACGGTCGGTTTCAGCCAACAATCCCGCCGCATGGTTCAAGCGCAATCCCAAAACATATTGACGCCAGCTTTGTCCCGTGACCTTGCGGAATAAATCGGTGAATTGCCGCCGTTTCAAACCCACTGCGGAGGCCGCGTCGCTGATCGTCTCCTGGCGGAAAAAGCGGGACTTTAAACCCAGAGCATAGCGAGCCACGCGTTCTGTGCTGTCACTACCCTGCTCAAAAGCCGGGAGATCATTCCGGCCTCGCCGTCGAACTAACCGCAGGGTCCGCACTGCCAGATCAATCAACCGGGAACGCAAGATCATTTCCCAACTTTCCTGGCAGGCGGCTTGCTCAAAGAGCATTTCCTGAAAAATCGACCGAAAGACGCGAGCTTGGCCAACGTTGACCGTAGTGAGATCCAGCGAAAGCATCCCCAGCGCAATCAGTTGGCTGTTCAAATCCGGTGAGAGCAGCTCGGTCCGATAATACACACAATAGACGGTTACCGGGTCATTCGGCAGATCCGCTTGATGATACGTTTGGCCCGCGGGTATATGGAACAGGGAATCAGGGCCTAGAAAATAGCTCCTGCCTCCACCCTCCCAACGTGAGTGACCGGCGATCACCAGATGAAATTTGGACGAGGCGTTTCGCAATTCGCCTGCGAAACCCACTGCATGTCTGCTTTCGGAGACGGTTAAACCGCAGGGCGCAATCGCTGCGTTTTTTGGACTTTTTTCAAATTCATCGTGAACGTCATCCAAATCTCGATTGCGTGGCCGTAAGTTGGAATCGGAACCGGGTTTCATTCAGATTCAGGCTATGTTCAGCGGCGGCGACCGTCAATTTTAATTTTGGACGTTTGGCGACAGGTAACGGACTTTGAAGAGACAAGATCCCATTCGTAATGTCCACCCTGGCTGTTGGACTAGGGCAGGACAAGCCTATTATCCAACTTTGCCCCGGCCAAAATCCCATCGAGCGCCGAATCAATGGCCGGTCGTACTTTTCTTTCCACTATCAATTGATTCAGTTCAGTGTCTTTACCGTTGGTGTCCTTGCCGACGGCTTCTGACTTTATCAGGTACCACCCAAAATCGGCTCGCACCGGGTTGCTTACGTTCCCCGTCTCCAGGCTAAAACAAGCCTCCTCAAACCGGCGCGTAAAATGCGTTTGGTCGCCGGTAATCCAACCAAGGGATCCGCCCTGTTTCTTGCCGGCAATCACGTTCTCCGGAGAATCGGAATATTGGTCCGCCACTTCTGCAAAGTCCTTGCCGGCTTTTATTTGCGTAAGAATTTCATCAGCCTTTTTCTTTGATTCTTGAGCAAAGATCTCTCGCTTTCCCATATCGCTCTCATATCTGGGATCAGCAATGAATATGTACCTCACTTTGACCCACTTATCGTAATCTCCCGCGACAATCGTCACTTGTTTGCGGACATACTCCTCCAGCAGCATGTTCACCAGCAAAATGCCTTTATAGCGCTCTTGAGTCATTTGCTCCTTTCTCAGAAGGGCATCGAAACTTTCGGATTTTGTTTGTTTGATATCTTGGCGAATTTTTGATTCGAGCTTATCCGGTCCTATTTTTATTCCTGCGGCATCGGCAGCAAACTTGATCGCGCGCTTCTTCATCAGGTCATCCAATGCCGCAGGCGCAGATTGGAACCACAGGTGTCGAAGTAGTTCATTTTTCGTGACATTCACCTGGTTCACGGTTCCTACCACCGTGTCTCCAGATGCTCGCCATATTTTTTCGAGCGGATCTGGACGCTCACGCTGCTGAACCTTGGGAGATTCGACTATTGACTCGCTTGCCTTGGAGACCGGGGCGAAGATCAGAATGACAGATGACAGCGCCGTCAGTATTTTAATAGATATAGCCATATAAGCGACACATTCGTGAACGAAACATCAAATTGTTCACTTACAATATCTTGCACATGGACAATCGAAGCGAACGTTGTTTTGCCGGTTGCGGTTACGGATTGATGGAGATATTCAATTGCCCGCTTCCGATCTCGGAGTAGTAGATGTCAGGGGAAACGGGCGAATTGCAGGTCGTGGCGCTATAAAGAACCTGCCAATGATTTCCACCGAAATCGTAAATCGGACCTTGTCCAGATATAGTTGACATACCCAGGAAATAGCAGTTCTTGTTATGTGAATTGTCAGTGGAACCATCCATTTTTAACGGACCGTTCGTTCCCCAGTCCCAATTTAACCCATCGCGCGAAATTTGCATGCTAGGAACCGTTCGCCCGGACCCGTTGTCAACAAATGTGATGCGCATAAATAAGCGCCCCCCGGGGCATGCATTGATGTACCCGATTTGATTGCCAAATTGGCTTTGGTTTGAGGATTGACGCGTATTCCAGTCAAACGTCGTGGGATCGGCTGATTTCATTCTTTGATATCCCTGCTCCACGCCGTTAACCAAGGCACCAACATACAGCCACCACGGTTTAGCGTCGTCCGGAACATAAAGCAACTCCGGATGGTGAAGAGCCGTATGGGTGGGATCAGACAGATTGATTACGACCCCGCGATCGGTTGTTTTGGTCCACGGGTAAGCGCAGTCTCCGCTTGTAAGATACTGGATCCGGTCACACGAAGTAACGGCCGTGCCGCCGTAATCGCAAGGCATGCCAGGATCTATCTCGCGCTGGGCAAACATAGTCCAGAGGCCCGAGGCAGGATTTAAGGCGACGTTTGGGTCGCCGACATTGCCAGCCCACCATGTGCCGGCTCCAAATTCCTCCCAACCAACATACACATCAGGGTGATCGTACCACATCGACCATGTGTTGGGCGCGCCATTTCCAGAAGTAACCTGAAGAATGTGATCGCCGTCATACCCATAAGCCGCTTGTTTCCAGCGCCCCAGCCAAAAGGCCCGTTTTCGGTAGCCGGTGTCTTCACCTGTGTGGATTATCTTGCAGGCGTAATTATAGGCTTGGGCGCCTTCGGTATAAGGGCGATCCACCAGTGACTCATAGCCATACCACTGGCTCTGGTAAGTGATTGACCTGAACCCGGTATATCCGCTGTAGTAAATGGTTGTGCTTGTTGCGATAACCGGCTGGACCTGGGCTGCCGTCATAAGCGCCATCGAAGCCACAAACGCAATTGTCCGCGACCGGGACCCTGTGCGCCGGGAGGGGGTCGAGTTTGGGCATGTTTCAGAGAGTGGGTGTACCATAATTTTGTCTGTAGTGGTGTTAATCATGGTATCAACGTTACTTTCCACCGCAAGAATCGTCTAGGGGTTTTGGGCGGTCGCAATTGGTTTATTGGGAGGCGCATTTACTGCATCAAAAGTATTCATTTGACAATATTTTATTTCCAGCCCCGATGCTTGGGCGGCGATTGCGGGCCCAATTCTTCCGGGAAGGGATTGGCGAGATGTAGAGCCAGGTCATGTTTTATCCCTTGCTCGTGCGGAAGAAGCCCAAGTTTTACCTTTTTGCGTGAAAATGTTCCACTTTAATTTTTTCATTTTTTACCATCGTGGCAGCACTTTGATTGTGCCTCGTTCCTCGTTTCAAATTGCCATGAAACAGACTGATTTCCTGCGGCCTGAGAGCGTCGGCTTTCGCTCCGGCTGCGCTTCTCCTTCGTCCGAGGCTGTGCTTCGCAAAACCGCCGCACTCAGGCCACGCCCAATTTCAGCTTGTCACTCAGACTGAAAGCCTCTCCGCTCCACTGGCTCGCCTATTGGCTCCGGCTACGATGCTCGGTCTCGCTGCGATTGCTCTGTGCGTCTGGGCCTCCACCAATACGCGACCACTTCAGTCCGAGCCTTGCAGTCCGAGAGACAAGAATTCGCGGCCCCGCGTCCCGGTGGTGATGTTTCCAAATCCGTTTTTTTGCTTTGGATTCACGGCCTCTCGCCCTCACCAGCCTGCTTTTCGAGCCAAGGGCCGGGCGTGGTGCCCTCTGAAGACTACTCCCACTGGCCGCTTGGCTCGGCAGGCCTTTTCGGTTGAAGGGCGAGAGACCGAGAACGCACAGCAGGGCAAAAAAAAAGATTATGAAAACAAATACAAATTCAGATTCAAGGCTCCAGAACCGGACCGCACAGTCGAACGGACAGACAACTCAGTTGCAGCGGATTGATTTTAAAAGACGATTTTACAATCGCAGACTTTCCACCGAGAAAGTTTTGGATTTGCTTTACCACCAAACGCCGCGCCTTTGGGAATTGTGCGAGGTTGTAGGCAAGTGGGTTTGGATTCAGTTTGAACACCGGCAACCACCGACCATTACCGCCGAACTCGCTCAAATTGGTTTCCATTGGAACCGCAGGCGGCAGGTTTGGCAGCACCCTTGCGGGGGTTTCTCCACCGGCAGCCGACGCGACCCCCGGCAGGTGTATCGCTCTTATTTTCCGGCTGATTCACAACACGCCTGAACGGGGAATCGCCATGAATACCACACCGATTTTTCCCGGATTTGAAACGCTCGTGAAGCCGTTCAAGTTTCCGGCCAGCCCGTATGAATATAAAGTGACCGCCTTGCGAGAATGTCCGACGCCGGACGCCATGCAACTTTGCGAGACACCCGACAAAGCCGCCGATTATTGGCGAATGCACATTGCCACACACCGACATTTTAACCCCGATTGCGAATGTTTGGCCGTGTTGCTGTTGAACACGCGCCGACGTGTCAAAGGCCATCACATCGTTTCTATCGGCACGATGGACACGATTTTAGTACACCCTCGCGAAGTATTCCGCGTCGCCATCGTGACCGCCGCTTGTGCCGTGATTGTCATGCATTCTTTATGTGTCGCAGCACATAAATTGTGTTATGTGGAGCGCCGATTTATGTGCAGTGACCGATTGGCGGCGCTGACGTTAGCGCGGGTTCCACGGCCAAAGGAGTCGT
>DASRLE010000541.1:0-7713 GCA_035648615.1 Saccharimonadales bacterium (SeqCode) | reverse complement strand
CGGACGATTTGGAGAGCCAACCTGAAAGGGCTATCCAATCCATTACTGCCAACCAGAGTTACCCTCGCAACGTGTCTGGCCCTATATGTTCCATAATCGCTATTAGGATGGTGATCGCTTAAGCCCGACAGGCTGCTAGGCGCTACTCTCCGCTCTTATGCCATGGCTCTGAGGGGCCGGCGGGATGCTCGGCGGGATTCCGCCTGACGATCCAGCAATTCCCGAGTGCGGGCTACTTCCGCCGCCAATTCCGATGCCTTAGGCAAAGCCGTCAAATACTCCCGAACGAGCATTTTGTTGCCCAATCCTTCCATCGCGTATCGGGCCAAGGCGTCGTCCTTGTCGGTGCAAAGAATCAATCCCACAGGAGGATTCTCGCCGGGCTGCATCCAATGTTCGCGAGCGTAGTTGCAATAGACGTTCATCTGGCCAATGTCGGCGTGGGCGAGATCGCCAGCCTTGAGGTCAATTATCACGAGCGACCGCAGGCGCCGATGAAAAAACAGCAAGTCCACCCGAAACCATTCGTGGCCGATGCGCAAACGCTTCTGCCGCGCAATGAAGGCGAATTCGTTGCCAAGCTCCAGCAGGAATTTTTCGAGGTGCCGGATCAACGCCTCTTCCACTTCGCTTTCAGAGTATTCATCCTTGAGGCCGAGAAATTCGAGCAACAGCGGGTTGCGAATTTCCTCATCAGCGGAGACGGCATCCTCCGGTTTGTGTTTTTCCCCCTTCAGCAGCATTGCCGTTTAATTTTTTGACAAGGCCGTCCGCTCGTAAAACTGCGTGCCGATTTGCCGGTTAAGCTGACGGACCGACCATCCGCCCGCGAGCGTCTCGCGGATGTAAAACTCTCGCGCCAGTGGATTCCGAACGCGCAGCAAACGGACGTAATGCGTCCAAGGAAGTGGGAAACTTCGCGCCACCTGGCTCAATCGCTCTAACACACGCGCGAATTTTGCGGACGAACGGCGGGTAAACTCGGCCATCTTTGCTTGGCCGGTTGACGGGAAAGCGCCCGACGGGGATTTTTCAATCGCTGATTGAAAAATTTTCCTGTGTGAGCCGCCACTACCCTCGCCGGCTGATTTTTCAATCGCTGATTGAAAAATTCCCGCCTGGGGGAACGCGAGAAAGAATTGGCGCATTACTGCCACTTGGACGACTCCGAATCCACGACCGTATTTTCGAGTCAAGTCGAACGACAGCCGCTGGATAAGCTCCTCCCCGTAATCCGCCCGTTTCTGGCCCGCTTGTTCATGCTTGACAATCCGTCTGCCCACTTCCCAGTATGTCGCGGTCATCACGGAGTTGACGGCACGGGCCGACGCCCGCCTCGCGGTCTCCAGCAATTCCACTACTCCGGCCAGTACGCCTTCGTAACCAGAGCGCGTCCGCTGAATCGCTTTGCCAGTTTTCGGTTTCCTATTTGGGTTGCTCATCGAGTAAATGCGTCTGTGTTTGGGCTATGAGAAAAAAACGGATAACAACCACGCAAAAATTCCGATCAAGGCCACACCGCCGCCAAAGCAGGCCAGGACCAACGCTTTGTGATGCTTGAGAATTTCGCCCAGGACGGCGTGGGCCGCCAGGAAGATAAATCCCCCTCCGGCATGGGCCAGCGCGATGGACACCCATAAGTTGGAGACGCTAGGCAAGAACAAAAGTCCGATGATGCCGCCCAGCAAGGTTGTCGCCTCCACCGTCACCACCCGTTGCAAAATTCCGCTCGGGCTTAATCCCGCGCCGCGCAACAAGGCGCCCAGGGCCAGGCCTTCCGGAATTTTATGCACACAGACCGCGAGGATGATCGAGAAATTTGCCACCCGTGCGGTCGGCGTGGCGGACGCCTCCGCCTGGTGGCCGGCGGCCATGGCCAAGCCGTCCACCGTGCAATGAATGGCCAGCGCCAGCATCATGGCCGAGGCGATTTCGCTGAAGCGATGCGTGGTCGCTTCGTCGAAATGACTGGCGGCGCAGGCCGGGCAAACATGAAAAATATATTTGCTGATCACCGAAAAAACGGCGTAGCCAGACCCCAAAGCGATCAACAATTCCCACCATTTCAGCGTCTTCATGGTTTCGGGCAGAATCCCAAAAAGCGTGACGCCGAGGAGTGTTCCAGCGCCCACACTGATCAGAGCGCAGAGGCGTTTGTGCGACGTGCCCAGAAAGGCGCCGAGCGCGCCGCCTCCGACCGCGAGGCCGAAGGCGAGCAAAACATAGAGAATAGAGGTGTCTTCCTGCATGGCTGTCAATTCGAGTTTTCGTAGCGCAGAAAGGCCTTCAGGTGTTGCGGATGTTCCCGCCAAAAGCGGACGAGCCGCGAAAAAACGCGCAACGTCTCCGGCGTAAAATGATGCTCGATGGCTTCCACTTCTTCCTCCACTGTTTCGGGGCTTAACCCGATCATTTGCAATAGTTCGGCCAGCGTTTCGTGGCGGACTTTGACGTGGCGGGCCACCGCGCGTCCTTCCTCGGTCAGGGTGAAGCCGCGATACTTTTCATAATTGACAAAACCGCGCTTGGCCAGCCGCCGCACCATATTCGAGACGGCCGCGCGGCTTAAGCCCAGCGACACCGCCATGTCGGAAACGCGGGCATACCCTTTCTGCTCGACCAATTCCTGCATCCGCTCCAAATGATCTTCGGTGGACTCCGACCGGCTTGGGACGGCGCCGCCCGCGCTCTTTGCATTTAGACTCACCGTTTTGGTGTAACAGATCGCCAATTCAATGGCGATGGAATATCGTCAAGGTTCCTTGCTTGGTGGCGCGGACGGCCTTTGCCTGAGGCCCATTTCAGGCCGTCCCCAATTGAAAGGCCGGTCTCGAGTAGTAAACTGGGTTTTTGGGAGGCAAGCTAGTGTAGTGTCCCGGAAATGACTAGACATATAAAAATCGTGGATTAACGAGGGAAATGGCCCGAACCAACGAAGCCGTCCTCTGATAATATGTCTAGTTAATTGCGAGACACTACACTAGATGAGTTCCAAAAATTGGGCACCGGTGAATTGGTCAAGATGGAAAATTGTTCCGTTGGCGTGCGGGCTGTTGATTCCCGCGTCAGTGGGAGCGCAAAATTCGTGGACAAATCCATCGAGCGGTGATTGGACAGATGCCAGTTCCTGGTCGCTGAAGGTTTCACCGAGCAGCGCGCAAACAGTCTTTCTGACCAACGCAGGCGCCAGGACAATCGTGATCGACGGCCCCACGGCGCAGTCAAACCCGGCCTCATTGACGGTTTACGATGCTTATGTTGGCGGTGGAAACACCCTATTCCTCAATAACGCCGGCACGAATGCGCCCTTAACGATTGTACCTAATATGAATAATCCGTGGACGGGTCTCACTCTAACCAACGGTGGCGCCGCACTAAGCCTCGATTCGGCCATTGTCATCGGCACCAACAATGAACCGTCCGGGGTGCTGCGTATTGCCGACAGTGGAACCTTTTCTCAGGAAGGCGGATTTACGGCAGCCAATACCACCTACATTTACGGCGGCGGAGCTTATAATCTGACCGACGGAAATTTCCAAGGCAACTTTATGGACCTTATTTGGGCGGCGACGGTCAACCAATATTCGGGTGAGGCTAACCTGAGCAAACTAGAGGTGAGCGGGGATTCTTCATATAATTTATATGATGGGAACCTTGTCACGGATAGTCTGCAAATCGACGGCGAAGAAGGAGCGGGCGGCCATTTCTGGCAGGAAGGAGGAACTAACCAAACCTCCACTCTAAACGCGGTATCGCCTTACAACGTCAGCGCGGCTACCTACACAATGAATGGCGGATTGCTTTGCACGAGCAACGTATTCATCAGTGGCAGCGACAGCGGCTTCCAATTAAATGGCGGCACCCATATTGTGAGCAATACGCTTTCCATCGGCGGGGGCGGCACTCATTTTACCTCAATTCAAGGATTCTACCGAATCTCCAATGGCACGCTCCTTGCCGGCTCAGTCGTGTTAGGTGAGGATGGCCCTGGACAGTTTTCGATCAGCGGCTCGACGGTGGTTATCTCCAATTCCATTCAGGCTGGGCCTCAGTCTTTAAGCCAACTGGCCATGGGCAGTGGCACCGTGACCTGCGAAAATATTCTGACGGTCGGCGGATCGATGGACCTCGTGCAAGACGGGGGGCAATTGCAGGTCAACAATTTGCTTCAATTCGGCGGCTACTATGCCGGGGAATATGCAGGGAATGGGAACAGGTTTCCAATCTACACCTTCAGCGGAGGCACACTCTGGGCCAGCAATATTGAATTAGATGCGCACTGGACGATCACTTCCGCCCAACTTGGGGACATCATTAATCCTGGTTACTTTCAGATGGCGGGAACGCTGGCGGCGGGAAATGCCGATGTCCAATTCGGGCGTTTTATACTTGGGTATGCAGCCGAGACCAATTATGCGCCGGTTTCTCCCGTCGTCATTTACAACACGAATGCCGTCATCCAGTTCATGGGAACGAACACCCGCCTGGCGTTCGCCGAAAGCAGCGGGGAGCTTTGGACCAATTCTTGTAGTTTGATTGTAACGAATTGGAACGGCTATCTCAGTGGCGGCGGCCCCGCCCAATTGGTCTTTGGCAGCGACCAAAACGGTCTCACCAAGGCGCAATTAGGGCAGATTCAATTTGCGAATCCCGTGACGTTGCCTGCCGGATTATATCCTTCAACAATCCTTCCCTCAGGCGAAGTTGTGCCGTCTGCGCCCCACGCGATGACTTTGAGTCAGCATTCAAATACGATTGTGCTGACTTGGGGAAGCGGTGCGATGCTGCAGTGCGCGACCAACATCGTGGGCCCTTATACAGATTTGACCGATGCAGTGTCGCCGTACATTGAAAACTTCACTAACATGCCGCAACGATTCTTCCGTTTAAAGCATTGAGGGTCCGAGACCTGAAAGCAACTTCGCCGGACTCGAGCAAGTGGGAAGCCGCTCGAAAACGCTTCTCCAAAAAGATGCAGTGAAAATCGAGATTTGGTTTTTCCAGTCAGTTTGGTGGAGACAAAAAAATGGCGGCAAAAAGATGGGGAATAGAATTTTTTTGCCGCCATCTTTTTGCCTTTTTTCTGATGGCTGGACTTTATTATTTGGGCAAGCGAGAGATTTCAGGAGACGCGCGTTGACACGTTAGCCCGGCTTATTATAGGCTCCCGGCTAACATTAGTGTTATGAGCCGTTTCCTCAACCAACACGTCTTGGTTTTGAACCGCCTTTGGCAGGCGGTCAATGTTTGCACGGCGCGCCGCGCGCTGACGCTTCTTTTTGAGGGCCACGCCCAAGCGGTGTTGAGCGACGACGAGGGCGCTTTTCAAACTTTCAACTTCCATCAGTGGCGCGATATTTCGGTGCAGCAACCGCACCCGGAAACGATTGCCACTGTTTCGTTCAAAATCCGGGTGCCGCGAGTCATCCTGCTGGTTATGTTTGACCGGTTGCCCAAGAAAGAGGTCAAGTTTACCCGGCATAATATTTTCGAGCGCGACCGCAATACCTGTCAATACTGCGGAAAAGTGTACGAGCGGAAGGACTTGAATCTCGACCATGTCATCCCGCGCGATCGCGGCGGACCGACGACTTGGGAAAACATCGTGTGCTCGTGCATCCGCTGCAACACGCAAAAGGCCAATCGCACGCCGCAGGAAGCGGGCGTTCATTTGGTGCGCAAACCCAAGCGGCCGAAGTGGCGCCCGTTCGTCCAGGTCAATCTCGGGGTGCATCACGACAGTTGGAAACATTTCCTCGACCTGGCTTATTGGAACGTCGAATTGGGCGAAGATGTAAACTGAGGCTTTACCTTCCAAACGTCGTTGAGCGGATGGTCGTCAAGAATATTGGGGTAAATCCCTTTGATTTTGGCCGGGTTGTAATAAGTCAGCCCCACATAAAAATAAATCGGGATGATGGGCAGTTCGTCGCGGACCAGGATGGTTTCGGCTTGTTGGAGGAGGGCGCTGCGTTTTTGCAAGTCGGTTTGCATATTGGCCTCAGTCATCAAGCTGTCGTAGCGGGCGTTTTTCCAGCCGGTGCGATTGTTGCCGTTGTTGCTGCGGAATAAATCGAGGAAGGTGTTGGGATCGTTATAGTCGCCGATCCAGGTGCTGCGGGTCACGTCGTAATCCAAGTGGTTTTGGGCCGAGAGATAAACACGCTTTTCCATTTGTTTAAGCTCGACGTGGATGCCCAGTTGTTCCTCCCACATGTTTTGCAGTTCGACGCCAATTTTTTGGTTGATCCGGCCGCCGCCGGTCGCGGCATCAAAAAGAAAAGTGAAAGACGGGAAGCCCCGGCCGCCGGGGTAACCCGCTTCGGCCAATAATTTTCGCCCGAGCGCGGGATCGTAGCCCAAACCGGCGACCGGTCGGTAGTTGGCCACGCCATCCGGCACCAGAGAACTCGCCACCGGTTCGCCCCCGCGCAGGAATTTGTCGATCAGCCGGTGTTTGTCGATGGTCAGGGCCAGCGCTTTGCGGACGCGTGGATCATTGAAGGGAGGACGAGTGGTATTGCAGCGCAGGAAATAGGAGCCCAGATAATGGAAGGTGTGAAAATCAGGCCGCTTGGACAAAATATCGAATAGTTCATTGGGCATATTGTCGCGATCCCAGATGATGTCGGCTTGCCCCGTTTCGTAAAGATTCATCGCGGTGTTGGGCGCGCTGATGGAAAGGAAATCGACGACGTCGCTCCGGGTATTGGCGGCATCCCAGTAATAAGGATTTTTGCGCAGGCGAATTCGGTCGTTCAATCGCCAAAAATCCAGCAGGTAGGGGCCGCTGGTTGGCAGCGGCTTGGCCCGCATCCAGCCTTCGCCATATTTTTCAATCATCTGCGGCGGCACGACGGAGAGGGTCTGGAAAGTGCAAAGATCCAGGAAAAATGCGGTGGGGTGATTGAGTTCAACCTGGACCGTGCGCGGGTCGAGGGCATGCACGCCAATGAGCGAGGGGTCTTTGATTTTGCCGCTGTTATAGTCTTCGCCGTTTTTAAGGTAGAACAACTGCCCGGCGTATTCGGAGGCAGTGAGGGGATCAAGGACGCGCCGCCAGGAATAAACCACGTCGGCGGCGGTAATCGGCTGGCCGGGGGACCACTGCAAATTGGTTCTGAGGTGGAAAGTGTAAATGCAGCCATTGGAGGAAATCTCCCATCGTTCGGCCAAGCCGGGAATCGGGCGTGAGGTAACAGGGTCGTTGCGAGTCAGCCCTTCAAAAAGAGCAGCCATGATCCGCAAGTCTTCAATGCCGGTGCCCAGGGCCGGGTCCAACGTTTCCGGGTCCGGGCCGTTAATCGTCACCAGGTTGGCGGGCGGCTCAGAACCAGTGCAACCGGCCCACGTCAGCAGGCCGACGACCCAAGCAACGCACAGACGCCGCACCGCCGGAAAATCCCCGGGCGCGCGCGGGAGGATCTTCATGGAACATTATTTGTTCGTGCCAGACGACGTGAGTTTGCCGGTCGGAGCCGGGGCGATGCGCCCGATGGGCACATTGGTCAACAATGGGGTTTGCAGAAGGGTATTATTGACTGGAGCGGAGGGCAGCATTGGGGCCGAGGCGGCGGGCGCCGGACCGTGTTTGCTCAACTCTTCCAGCATGGCGTCGGCCCCTCCTCGGGGATGATGAGAGGCGATCATGGCCATGATCAAGGCGAGGCCGAAAAAGATGCCGGCGGAGTACTTGGTGATCTGGGTCAGGAC
>DASRLE010000540.1:0-8645 GCA_035648615.1 Saccharimonadales bacterium (SeqCode) | reverse complement strand
GTGCGAACCGGTCGCCACCGCCGGGGCGGAGTCGTCGCGTCCCGGCCAGCGCGCGAAGATATTTCCGACGGCATCCTGCCGCAAGGCCAGCCCGGCTTGGGCAAAGAGACGTTTGACAAATTCACGTCCTTGGCGGTCGGCCTCCGAAAAGAGCACGCGCGTAACGACGGGCGGCGGCTGCTCCGAGATGAGGGACAATTCGTCGATTTCCTTTTGCAGGCGAGCGCTGTCAATAGGAGCGATCATGGCGGTCTAATCGAGCGGCGGACGATTGATGTCCTTGTAATAAATATAACTCGCGGGGCTGGATCCCATCGCGACAAACCATTGCGGGCAATACGGGGCCATCCAGATGACGTCGCCGGCTTGCACCGGATGCCAATCGGAATCCAGGCGGTAGATGCCCTGCCCTTTTAACATGACCAAGCCGTGTTCCATGACGTGGGTTTCCACGAAGGGCAGAGTCGCGCCGGGTTGATAGGTAAATATATTGACTGCCATGTCGAAGCTGGGATGCTCCGGCAGGAGCACTTGCAGCAGCGCGTCTTTGTTGCCCAAAAATGGCTGGCCGGGAATACCTTTTTCGTGGCCGACGAGGACGGCGGGTTTTTCGCAACCGGCGAGCGGCTGGAATTTTTTCTGGAAGATTAACAGCCGCGCGCCGCCACTGGGATGGCTGAAATGGAATTCGGTTTGCGGCGGGATGTAGGCAAAGCTGCCGGCGGTCAGCGCCGTTTTCTGGCCGGCCAGAGCGGCGGAGCATTTGCCTTCCAGAAGATAGGCCAGCCATTCGTGGGGGCCGGAGTTGCCGCGGCCTTCGCCGTTTTTCTGGAAGGCGATTTGAAGCTGGCAAAAATCAGCGCCCATGGCGGGCGAGATTTGCACGATGGGAACGACGTTGCTCCAGCCCGGCAGCCGGCTCGGAACAAACCCGGCGGGCGCGCGCAAGGCATAACGTTTTTTGACCACGTCGCGCGTCTGTCCAAACAATTGATCCATGCCAGTGGTGTAGCAGAGCCGCGCCGTTTTGTCGCTGCCAAAGAAAGACTTCCGAGCTTGAGTCACTCCGATTCTTTCGCAGAATGGGCGGATGGCAAATCAGACGGAAAATATCCTGGTGACGGGGGGGGCGGGTTTTATTGGGTCGCATCTGGTCGAACGATTGATCGGCGAGGGCAAACGGGTGACCGTGATCGATGACCTCTCGACCGGGCGTTTGGAAAATCTGCGATCAATGCGAGGGCACGCCGGGCTTGAAATAATCCAAACCAAGGTTTCCGAATGCAGGAACCTGGCGGACCTGGCCGGACGAAGCCAGATGATTTATCACCTGGCGGCGGCGGTCGGGGTGGAATTGGTCATGAATTCGAGCCTGCGCACGATTGAAAGCAACGTGCGCGAGACGCAATCTATTCTTGACGCAGCCAGCGCGCATGGCACGCCGATCCTGCTGGCCTCGACTTCGGAGGTTTATGGGAAGAGCAACAAGGCGGCCTTTTGCGAGGAGGACGATCTGCTGATCGGCCCGCCGCACTTGAGCCGGTGGAGCTATGCCTGTTCGAAGTTAATGGACGAATTCCTGGCGCTGGCCCATGCGCGGGAAAAGAAGACGCCAGTGGTCATCGTGCGGCTCTTTAATACGGTGGGGCCACGGCAAACAGGGCAATACGGAATGGTGTTGCCGCGCTTTATCGAGGCGGCGCGAAAGGGGGAGCCGCTCAAGGTCTTCGGCGACGGCAGCCAGACTCGTTGTTTTTGCTACGTGGCGGACACGGTGGAAGCCTTGCTGCGGCTGCGGAGTTGCCAGGAAGCACGGGGGGAAATTTTCAACGTAGGCAGCACAGAGGAGATCAGCATGAGCAATCTGGGTGAGCTGGTGATTGACGTGATGGGTTCGTCCTCGGCCATTGAATATGTGCCTTACGCGCAGGCCTACGCGCCGGGATTCCAGGATATGCTGCGGCGCAAGCCGATTGTCGATAAGCTGGCCAGGCACACCGGTTTCCGGCCGATAACTTCGCTGCGTCAGATTGTGGAATGGACGGCTGCGGGGGGGAAATAAAAAAGGCGTCCTTGCGGACGCCTTGTTAGATTCGACTTAACTTCCGGCCTGATTAATCAGGGGAACAGGAAGCGAATGCTGCCCGAGGCCGGGGTCGAGGAGGCGGCAAAATCTCCATTATCAACCGCGTTTTTCAGCCAGTTTTGGCGGAAGTTGGCGGACGTAACCTGTTGAGCGCTGCCGTCACCCAGGAGGATGTTGCCCGCGCCGGCGAGGTTTTGCGCTGAATGCAATTTAGCAGACCAGGCCAGTTGGCTGCCCGTGGCTGTAGGGGCGGTGATGCCAGCGCCGGTCGTGCTGACGATGTTGCCGTTGGTTGAAACCAGCACGTCGTCGCCCGTGGTAGTGCCGACGGCCGGGGAAAGCCCGTAGTTCTGGTCTTGCGGGCTGGCGGCAGTGGCGCCGCCTAAGTTGCGGTCCCCGCCCAAAATGGATTGGGGATAGGTATCGCTGGCACCCACACCGACAAAATACGAAACGTTCGTATTGTTGAAGCTGCCGGTTTGATTTTGGGTGGTGCTGGTGGAGGCGTAGAAGTTCGTATTCGCGCTTCGATCATCAGACGGGCAGAGGACGACTTTGGGCGACTGGCCCATTTCGTTCTGCATGATGGTGTAATTGGTGTAGCTGATATTTCCGCAGGAAGCGCTGGCAGAGAGCAGGTCCTGCCAGCCGCCCAAAGCGACGGTTTGCAGTGAGGGATAACGATCGCCATTGTCATTTTCCCAGATGCGATAGGCGGTGCCGATCTGCTTCAGGTTATTGACGCAGGAAATGCGCTGCGCCTTCTGCTTGGCGCGAGCCAGCGCCGGCAGCAACATGCTGGCCAGAATGGCAATGATCGCGATAACGACTAACAACTCAATTAGAGTGAAAGCTCCTATTTTTTTGTCCCGAATTTTTTTCATATATTTGTGGTTAATTTTCCAATGGAGTGCGCACTGTATAAAAACTATTTTGCAGTGTCACCTCAATTTTGTATTTCTTTTAGCAGGGATGATGCCATCCGCCAAAAACGACCGAATTCCTTCGCTCCTTGGGCATTTTGAATTGAGTTTACGGGAAAAATCCCCCGCTGCGCGAAAATTACACGCATATCGCGTGAAGAAAACACACGCCTTTGGCGCGAATCTCGCGCGTTACACGTTGAATTTGAACAAAAGCACGTCTCCGTCTTTGACCACGTACTCTTTTCCTTCCATCCGATAGAGGCCCTTTTCGCGCGCGACGGCCACCGACCCGCATTTGACCAAGTCGGCATAGGCGACGGTTTCGCCCTTGATGAAGCCCCGTTCGAAATCGCTGTGAATGACGCCCGCCGCTTTCGGCGCGGTGTCGCCCGCATGGATCGTCCAGGCCCGGACTTCCTTTTCACCCGCCGTGAAATAGGTCCGCAACCCCAGCAGATGATACGTGCTGCGAATCAGCGCACCGACGCCGGATTCCTCAACCCCTAATTCCTTCAAAAAGGCTTGGGCCTCGGGAGGAGAAAGATCGATCAGGTCGCTTTCAATCTGCGCGCTGATGACCACTGTTTCACACGAATGGTGCTCTTTGGCGTAAGCACGCACCTGTTGCACGTATATATTAGTATCGGAAGTCGCCAAATCGCCTTCTTTAACGTTAGCGGCGTAAATGGTGGGTTTGTCGGTCAAAAGATAGAAGCCTTTCGCGATAACCTTTTCCTCCGGCGTCAGTTCCAATGTGATGCCCGGCTTCCCGGCATTGAAATGCTCCAGAAATTTCTTCAAGACGCCCGCTTCAGCCACCGCCACCTTTTCGCCTCGTTTGACTTCCTTGGCGCTTTTATCAAGGCGCTTTTGGACGCTTTCCAAATCGGAAAGAACCAGTTCCGTAGTTATGGTCTCGATATCCCGCACTGGATCGATGGAACCGGCCACATGATGAATATCGGGATCCTCGAAACACCGGACAACTTGAACCAAAGCATCCACCTCCCGAATGTGAGTGAGAAATTTATTGCCAAGCCCTTCCCCTTGTGACGCCCCTTTGACCAAACCGGCAATGTCCACGAATTCCACCGCCGCCGGAATAATAACCGAGGTCTTGGCGATTTCCGCCAGGATTTCCAGCCGCGCGTCGGGCACGGTGACAATCCCGATATTGGGATCAATCGTGCAGAACGGATAGTTGGCCGCTTCGGCTTTGCGCGTGCGGGTGACGGCGTTGAAAAGCGTGCTTTTGCCGACGTTGGGCAATCCTACAATTCCAGCTTTGAGCATAAGAGTGATGCGATGCGAGAGCGCGGGTTTAACCCTTCAAGGCTCCTCGCTTGATTCAACCGTATCGCGGATGACTTTCTTAAAGTTCTCGATGCCCTGGTCAAAGGCCGCCGAGATGGGCAGCACCGTCACTTTGCGAACGTGGCGTTTGAACTTTTTCAGATTCTGTTCGGCGACCGGCTCATCCATTTTATTGGCGGCGATCAGGCGCGGCCTTTTCAGCAGGGCCGGGTCGTACAGCTCCAATTCGCGCAGGAGCTGCTTGTAATCATCCCATGGATTGCGGCCATCGATTCCCGCCATGTCCAGCACGATGACAATCAACTTGCAGCGCTCGATATGCCGCAAAAACTTGTGGCCCAATCCGACATTGCGATGCGCTCCTTCCACCAATCCTGGCACGTCGCAGACTGTCAAGCGGAAATAATCCGGGTAATCGACGATGCCGATTTGCGGATGCAACGTCGTAAAAGGATAAGGCGCCACTTTGGGATGCGCTTCCGAAATGGCGGTCAGCAGGGTGGATTTCCCGGCGTTTGGATAGCCCGTCAGCCCAACTTGCGCGATGGTGCGCAATTCGAACCGATAATTGCCTTCGCCGCCCGACTCGCCGGGTTGGGCGAAGCGCGGAGTCTGACGGCGCGAGGTGGCAAAATTGCGATTGCCCAAGCCGCCTCGCCCGCCCTTGCACAAAATAAATTGCTGGCCGTGCTCGGTTAAGTCCGCCGCCAAATCGCCTTTGGCCTCTTCGGCCGCCGGGGCCGGCAAGTCTTCCGCCAAATCCAACTCCATGGCGCGCTCCGAGCCGGCGTGACGGATCACCGGACGACGGCTGGCGCTGGTTTGAAAGGCCGCCCGTTCCGGCTCTGCAGATTCTTCCAACTCTTCCTCCGATTCGTCGTCAGGAAGCGTTTCTGGCGAAGGCAAACGCCAAACCAGCGTTCCGCAAGGAACTTTGATAATGAGATCTTTGCCGGCAGGGCCGTCCATGCCTTTGCCCAAACCGGGATGGCCATCTTCGGCCACCAGCCTGGGATTGTAAAACTGTCCGACCAAATTATTCAAATCGTGGTCGGCCTGAAGGATAACGTCGCCGCCGCGCCCGCCGTTGCCGCCGCTCGGGCCGCCCTTGGGGCGAAAGGTTTCGCGCAAGAAGGCGACGCAGCCCTTGCCGCCGTGGCCCGCCCGCCCGTAAACTTTTACTTCGTCAACAAACATTGGTCAGAAATTCCTGCTGTGCATAGTTGGCAAAAAAAAGGGCGAGGCTTTGGACCTCGCCATGCATATTTTGCCGGGAAACTTAATTTTGCGCCGCCTGGGGCTGCACATTGATGCGGCGGCTTTGCTTGTCAAACAAAACGCGTCCGTCGATCAACGCGAACAAAGTCCAATCCCGGCCGGTGCCGACATTCTGTCCGGCGATAAATTTTGAACCCCGTTGCCGAACGAGGATGCTGCCGGCCGTCACCAATTGACCGCCAAACTCTTTGACTCCCAAACGCTTGCTAACGCTGTCTCTGCCATTGCGAACACTGCCTTGTCCTTTTTTGTGTGCCATAACTGTCCTTTATACTTTGATTTCCTTAATTTTCACCACCGTCAATTCCTGGCGGTGTCCCACTTTGCGGTGGTAGCCTTTGCGGCGCTTCATTTTGAAGGCCACCTTTTTTTCGCCGCGGATATGCTCGACTACATCGGCCAAAACAGTCGCCTGCTTAAGGCCGGGAGCGAGTTGCGTTTTGCCTTCGTTGTTGAAAAGCAGAACGCGATCGAACGTAAATGATTGACCCGCCTCCGTGGCCAGGCGTTCAATTTGCAGAGTATCCCCTGCGGCGACACGATACTGCTTGCCGCCAGTTTCAATTATAGCATACATAGTTCCCATCTTAAAAAAGGGGAGTAATTCGACCAAAGCGCTCTGCCCGTGTCAACCCTTTCCTACAATATTTTTGCAAAGCGATATTTGCGTTGCGCCGCCACAATCGCATCTCTCCCCCTCGGGGTCAAGGTTTTTGACCTGTCTCAAATCTCACCTTGAACCAACAGCCAAATCCCAACCCATCGCAATGGCGGGAAAGGCTTGCCTTTCGCTTGATTTTAAAACTTCCTCACCTACAGTTGTAGTGTGACTGAAGTATTTCAATGCCGCATTGATAAAAAGTTGGCGGCGAGGGCTCGGGTGGTGGCTAAAGAAATTGGAACCTCGCCCGGCGAAGTGGTGCGATTAATGTTTACGCAAATGGTCAAGCGGAGGGCCATTCCGTTTCGGTTAAGCGCTGACAGCCCTGAAGATGAGGTTTTAGGCCCTGTCCACCGCAGAGCGGCTATGTGGGACGAGTTGTGATCCCCAAGATTGGGGATACTTGGTTTGTGGATTTTGGTTTGGCGGCCAAACCAAGATGGGCTTATGTCGTTGGCGCTGCACCCAATGGAAGGCTAGCCTTGGCCTCAGTGCTCACGATTACGACACAATGGGACGGCACACCTTACGAAATGGCTTTGCCGCGAGTTCCTTGGCTGCGCGAGCAGAGTTATGTAAATGCCCAGAGCCTTCAGCCTGTAAAATTTTCAGAGTTAACCCGAAAAGCTCCTGGCCAGTTTGATGCCACAGTTTTGGAAGGCGCTCGCCGAATAATCAGACGGTGGCTACAACTTAGCGCTAAATGAAATTTCCAAGGCTGTGTTTTACGGCACACGAGATGCGTGTCCTTCAACAGCAGGCAATCACGCTGATCTTATTTTTCTTGGCCGCCGCCTTGACCGCCTCAGCCTCCAGCAATAAGGTCTTGCCTCCTTCAAACGCGAGCGCCGCAATTCCCGCTTCGTGGCAAACGTCCACCGTATCCCGGCCAAGGCACGGAATATCGAATCGCAAATCATGCTGCTCCTTGGCTACTTTAACCGCGACGGCGCCGCCCTTGTGGCCGGCCAGCGTCCCGCCCCGGCGCAGACAGGCATCCGTCCCTTCAAATCCTTCCACCGCCAGCACGGTTCCTTCCTTCACCACTACAGTTTGGCCAATATCCAATCGAGAGACTTCCTTCGCCATTCGAAAACCATAAGCGACATCGGCCCTTTGCTCCTCGTTCAACTTCGGCCCCAGGCAAAAACCGGCCGCTGGCATCAAGGGTTGCAGCCATGGCACCGGCTCGATCAAGTCGATCCCTTCCTTCTTCAATTCGTCCGCCAACGCGCCAAAGATCGAATGCGCATTTTTCTCCTTCAATCTCATCAGCAAGCCCAGCGCGCGGAAATCCGGCCGCAGATCAAATAAATTCCTGGGCGCGATCTGTCCCAGCATGACGCATCGCGCGACCCCTCGCTCCTGCAACGCCGCGATCAATTTCGAGAGTTGTCCCACCTTCAGCCAAACGATTTCATCCACCATCCCCGCCATCTCCGGGTTGGTTTCATTCTCGAAGGCAACCGCCACCAACCGTTTGACCCCATGCGCCCGCGCCTGCCGGGCAAAGAGCAACGGCAGCGAGCGGCTCCCCGCAATGATCCCAATGGTATCCACGTCCAGCGGCACAACAGACCCTAGTCAGACCGTCCTTGCCGAGGCAACCTTGAAAAGCCCCTGGGCCATCGCCAGCGAAAATCCCTCGAATTGCCGTCAAAAAGAAATATTGAGGAATAGTTTGCTATTTTCCAGAGGCTGGGTGATTGTGAGGCCGTTCGTTAGATAGCTTGTAGTTTCAAGGTCTGGTAAATCCTCAAGTGAACACAGTTCGTTGATGGTTCGAAACCCGGCAATCGGGAACAGTTTGGAGCGGCGCGGGGTCTTAATTGAACATCAAAAATATGAGTAATAATAGTAAATTGTTCGTCGGAAATCTTTCCTTCAATACAACCCAAAACGATCTGCAAGACACCTTTGCCGCCCAAGGCACGGTGGTTGAAGCCAATCTGATGATGGATCGCGTCAGCGGCCGTTCACGCGGCTTCGGGTTCGTCACCATGAGCACGCCCGAGGAAGCGGAAGCTGCCATCAATGCCCTCAACGGCAAAGATATGGATGGCCGTGCCTTGACCGTCAATATCGCCAAGCCCCGCGAAGAGCGCACCGGCGGCGGTCGTGATTCCAGCGGTGGTGGTGGTCGTCGCGAATACAGCGGCTCCCGCAATAACTACTAATCGGAAGCATTTTTTCAGGAGCGAGGTTCGGGTCACTCTGGCCTCGCTCTTTTCTCTCGCCGGGCTTTTGGCGTTCTAATTGCGCCTGGCGTTTTTCAAAAATAAATTTCAGAAAGTCCGCATGAATCAGGCAACCGCCGAGCAACACATAGAAGTCGAAGGCGTCATCACCGCTGTCCTGCCCGGCACGATGTTCCGCGTCG
>DASRLE010000539.1:0-4710 GCA_035648615.1 Saccharimonadales bacterium (SeqCode) | reverse complement strand
GTCGAACATTGCAAGCTGCAGCAGGAAAGCGAACGCGCTTTTCACATTGCCACCATTCAAGGTGTGCAAGCCAAGGCCAGCCATTGGGCGTCCCATTCCATTGCGACCGGCGGGCGCATTGCGCGAAACCAGATTCAAACTCTTTTCAGCGCGGAGGGATCGGAGTGCATTCTCAACGGCCTTTATTTGGGGCATGGCGAGCAATTGATCGACCATCATACCGTAGTGGACCACGCCCAGGCGCGTTGCGAGAGCCACGAGTTTTACCACGGTATTCTGACCGATCGCGCCCGGGGTGTTTTTAACGGCAAAATTTTTGTCCGGCAAGACGCCCAAAAAACCAACGCCAAGCAGACCAATCGCAATTTGCTGTTGTCGGACAGCGCGATGATTGACACCAAACCGCAGTTGGAGATTTATGCCGACGACGTCAAATGCACCCACGGCGCAACGGTGGGACAACTGAACGAGGACGAAATTTTTTACCTCCGCTCGCGGGGCATCGGCCTCGAAAAAGCGCGGCGGATGTTAGTCGAGGCCTTTGCCAGCAACGTCGTCGAACGCATCAGCCTGGCGCCAGTCCGCGTGAAGCTGGAGGAGGTTCTGGCCGCGCGCTTTGAGCAATTCAAAGTGTGATCCAGCCCTCAGGATTTGCGAGCCAAGCATTCCGCTGGCGTGCGAACGGCGACTTCAGAAAATTTCTTCGCTATTCCCTTGTCGAATGTAACCACTTCCCACCCCTCCGCATGCGCCAAGGCGCAAAGAAGCGCGTCGCCAAAATCACTGTTCTTGATGCGATAGAATTGAAGAGCTTCCACCACCCAGCGGTAGTCCGGCGCGTCCACGTTGGGAATTGCCAGCAGTGAAATCAACTTCGGGGCTATCTCGGCCGGAGACAGGTCGTAGATACTTTCGAGCACGTAAACCGTTTCTTGAATCGTCGAGGTCGGAACCACCAGCTTAACCGCGCCGTTTTGCGCCGCTCGGAAAAGATCGGCCGCAGCCGCCGATTGGGTTTTGTCATCGCCCGTCAAATATCGGACCAGCACACTGGCGTCAACCGCGACGGCCGCTGCCATTTATACTTTCTCCTTCAATCCCATCGCTCCGGCTTTTGTGATGCCCATTCTCGCGGCCGCTTTGATCTCCTCCAAGGAGTGGGACCGTTTCCCATTTCCGAGCGAACCAGCCAAGGCGTCCGCGTCTTCGACGGGTTCCATCACCAACCTCCTGCCTTCCACAATCTGATTTACCCGCTGGCCGGGCCGCAATCCAAGCATCCGAATCGCCTCAGCCGAGATCGTCGTTTGAAATGCCTTCGATATCTTTGTTTGCGTCATGAATAACATAATAGCAACAAAACATTTGAAAGCAATTGGAAACCTGTTATTTCGTAAAACACCTTTTAACAGTTAAAGATTGATTCCGCTTTCAGTAAATCCGTAGTAGATTATTTGATTAGGTGTTTTTATCCTTATGGCCGATGAATTGAGCGAACTTTATCAGGAGGTGATCCTGCATCACAGCCGGAAGCCGCGCAATTTCCACGTCTTGCCCGAGGCCAATCATAGCGCGGAGGGAAAAAATCCTTTGTGCGGCGATCATTTTACCGTCTTCCTCAGACTGGAGGAGGGCGTGATTCGGGACATTAGTTTTCAGGGGGCGGGCTGCGCCATCTCGACGGCGTCCGCTTCGCTCATGACCGACTACCTTAAAGGCAAAACAGTGGCGGAAGCGCAAAAACTTTTTGACCAGTATCAACAGATGGTCACGACAGGCCCCACCGACGAAGAAGCGCTCGGGAAACTGTGCGCTTTTACCGGAGTGCGGCGGTTCCCGATGCGGGTCAAATGCGCGGTCCTGCCCTGGCACGCCATGCTGGCCGGGTTGAAGGGCGAGCCGCTGGTCTCAACGGAGGAAAAATAATGGCGGACAACGAAATCATTTTGCAGCGTAATTGCGAGGCGGTGCTGATTCCCGCCGGCACCAAGGTGACCCTGCAAGCCGGCGAACCGGTCATCATCACTCAAGCCTTGGGCGGAAGCTATACCGTCATCATCAACGGCAACATGGCCCGCATTGAAGCCCGTGATGCCGACGCCATCGGCCAAGCCCCGGCCGCCGCGCCCGCCACGGAGGTCCCGAGCAATGCCACGGTCACGGAAGATCAAATCTACGAGCAATTGCGCACCTGCTACGATCCCGAAATTCCGGTCAACATCGTGGATCTCGGGCTGGTCTATGATTTGCAGATCCTGCCCTTGCCCGCCGGCGGAAATCGGGTGGAAGTCAAGATGACTTTGACTGCGCCGGGCTGCGGGATGGGGCCGGTCTTGCAACAGGATGTCGAGACGAAAGTTTCCACCATCCCCGGTGTCAAAGAGACAGCGGTCTTCCTGGTCTGGGACCCGCCCTGGAGCCGCGACATGCTTTCCGAGCCGGCCAAACTTCAACTGGGACTCATGTGAGCAGCCACCGTCCGCTTCATCCCGAGATGGCCGCAATGGAGGCATTGCGAAATGATTTTCCCATCCTGGACCAGAAGGTCAATGGGCAGCCGCTGGTTTATCTGGACAACGCGGCCACCGCGCAAAAGCCGCGCGCTGTGATCGACGCCATGAGTCGGTTCTACCAACACGACAATGCCAACGTGCATCGCGGCATTCACGAATTGAGCCGGCGTTCCACCCTCGCCTTTGAAGGCGCGCGCGATCGCGTGGCCCGGTTTATTCATGCGCGGCAGGCGTCCGAAATTATTTTTACGCGCGGCACAACCGAGGGGATCAACCTGCTCGCTTACACTTGGGGCGCGAAGAACCTGAAATCGGGCGACTTCGTTTTGCTGACCGAGATGGAACATCACAGCAATATTGTCCCGTGGCAATTGCTGGCCGAGCGGACCGGCGCCAGGCTGGCCTACGTGCCGGTGACGGGCGATGACGGCCTTCTGGATTTGAGCCGATTGGACGATCTGTTGAGCGATCGTGTCAAACTATTTGCCTTCACGCACGTTTCCAATACTTTGGGCACAATCAACCCGGTGGCCGAACTCTGCGCGCGCGCGCGCCAGCGCAATATCGTCACGGTGGTCGATGCGGCGCAAAGCGTCGGGCATCGGCCGATCGACGTGCAGGAGATCGGTTGTGATTTCCTGGCTTTTTCCGGACACAAGTTGGGCGCGCCCACGGGCCTGGGCGTCCTTTATGGGCGGCGCGAATTGCTGGAAAACATGCCGCCCTTCCAAGGCGGCGGCGACATGATCGCCAATGTGGATTTTTTCCACAGCACTTATAAGGAACCGCCGCACCGGTTCGAAGCCGGCACCCCTGATTTTGGAAGCGCGGTGGGATTGCACGCCGCCCTGGACTATCTGGACGCCATTGGCCTGGACAAAATTGCGCGGCACGATCGCGAGCTTTCCACTTACGCGGTCGAGCAGCTTTCCCACCTGCGCGGCATTCGCCTCTTTGGCCCAAAAAAAGAGCGATCGGGCGTGGTCAGTTTTCTTTTAAAAAATGTCCACGCCCATGACGTCGTGACCGTGGCCGACCAACGCGGAGTGGCCCTGCGGGGCGGCCATCATTGCAACCAGCCTTTGATGAAAAAGCTGGGAGTGGAATCGACCGCCCGAGCCAGTTTTTATTTTTACAACACGGCGTCCGAAGTGGATCGTTTGGTCAAAGTATTGACAGAAATTCAGAAATTTTTTGGCGAATGAAAAAAACAATCCAACCGCACAGCACGATGAAGGAAGTGCTGGAAGTTTACCCTGGGGCACAGCGCGCCTTGTTCCGGCATTATCACATTGGCGGCTGCGCCAGTTGCGCGTTTCAACCCGAGGAAACTTTGGAGGCGTTGTCCGCACGCCATAATTTAAAAACGCCGGACGTCATCCAACAAATCGAAACCAGCCACCAGCAGGATTTGGAGTTGGAAATCGCACCCGCCGAATTGGCGCTACGAATTCAGGAGAGCGGGGTTCATTTGGTGGACATACGCAGCCGGGAGGAATTTGAAGCGACCCACATCGAGTCGGCGGTTCTTTTGTCGCAACCGGTCATGCAGGAGATACTGGCCCACTGGCCGCGCACCGATCTGTTGGTGCTTTACGATCATCGCGGGCAGCACACTCTGGACGCGGCGGCCTATTTTATTGGGCAGGGCTTTCGCAATGTTCGCGGACTGCGCGGAGGCATTGACGGCTGGTCGCGCGAGGTGGATGCAAAAATTCCGCGTTACCGATTGGAGCTGACACCTTGAACCCCGACGACGATTTTCAAAAGCGCGTCGCCGAGGCTTTGCGCGATCCAAAAAATCTGGGCGAACTGGAAAATGCCGACGCGGTGGGCACGGCGGGCAGCGCGGCCTGCGGCGACATGCTGCGGCTCTGGATTAAATTCAAGGAGCAAGCCGGCCGGCGCGTGGTGGATCGCGCCACCTTCCAAAGCTTCGGATGCGAAACCGCCATCGCCGTGGCCAGCCTGGCCACAGAAATGATTCGCGGAAAAACTGCGGAGGAAGTTCTGGCCATGACCAACGAAGACCTGACCCAAGGTCTGGGGCCGTTGCCGCCGGTTAAAATTCATTGCAGCCAATTAGTGGAAAGCGCCCTGCACTCCGCTTTGCAACCTCAAGCCGCCAAGACGGACGCCGCGCCGTCCGCCCACGCGCCCAGCCTGCTGGAAAATTTCAGTCAAGCCAATAAATCAT
>DASRLE010000538.1:0-5428 GCA_035648615.1 Saccharimonadales bacterium (SeqCode) | reverse complement strand
ACGCTCCGCTGACCATCAGGCTATTGTAAAGCAGAGGCCAGTTCAAACCGTCCTCCGATGGTAATACCACCACTCGAACATCAACACCGCCAAGGCGGCCGCCGCAATCCACCGCCAGATTTCCTTGCTCGCTTGCTTGATTTCCGTCGCCCCGACCGTGTTGAATTTGCCGAACTGCAGCGTCTCGCGCGGCTTGGTATTGCTCTCCGCCGCATCCAGCAAGTCCACGCAAAAAACGACCTGGTTGGACCCGGCCTGCAATCGGTACGTCCCTTGTTTGGTCGTGTCGCCAAAAACAATCTCGCGTCCCTCGACGGGCGCAATGGTTCTCTTGCCGCCATCCGGCATGGTCATTTCCGCCGTCACGGCCGGCTGTGTCAAACTATAATGAAACGGCTGGCCGGCGTGGAGAAGAAGCATGCTGGACTTGGCCAGGGCCGGATTGAGCCATTCCACCGCGTTGGCGATAAAGATCGGAAAAGAAATGCGCAACGGCCATGTGCTTTGCAGCGTGTCGAAACCAACCCAGACAATCCGTTGGTGCGAAAGTTCGCCGGCCAGAATCAACGGCGTTTGCGGCGCATCGACCAATGCCACCGCCCAACTCGGAGTCTTGACGGCCAGGGCTTCGGCGATTTGCACATTGTCGAAATTGATATAACGCAGGAGGGGATGCGTGTTCTTCCAATCGACCACCGCCGGCGTTTGGATATTGGTCCAACCGCTGTCAAACCAATTGGTCGCCGCCACATGCACGGCCAGGACATTCGCCTTGGGCCAGACGGATGGCGTCACATCATCCAGCACAACGAGGTCGTAATTCTCCGCGTCGTCCGTCGAGTCCGGGGCCACGGAAAGGCTGACATTGCCCGCGCCGCGCAAGGCTTTTTCCAGAAAACGATTGCCGTGCGAGACAAGTAGAATTTTGACCGGTTGCGGCAGCAGGCTGACGATCGAGGCCTGGTTGTCCGCCGCCAAATCATCGTGGGCGTCGATCCGCACCGTGAAGATGCCATCCCGCTGCTGCACTGCGGAAAAAACCTGCGGCGACGTTTCGCCCGGGGCCAAACTCAACCGGCGCGTGTCCACCACCTGTTGGTCGAAGAGCAATTCCAGCGACGTTTGCTGCGCGTTGGTGGAAAAATTCCCCACACTGGTGTAAATGGCCCGTTCGCGGCGGTTCTCCGGGTTCTCGCGGATATCGAGCGTCGTGATGCCAAGGTTCTCGGCGCGGCGGCCGAGTTTGTGATAAACCACCCGCAAGCCCTTGTCCGCAAACTCGCTCAAATCCCCGGCCGCGCCGTCGCTGAAGAGGTGAATCTCCGGCTCGCGTTTGTCGCGCACCAGCGTATCGGCCAGCTTGAGCGCCTCGGTCAGGCGGGTCGAGGAATCCGTTACTTGACAAGATTCAAGGGCGCGGCGCAAGGCCGCCTTGTTCGCGGTGGCTGACTGTTTGACCACCGTATTGGCCGAGACCAGCAACACCAGCATGTCGTCCTGGTCCTTCAGTCCATCGACTAATTGCAATGCCTCAGCCCGCGCCTTTTCGAAGCGCGAAGGAGTTTCGTCCGTGCTCTGCATCGAAGCCGAGGCATCCAAAATCACCACCCGCAGCCCGCTCGCCGCGCTGTGCCCCGCAAAGTAAGGACGGCTCAAAGCCAGAATCGCCAGCGCGAGCAAAAGCAATTGCAAAATGAGCAGCCAATTATGCCGCAACTTTTGGAAAGGGGCATTGGCCTGCGTCTCGGCCAGAAACTTCTGCCAGAGCAACGTGCTTGCGACCAATCGGACCACCCGTTTGCGTTTCAACAAATAAAAGGCCACCACCACCGGAAGAGTGGCGGCAAACCAGAACGCCGCTGGAGACAAAAAACTCACACTGAATGGCCCGGACGCTACCGGTTTTCCGAAAGACGCACGATAAAATTGTGTTTGGCCCCCGTTGCCCATCAGCCGTTTCCGTCAAGTATTAAGTTTTTCGCCGATTCTGCCGATAGGAGGATGCAGACAACTAAGCAGTGCGGATTTTTATGGCTGGGAAACGAATTCTCTTTGCCGATGCTGATAGTCAGGCATGGGCGGAATTTTGCGGGCTTCTGGGGCCGCAATGGCAGGTCGTCCGCGTCTGCAGCGGGATGGCCGCGCTGGGGGAAATGCAGCAACAACCCTGCGAGGTCGTGGTGGCCAGCATCGACTTTCCCGAATTGGATGGCGCAACGCTGCTGGATCATATTCGGGTGGCCCATCCGGAAACCATCCGATTTATCACCGCGCCCGCCGGGATGAAGGAGCGCGTCATCGGGCAGATGGTGGGCGGACAGCAGTTTCTGGCCAAGCCGTTTGACCCCGCCACCCTCCAGAGCACGATCGAGCGCTCCGTTTTGGCCGACCATTTGATTGTCAACTCGAACATGCGCGAATTGGTCGGCCGCATTCGGACCCTTCCCACGATTCCGTCGCTGTATCTGGAGGTGATTAGCGCCTTGAACAATCCCAACGCCACCACCGCAGACATCGGGGCCATCGTGGCCAAGGACATGGCGATGACGACCAAGATGTTGCAGGTGCTCAACTCGGCCTACTTCAGCCTGCCGCACGCCATTACCGATCCCGCCGAGGCAGTGGGCATTCTGGGATTTGAGACGGTCAAGTCACTCATCATGTCCGTCAAGCTGATGAGTCAATACGATAAATTTAAGCCGGTTTACTTCAGCATCGATAGCATTTGGAAGCACAGCACGAACGTGGCCTGGATTGCCAAGCAATTCGCCCTTCTGGAAGTCGGCGATCCCGGGCTGGCCGCTTCCGCTTATACGGCCGGCCTGATCCACGACGTGGGCAAGGTCATCCTGGCCGCCAACTTCGATCATCAATATAGCGGCGCTCTCGCGGTGGCGCGCAAGCAGCACCTGCCTTTATGGGAAGTGGAGAAGGACATTTTCGGCGCGACGCACGGCGAGATCGGCGCTTACTTGTTCGGCCTTTGGGGAATGCCGGCGGAAATCATCGAAGCCGCAGCTTTCCATCATGAACCTTCGCGCGCGGCGAAAAAGGAGTTCAGCCCACTGACCGCAGTCCATGTGGCCAACGTCCTGGAATACGAAGGCAATGCGGGCGCCCAGGGCCTTGTCCTGCCTGTTTTTGATGTGGATTATCTGAATGAGCTTGGCTTGGCGGACCGTTTGGAGATGTGGCGCGAAGCCGTTGGCGCCCCAACTTCCGCTGCGGGCCGTCCCCAACAGCGCGCCGCCGCGCCGTCCGCTCCGGCGCTGGCTGCGAAGGCGGAGGCAGATGTCGCCCAGGACGCTTATGCGGTTGGCGTTCGCGGGTGGAATTGGATGAATCTTGTTTACGGCGGGGCCGGCATGGTCGCTGTTTTGTGTTTGCTTTGCTGGCTGGGGTTCATGCGGGAACGTTCCGTCAACTACGCCGAGGTCGAACCCCCTGTGTCAATACCGCCTTTAGCGCCGCAGAGCCAGCCTTTGCCTGTGTCCGCCAAGATACTCCCGCCCATGAAACCCGCGGCCGCCCTTCCGCCCGCCGCCGAACCGCCTCCTGCGGCGGAGATCGCCTCGGTGCCCGCGGGCGCGGTCCATCCTTCCATGCCCGATCCGGACTTTGATCATTTGAAATTGCAGGGGATATTTTTTTCCGCCCGGAATCCCTCGGCGATCATCAATGGCAGGCTCACGCGCGTGAATGAAGTAGTGGATGCCTATCGCATTTGTGAGATCGGCCCCAGTTCGGTAACCGTGGAGTTTGAAAGCCAGCGTAAGACGCTATATTTCAGATAATTACATATAGGTTGCTCATCGAATCTTTGTCCTTCCTTCTCAATTAAGACTTGGCAGCGATCCTGCTACCTAAGAAACGAAGATGGACGACACGCAAGAAACCATACCGAAAAAGCGCATTTTACTCGTTGAAGATGAACGAGGCGTTCGCGAAACGATCAGGAGCCTTCTCCTTTTGGACGCCCACGAAGTCGTCGAGGCCAATAACGGCGCTGAGGCGATCAACCTGTTTTCACAAAGCGACTTCGACCTGGTGATGACCGACTATCGGATGCCCTTTGTGGACGGAAGTGAACTGGCGGCAAAAATCAGGCAGATAGCGCCCTCCAAGCCAATCTTGATGGTCACGGGACACGGCTACCGTCCAAGCCCTCGCAACCCGGTTAACGCCGTCCTGCGCAAACCCTTTGCTCTTGCGGAACTGCGGTCGGCGGTGAATGGTCTCCTTTCCCCGGTGGAAAACGCGGGCTGAGAAACTAGCCGCGCTGTCGGCGGGCGATAACACCTCCTTGCCTTTCCCCCAGAGGTGCGGAATACTGGTGCGGTGGATCACACGGTTACTGAATTAACCGATCAACTCATTGCCTCCTACGCCCGCGTCGGCGGCATCAATCATTTGGATGGCAAAAACCTCCCGTCGAAAACAGCCATCGCGTCGATCACGGTGGATTTGCTGCGGCTGCTCTTTCCCGGCTTTTTCGACGAGCGCTCCATTTATTCCTCGCAGTTGAAAGTCCATATCGCGACGTTGATGGATTCGCTTTTGGAACGGCTGGAGGAGGAAATTTACAAAAGCCTCGAATATGCGCACGAAATCGACAAAAAAGATCTAACCACCCGCGCGCATTCCGCCACGCTGGATTTTTTGAGCAGTCTGCCGCGCCTGCGCGACTTGCTCCAAACCGATACCGAAGCCGCTTTTCAAGGCGACCCGGCTGCCTTGAGTAAAGAAGAAGTCATCGTGGCTTATCCCTTCATCGAGGCCATCGCCGTGCAGCGCCTGGCCCACGAACTGTATCTCCAAAAAATCCCCCTCATTCCCCGGATGATGACCGAATGGGCCCACAGCCGCACCGGGATGGATTTGCACCCCGGCGCGCAGATCGGCTCGCACTTTTTTATTGATCACGGCACGGGGACCGTCATCGGCGAAACGGCGGTCATCGGCCAGCATGTCAAAATGTATCAAGGAGTGGGGCTGGTGGCCCGTTCCCTGGCGGGCGGCCAATTGCTCAAAGGCCAGAAACGCCATCCCACTGTTGAAGACCACGTCACCATTTACGCCAATGCGACCATCGTGGGCGGGGAGACGAACATCGGGGCCGGCAGCACGATTGGCGCGAGCGTTTTTTTAAATCAAAGTGTTCCTCCTAATTCCTTGGTCACCTACGAGAAAATCGACGTCAAAGTCACCAGCAAGAAAAACCGCAGCCCGGCCGACTTCCAAATTTAGTCCCTCGCAAATAATTGCCAATGGCAGTAACCTTTGGCGGCTCTGCTGCTTCTATTAAGGAGTGCAAATACTGATGGATACGTTGCGTATATGCCGGCACTGTCGCACGCCGCTGCCGGTGGAGGCGGAGGGTTGGCTCTGCCCGGCCTGCGAGGGCAATCCGGCGAGAACAGCTTTTACC
>DASRLE010000537.1:0-10974 GCA_035648615.1 Saccharimonadales bacterium (SeqCode) | reverse complement strand
ATTCTCCTCGATCCACTTTGATGGTTCCCGCCAGGTTATTAAAGGAGACGGAAATGGCCGTATTGCTTGTGCCAGCGCTTTTCCAAACCAAACCTTGATTTTGGAAAATTTCATTCCCGCAACAATTGAAAGCGTAAATGGAACTGTTGGTGATAAACTGATAGGTGCCCGCCGCCAAATTATAAAAGGCCGTCGTGCCGCCGCCGCCCGCGTTAAAGCCAAGGCCGGCGATGCTGGTTTCCTGCACCACGGCCTGGTTGAAAAAGGCAGATTGATTGGCCAGGGTGCTGGCGTTTGGCCCGGCCAGAGAGAGCAGATTGACATTGGTGTAGTTCCCCGAAAAGGAACAGCCGTCACACACTTGGGTGGATTGCGCATTGACCGCACCGGCCGCAAGGAGCGACAAAAGAACAAGCATCCGAGCCATGCGGGGGCGGCGTTTCATGATATGGCAATTCCGAAGCACTGAATAAACCCCAACTTTATTCCGAGGGGTGGAAAAAAGCAATGAGGGCGGACGGAATTTAAAATGGCCAAGTGTGTCTCAGGCTGGTGGGTTTTAGGCTGGCGCATCACTCGAAAAATTGATTAAATACCGGCGTGTCCATTCAATGAAATTGTTCATACTGGGGAAAATAGCGACCTGTCCGCACGGGCAACGGGAGGGCCATGGAATATGAAAGACAAAACTCAAGTTTTCCCTTCGCTGGATTTCCACCTCACGGATAAACTCCTCAAACGCACTGCTTCGCGCTGCCCGGTCTGCCATGCCGCCTGTCCGGCGGAAGTGTGGCGCACGGGAGGAATTCCGTCGAAGGTGCTGTTGAAACGCACCTGTCCTGAACATGGCGAGGCGAGCGTCTGCATTGCCACGGATGCGCGCTTCTATTGGGTGGCGCACGGAAAGAGTGACAATGCCTGCTGCGGCGGCCAGGCCTGCCGGGTTTCGGATAATGCGCCCGCCGGCACACTGGGCCGCAACGCTGAACCCGGCGACGCGCTCGGCCTTCAGGAGAAACTTTCCACCTGTCTCGCGCTGATTGAAATTGTCAACTCCTGCAATCTGAGCTGCCCTACCTGCTACGCCGATTCTCCCTTGGGCGCGGCGGGCAAAGTCGATGCGGTTCCGCTGGCAGATTTGCAAAGGCGCATTCAAGGCGTGGTCGATCGCAAAGGCGGCATTGAGATTCTCCAGCTTTCCGGCGGCGAACCGACGCTGCATCCGCACTTTTTTGAATTGCTGTGCTGGTTGCAGAATCATCCGAAGATCGACTATGTGCTGTTGAACACGAACGGCGTTCGCGTCGCCCATGATGACGCCTTTGCTGCGGAGATGGGCGCGGCTTTTCGCTATGGCGCCTTCCAGCTTTACCTGCAATTTGACGGCGCGCAGGAGGCCGGCCAGCACTTCTTGCGCGGGGCGGACTTGCGCGCGACGCGCGAACGCTGCCTCGAACGATGCCGCGCCATGAACATTCCGGTGACATTGGCCATGACGGTCACGCCCGAAAATCTGGGCTTCGTTTGGGAAAGCATTGAATTCGGGCTGAAATTTCCCAACGTCCGGGGAATTAGCTTTCAACCCATGTTCGGCAGTGGGCGCATTCCCGGCCTGCTCCCGAATCGCCTGAACACGGCCGAGGTGATTTTGGCCGCTGTTGGACAATCGGCCGGCAAGTTGCGCTTCGACGATTTCACCCCCCTGCCCTGCGGCGATCCCAATTGCGCCACCATCGGCTACCTGCTTAAAATAAACGGCCAAGTGCGGTCGGTCAGCGACTTTATTGACTTCACCGCCGTGCAAGGATTTCTACAGGACAAAGTTCGATACAAGCTGGAAGACCTGATGAAGTGCGGTTGTGAATCCGAGCCGCTGGGGGACTTGCTGAAAAAGTTTGAATTGGACGAGACGCATACCTTTCGTCTGTTCATCAAACCGTTTATGGACGCGCTGACTTGGGATGAAGACCGGATTGACCGCTGTTGCACGCACGTTATCCGCCCGGATGGGAAATTGGATTCCTTCTGCCGCTATTATTCTGGATTTGCCGATGCGAACATACTATGACCCACTCTGCCGATGAATGAAGAGCCAAACATAATCCCGCCAGGCGAACCGGAAAAGAGCGTATTTCTTGGGCTTGCACTTTTAGTGGCTTTTTTGCCGTCACTAATCTTCTTAGTGTTGTTGAAGAAGGTTTTAAACCATCCTATTCCGTCGCTGGTGCCGATTCTCTGCGTCGTCACCGTCATCTGCTGTTTTGCTTCGTCATTCTTGCTCTTGCCGCGCCGGCCGATCCTGGCAACTTTTGTCGCACTGCTTTTTTTGGTTTTGAATGTGGTGGTCTCGGTCTTTATCGGGTGCAGCAACACTCGTATTTAATGTGGCAATCCCAGCCTAGCGCGTACGGTTGGATGATGCTGGCGGGAATCTTTGTCAGCATCGCGTTTTGGTCGCGCCTGGCCCGGCGCGACTCCCGCTTGGCGCTGATTTACATCGCAGCGCTGGCGGGCGCGTTCTTCGGGGCCAAGGTGGTCTATCTGGTTTCAGAGGGATGGCTGCACTGGCATGATCCGAACCGCTGGATGGTGCTGGCCACCGGCAAATCCATCACGGGCGCCCTGCTCGGCGGTTATCTCGCGGTGGAAATCGTCAAACCGCTGGCCGGCTACCAGGGCGCGACAGGAGATTGGTTTGCTTTTGTCGTTCCGCTGGGCGTCATGCTCGGACGAGTCGGCTGCATTTTCCATGGGTGCTGCCTGGGCGAAGTTTGCCAGCGATCGTGGTTCACCATGAACGACCCGGAAGGCGTGGCGCGCTGGCCGGCGGCGCTGGTGGAATTGCTTTTCAACGCGCTGATGTTCGGCGTCATCCTCCTGATGCGCTGGCGCAAAATTTTGCCCGGCCAGCATTTTCACATTTACTTGATGGCTTACGGGATTTTTCGTTTCGGGCACGAATTTCTTCGTGACACCCCGCGCATTGCGGGGCCGTTGAGCGGATATCAAATCGCCGCCCTGGCGGTGGCGGTGTTGGGGGCGGTTGGTTTTATCCGGCGGCAGGGGCGCAAAGTGGCGCCGGCTTAAATTCCATTTGCCAGCATCGCCGCCTATCGGCAAACTGGGCGCCGAGACTCAAAATTAAAGCGCATGAAAATATTTTTCTCCCTCCTCATTTGCTCCGCCGTCGCCTTGCTGGCCGGTTGCAATAAATCGTCCGACAAGGACTCGGGTAACGGGGCGGCCCCGGCGGCGGGAAAAAGAGTGACCATCGCCTTCATGCCCAAAAGCAAAGGCAATGCGTATTTTATTTCCTGCAAGCAAGGCGCGGACAGGGCGGCCAAAGATTTGAACGTGGACCTGATTTTCGACGGCCCCACCGAGCCGGACCCCGCTAAACAAAATGAGATTATTGACAACTGGATCACCCTTGGGGTCGATGCCATCGCGGCCGCTTGCGAAAATAAGGACGGCATTTCGACCGCGTTGCGCAAAGCCAAGGCGAAAGGAATCAAGGTCGTCACGTATGACGCCGATGCGCTGCCGGATGCGCGGGAATTTTTTGTCAATCAAGCCACGCCGAAAGGCATTGGCAACGCGCTGATGGATGAAGCCGGGCGATTGTGCGGCGGCCAGGGCCAGTTTGCCATCATCACGGCCAGCCTTACCGCCGGTAATATGATTGAATGGCAGAAATATATTGAGGCGCGCCGCGCCGCCAAGTATCCGGGAATGACCATGGTGGCGTTGCGTCCATGCGATGATTTGAAGGACAAGGCCCAGAGCGAAGCGACGGCGCTCTTGAGCGCCAATCCTGATTTGAAACTAATCATGGCCATTTGCTCGCCGGCGGTGCCGGGGGCGGCGGAAGCGGTCAAACAAGCGGGCAAAGTTGGGAAGGTCAAAGTGATCGGCCTCGGTTTGCCCAACGAGAACCGGCGCTACGTCAAGGAAGGGGTCACCGACAGCGTGATCTTGTGGAAGACCGAAGACCTTGGCTACCTGGCGGTGGCGGCGGCGGATGCGCTGGTGACCGGCGCTTTAAAACCAGGCGCGACTAATTTCAATGCAGGTCCGCTGGGGACGTTCCAAGTGGCCGGGGACAATATTCTTCTGGGCACGCCGTTCATCTTCAATAAAGAAAACATCGATCAATTCAACTTTTAATCCGCACCGGCATGTTCCCAAAAAATTCCCCCCTCGTTTTGCTGTCGCTCGGTTTCACTGCGCTGGGCGGCGGTTTCGAACAGAATTCCGCCGCGGTTGCGCTGACTCCCGATACTCTGCGTTGCGAATATCGCATCAACCCGCTGGGCTTGGACGAGACCGCGCCGCGCTTATCCTGGCGAGTCACCGCGAAGGAACGCGATGAACGCCAGACCGCGTACGAAGTCGCCGTCGCCGCCACGCCAAAAGATTTGTCCGCAAAAACCGCCAATCTATGGAACAGCGGCAAAATCCCCGGCAGCGACACAACGGCCATCGTCTATGATGGCGAACCGCTTGTTTCCGGCGAGATGTGTTATTGGAAAGTGCGGGTCTGGGACAAAGACGACAAAGTTTCGGACTGGAGCCAGCCGGCGTTTTGGTCGATGGGGTTGCTGAAGCAGGACGACTGGAAGGGCTCGTGGATCGGCTACGACAAAATGCGACAGCGCGATTTGAAATCCACCAACCTTTTCCTCCCGCCTCCGCCCTATTTGCGAACGGAATTCAAGGTTTCCAAGAAAATAAAACGGGCCACGCTGTATGTCACTGCGCTGGGGCTGGCCGATTTCTATGTGGACGGCCGGCGGGTCAGCGAGGACCGCTTCACGCCGGGTTGGACGGACTATGCGAAGCGCGTTCACTATCGCGCTTACGACGTCACTCCACTTTTGCGCCGGGGGCGCAACGCTTTGGGCGCGATTTTAGCCGATGGCTGGTACAGCGGTTACATCGGCTGGAACCATGTGCGCGATCACTATGGAAAAAAGCCCCGTTTGCGCGCCCAGCTTCAGATCGACTATGTCGACGGTTCCCACGACATCGTGTCCAGCGGCCCGGGTTGGAAAGCATCGAGCGGAGCGATTTCCGGGACGGATTTTTTGATGGGTGAATCTTACGACGCCCGCGCGGCGAAAAAGTGGAGCGAGCCTGGTTTCGATGATCGAGCGTGGGATGCGGTCGTGACCGGCGCGGAAATGAAACCGCTGGTGCAAGCTCACCCCGGCCCTGCGGTGGGCGTCTTTGCGGAACTGACGCCCAAATCCATCAAGCAGGTTCAGCCGGATGTGTATGTGTTTGACATGGGGCAAAACTTTGCCGGGGTGGCCCGCTTGAAACTGAAGGGCAAGCCGGGCCAAAAGGTCACGCTGCGCTTTGCCGAGCGATTGAATCCTGACGGCTCCATCTATACCACCAACCTGCGCGGCGCCCTGGCGACCGATACCTATATTTGCCGGGGCCATGGCACGGAAACCTGGGAGCCTCGCTTCACCTACCATGGCTTTCAATATGTGGAAGTCACTGGTTTGGACAAGATGCCAGACAAGAAAACCATCACCGGAATTGCCCTCAGCAGCGAAACCACCGACGCGGGGAAGTTTAGCTGTTCCGACCCGATGCTGAATCGGCTGGCCAAAAATATTTACTGGACGCAACGGGCCAACTTTATCGACATTCCAACCGACTGTCCCCAGCGCGACGAGCGGCTCGGGTGGATGGGCGACGCCCAGGTTTACATTCGCACGGCGACCTTGAACGAGGATGTGCAGGCTTTTTTCACCAAATGGCTGGTGGACGTCGCGGACGGCCAGCGCAAAGACGGCGAATTTCCCATGGTCGCGCCGGTCAAGGTGGCGGGAGACGACGGCGGGCCGGCGTGGGCCGACGCGGGCGTTATTTGCCCTTGGACGGTGTATGAAGTTTATGGCGACACCCGCATTCTGGAAAAGCATTACGATTCGATGGCGCGCTTTATCGACTTTTGCAAAAACCGCTCGACGAACAATTTGTTGCCGCCCAAGGAATTCCAGTGTTTTGGCGATTGGCTGAACATCAAAGACGAAACGCCCAAGCCGGTCATTTGCACCGCTTACTTCGCCTATAGCACGAAATTGATGTCGCGCATCGCCACGGCTCTCGGCCGAACCGACGACGCCGCGAAGTACAACGATCTCTTCACCCGAATCAGGGCCGCCTTTCAGCACGCGTATGTGCGGACCGATGGGCAAATCGAGGGAAACACTCAAACGGACTACGTCTTGGCGCTGGCCTTTGATTTGCTTGATCCCGATCAACAACAAGCGGCCGCACAGCGTCTGGTCGAGCTGATCAAAAAGCGCGATTGGCATCTTTCGACCGGCTTCATCGGCACCAAGAATCTGATGCTGGTTCTGGCCAAAATCGGCCGCAACGACGTGGCTTACCGGTTGATTCATAACGATACTTTTCCGTCGTGGGGGTTTTCCATCGCCCACGGCGCGACCAGTATTTGGGAGCGATGGGATGGCTGGACGCCGGAGAAGGGCTTTCAAGATCCCGGCATGAATTCCTTTGCGCATTATTCCTTCGGCGCGGTTTATCAGTGGATGGCGGAAAACATCGGCGGCATTCGCAGCGATGGCCTCGGCTACGATCATATTATAATTGCGCCGCAACCTGATGATAAGCTGGCCTGGGCTGACACCACTTACGCCAGCATCCACGGCCCCATTGAAACGCAGTGGACGAAACGCAACGGCCGGTTCCATCTCAAAACCACCATCCCAGCCAACACCACCGCGACGATTGTGCTGCCGGGCAGTGACGCCGAATCCGTGCGCGAAAGCGGCCACGCGGCGCTCCGGGTCCCGGGCGTGAGCTTCATTCGGGCGGAGCCGGGCCATCTCGTGTTTGAAGTCGCCTCGGGGACTTATGATTTTGAATCGAGCGGCAAATGAGGGCGTGGGGTGTTATGGTTTGAATGGCAAAAAAATGGGGGCAAAAAAATGAAGAAGAGAATAATAGAACTTTTCCCCATCTTTTTGCGTTGCCCTCATCTTTTTGCCTTTCTTTCCGCAGGTTGGATTTGATCGCTGCAATTGAAGGGTTGTGCTTGGCGCGGGATTGGTGTTGAATGCATAGCCGGTGAACACGACGCATCCATTCACAACAACAACTTTTGACCTGCCGGGTTATCGAGTGGTCAAGAATTTTGGCGTGGTCCGGGGCATTATTGTCAGGTCCCGCTCGGTCATCGGCAATTTTGGCGCGGGCATCCAAAGTTTGTTCGGCGGCAATATCACCATTTACACCGACCTGTGCGAGCAGGCGCGGGATGACGCCTTTCGGGATATGATCGCGCACGCCAACCAATTGTCGGCCAACGCGGTCATCGGCGTGCGCTACGACGCCACGGAACTGGCGCAAGGAATCACGGAAGTCTTGTGTTACGGCACAGCCGTCCAAGTCGAACCGGAAGCCCCGCGCAGTTAGCCGGCGCCGGGACGCGGGAGATTGACCGGCCTTGTTCCCCAACCTCAAATCATTGTTAACCAGAATTTATGGCAGGACACAGCAGATGGGCCAAGGTAAAGCATTTTAAGGGCGCGATCGACGCCAAGCGCGCCAGGATTTTCGCGAAGTTGAGCAAGGAAATCACCATTGCGGTCAAGATCGGCGGGGCCGATCAAGCCATGAACCCGCGCTTGCGCATGGTGCTGCTCAAGTGCCGCGCGGCCAACATGCCCAACGACAACATCGACCGGGCGATCAAACGCGGCGCCGGCGGAGGCGACGCGATTCATTACGACGACCTCAATTACGAAGCCTATGGGCCGCATGGCGTGGCCATCCTGATTGAATTGAGCACCGACAACCGCAATCGCACGGCGTCAGAAATCCGCAGTCTGCTCACGAAAAGCGGGGGCGCCATTGCCACGGCGGGCGCGGTGACGCGGCTCTTTCAGCGCAAGGGGCAGATCGTGGTCGCGCGCGAATCGGCCGGCGAAGATCAATTGATGGAACTGGCCCTCGAAGCGGGCGCGGAAGATTTTCGGACGGAGGCGGAGGGCTTTGAAATTTTGACCGACCCGGCCCATTTTGAAAAAGTGCATAAGGCCGTCGAAGGCAAAGGGATCAAGGCCGTCGTCGCGGAAGTGACCTGGCTTCCCGTTCTCACCGTTCCGTTGACCGACCCAAAGACGTCCGAAGAAGTCAGCCGCCTGATCGAGATGCTGGAGGAGCATGACGACGTGAAAGACGTTTATTCCAACGCCGAACTTCCCGCGGCATGACGTCAGTTGCTGATTCTGTCTTTGCGAAGCTGTTGCGTATTTTGGCGCGGCTGGTTTGCCGCCACCCCAAATGGTTTATTTATCCGCAGATCCTCCTCTTTGTCCTGAGCGTCATTTATACCGCGACGCATTGGAAGCTGGACATGAACCGCGACAATTTAGTGGGCGGATCGACGCACCAGGTCTATATGAAGTTTCGCCAGGAATTCCCCGGCGAAGATGAATTGGCCGTGGTGGTGGAAAGCGAAGACATGGAGCGCAACCGCCAGTTCGTGGAAAGACTGGCGGCGAAATTGGAGCCGGAAACAAATTTGTTTACCGACGTGTTTTACAAAGGGGACCTGACTTCGCTCGGCCGGAAAGCGCTGCTTTTTGTGCCGGAATCGGACTTGAAGGAAATGCGGCAGAAGATGAAAGATTTCCGCCCCTTCATCAAACAATTTACCCAGGCCACGAACCTGGATTCGTTCTTCGAGCTGATCAACACCCAATTTCGCACGGCCAAACAGGAACAAAACGCGGCGAACACGGCGATGATGAGCGCGCTTCCCGCGTTGCAACGCATCGTGGAACAAGCGTCGGATAGTTTGTCGCGCCCCGGCACGCCCGTTTCGCCCGGGATCAACACGCTTTTTGGCGCGGGCGCCGAGGCGGAGAAGCGGATGTACATCACCTTCGCGCAAGGCCGCATTTATCTGGTGACCGCGCGGCCGCGCAATGAGGCGGTGGTCGAAAAGGCGGTGGAACGCATGGCCCAATTAATGCGCCAGACGGAAGTCGAGGTGCCGGGGTTAAACGTCGGGCTGACCGGGCAGCCGGTGCTGGACTACGATGAAATGCAGCAATCGCAACGGGACTCGATCATGGCCAGCATCGTGTCGCTGGTCATTTGTTCGCTCATTTTTATATATGCTTATCGGCAAGTAGGACGGCCCTTAAAGGCGGTCACCTGCCTGATTGTCGGCTTGGGCTACACCATGGCCTTTACCTTCCTGGCCATTGGGCATCTGAATATTTTGACCATTACATTCGCGCCCATTTTGATCGGGCTGGCCATTGATTTTGGCATTCACCTGATCACGCGCTACGAGGAGGAGATGCGCAACGGCCGCACCCCATCGGATGCGGTTGAACGCGCCATGGTTTTCACCGGCCAGGGAATTATCACCGGGGCGCTGACCACGGCCATGGCGTTTTTGGCGATGGGATTGACGGATTTCAAGGGGATCCAGGAGATGGGGATTATTTCTGGGGGCGGCCTGGTGCTCTGTCTTATTCCGATGATGACGATGCTACCCATCCTGCTGATGAAGGGCCGGCAAAATGTTATTGATCATGCGCAGGGCGCCGGTCTCGAGAAAAGGGCGCGAATCGAAAACTTCTGGCTGGAACGGCCCGTCATGGTGGTCATCGTCACCCTGCTCTCCTGCGTCGCCGCCGCCTCGCAATTCGGCAAAGTCTATTTCGATTACAATTTGTTGCACATGCAAAGCAAAGGGCTGCCCGCCGTCATCTACGAAAAAAAGTTGCTGTTCTCGGGCACGTCGGTTCTCTACGCGGCCATCGTGGCCGATAGCTTGCCGGACGCGCGCGAGATCGAGGAGAAGGTCAAGAAATTGCCGTCAGTGGCCAGCGTGGATGGCGATGATAAGGGGGACGCCGTTTTCGATTTATTGACCCGGGAGCAGACCAATGAGATTCGATTGGTCAACTCCATCAAAAGCGAAGTTTCCGACCTGCATTTTGCCCCCGTCGATGCCGGGCCGGTCCAGCTTCACGATCTGAGCCGGACGCTATGGAGTCTGACGGGCTACCTTGACCTGGCCGCCGACACTGTGGAAAAAAATGTCGTCCCCGCCAAACCGGAAGAGGGAGGACACCGGCTGGTGGCGGACGGCACAGCCGAAATAGACCAGACCAATCTGGTCGAGCAATTGACCTCCTTGCGGCAGGCCATCGATGATCTTCGCGTCAAAATGTTGAGGAACGATCCCACCGTTCTGCCGCGGCTGGACAAATTCCAGAGCGCCCTGTTCGACGACATCCGCAACACCTTCGAAACGATTAAAACCCAGGATACCAGCAGCCGTTTGGAACCCAAGGATTTGCCGCCCGCCTTGCGCAATCGCTTTATTGGCCAAACCGGCCACTACATGGTTCAAGTCTTCCCGACCAACGATATTTGGAACCACGAAAATCAGCGCGAGTTCATCGCCGAACTGGATAAGGTCATGGCGCCCCACCCGGAAAAGGTTACGGGCACCCCGGTGCAACTTTACGAATACACCACCCTGCTCAAAAACAGCTACCAGCAAGCCGCGCTCTATGCCTTGGGCGCGATCGCCGTCATGGTGTTCCTGCACTTTCGCTCGGTGACCTGCGTCATCCTTTCGCTTCTGCCAGTGGCCATTGGCAGCATCTGGACTCTCGGCGTGATGGGGCTGGCCGGCATTCCGTTTAACCCGGCGAATATCATGACGCTGCCCTTGGTCATTGGCATTGGCGTGACCAACGGAATCCATATTCTCAATCGCGTCGCGGAGGAACGGAACCCCGGCATTCTGGCCAAGAGCACCGGGAAAGCGGTTTTGGTTTCCGGCCTGACCGCGCTGACTGGGTTCGGCAGCCTGACCCTCGCCAAGCACCAGGGAATTCAAAGCCTCGGCCTGGTCATGTCCGGCGGAATTGCGGCCTGCATGATCGCAGGCCTGACTTT
>DASRLE010000536.1:0-22945 GCA_035648615.1 Saccharimonadales bacterium (SeqCode) | reverse complement strand
CCGCGCTGTCCGCTCCGACGCTGACCATCACCACGGGACGCAGCCTGATCGGCAGCGGCGCCATTCTGGGCAACGTCACCATGGCGGCCGGTTCGACCCTTTCCTCGGGCGGTCCTGGCTCCAATACCATCGGCACACTGACCATCACCAACGCGCTTGTCCTTCAATCGGGCAGCACGAATCTTTTCCAGATCAGCAAAGCGGGCGGCACGGCGACCAACAGCCAGATTGTGGCGGCCAGCGTGACCTTTGGCGGGAACCTGACCATTACCGGCGCGGGCGGAGTCTATGCGCCCGGCGACACTTACCGTTTGTTTTCAGCCGGAAGTTACAGCGGCGCCTTCGGCTCGACCAATTTGCCGTCAGGCACGACTTGGAACCTTTCCAATCTCGCAGTCAACGGCACGATCAGCGTCATCAGCGTGTCGCCGCCCGGCCCGGTGGGCATCCTCGCGACCAATGGAAGCATACAAATTTCCTTCTCGGGTCCGGGCGGCGAGAGCTACCGACTCTGGGCCACGACAAACCTCCTCTTGACGCCCGTAAGCTCGACCTGGAACTTGCTGTCGAGCAACGTTTTCGGTGTCAGCGGGACTGCCGCCTACACCGACGCTGGAGCCACGACCAATTGGGCGCAACGTTACTATTCGGTGACAGTTCCGTAGAGGGATTTGCGGGCCCGGCGTTCCAGCGCGTTCCGATATAATCAAATACGGCCGAGAATAATGCTGGCACAGATACCTGGCATGTGACATAATGCCTTATGGTCAAAGCAAGCTGATGTCAGCCCGATTTTCCAGAGCCGCGACCGTGCTCCTCGCCGTCCTGGTCAGCGTTGTCACGGTTTGGCAGAGCGTCTTCGCCGTCTCGGCCGGGGCCGCCACGTCCGCCGCCCCTGTCGTGCGCAAGTGCTGCGGTTCAAAGGATTGCCAGTGTTGCGGGCGGGCCTGTTGCGCAACGCCTGCTGACAATCGCGCGCCCGTTACACCCACCGCGCCACCGACCCCTTCGCAAAACGAGTGGCAAGCCCCAGCGCCATCCCTTGTCTCGACGCTCACCGCGACCGCCTCCTTCCCGGATGAGATGTCCATCCCGACTTTCCTGCCTGCCTCGATGACAGCGCTCCCTATTTTCCAGCGGGACTGCTGCTATCTCCTCTGAGATTTGGTTTCTTCCAGGTGAAGTGTCCCCATTAGGGGACGATTGTTTCTCTTTTCGACCGTTTAATTCCTTTTGACAGGATCAGTGTATGAAGATTTTGACAACCATTTGTGTACTTTTCGGCGGTCTTTGCATTGCGCTGGCGCAGAACAATTTGCCAACGAGCGCGCCAGCTAATAGTGTCGTTCTTTCGAGCCAATTCATCGACCGGCTCGTTGAGGACGCGCGAACAAATAATCCCTCGCTCAAAGCGGCTGACGCCCGCGTTCGATCCGCCGCGTTTAACGCCGAGGCGGTGCGCGCTTGGGAGGACCCGACGGCCATGTTCGGGGTCAATGTTTTCAGCCCACAGGGATTTTCGCCCAGCGCCAACGGTGATCTTGTTTATGGGGTTCAGGAAAAGCTGCCTTTATGGGGAATGCCGAAAGTGAACCGGGAGGTCGCGGCAGCCGGCGTGTCCACGCGCCAGGCTCAAGCGGACGTCCGATTTCAACAACTGCGCGATGATATTACCAAGGCGCTTGTCGTGGCGGCGCTGACCGAAGAAGTCGTCAATATTGAGGAGCAAGACCTCGAATGGCTCAGGGCTACATCGAAGGCGGTGGAGGCGAAGTATCGCAGCGGACAGGGTGATGTTGCCGACACGCTCCAAATCCAAAATGCGGCTGCCGTGCAAAACGATCAATTGCGAACCGACCGCCTCGAACTGGCGCATGATTATTTTATGCTGAATCGCTTGCTCAATCGCCATCATGATTCGCCGTGGCCGCCACTTCGGCTCCCTCCCGTCGCGCCGCCCGTGCCCTACAGCGCAAAGCTCGTGGCGCTGGCCTTGACCAATGAACCCAACCTTAAGGTTGTGGAAAAGGAAATCAAGGAAGCCGAAGCGACAGCGGAACGGACGAAACGGACACGATTGCCAGATGTCGCTCTGGGAGTCCAGGGCTGGCAGTATTCTGGCGATGGCGGATTTCGCCAGGGAATGTTCACGCTTTCCTTCTCACTTCCATGGTTCAACGGCGGCAAATACGGCAAGGACTACGCTCGCGACCGGGAAACTATCAAGTCAGCGCAGCAGGAGCGTGAAGACCAAATTTTAATGGTGCGCGAGGAAGTGCATCACCTGACCGTTGATCTTGATGCCAAGCGCCGGCAGGCCCTGCTCTATGGCGAAGAGATTTCTATCCGCGCCGAAGAGGCGCTGACGGACAAATTGACTCTTTGGGGAACAGCCAAGGTGACGTTACGCGATGTGTTGGACGCCCGCCGCGACGCGCTGGATGCTCAATTGAGGGCCGCACGCGCCACTGCGGGACAGTACCAAACCATTGCCGACTTGATGCTCTGGAGCGGTTTGGAAAGTTTTGAATCGCTTATTCCTCTGTCAAATGAACCCACGCTCAACACCGATCACTGAAATTTTATGTTGAAAATTAAACCTCTAAACTTCTGGGTCGCGGCGTTGGCAACCATCGCCTTGTTGGTTGGAGCCGTATCCTGCAAAAAGAACGACACTGCCTCCAAACCCGACGATGTGGATTATTACACTTGCACCATGCATCCGTCGGTGAGATCCCAAGACCCCAAGGCGAAGTGCCCGATTTGCTCAATGGACCTGGTTCCGGTGATGAAAAAGGGCGCGGCAGGCATGACCACCAACACTGCGGCGCTTATGAGCGGCGAAGAAAAGCCGAGCGAGTTCACGGTGCCAGTGGAGCGTCAGCAACAGATCGGCGTCACGTTCGCGACGATTGAAAAGCGGCCGTTCATCCACACTGTCCGCGCCGTAGGCATGGTTACCTATGACAAGGAGCGCCATTGGGACTACGTCGCGCGCGTGGAGGGTTACGTTCAAAAGCTTTTTGTGTTTTCTCGCGGCGAGTTGGTTCAAAAAAACGAGCCGTTGCTGACTATTTACAGTCCCGATTTGCTAACGACCCAAAATGAGTTTACGGATTTGCTCCAAGCGCGGGATGAAGCACGAACGAATGGAGGTAAGGCTGTTTTGGAGAGCATGGAACGACTGGTAGAGTCCTCGAAGCAAAGATTGCGGTTATGGAACATTAACGATGCGCAGATCGCTGAGTTGGAAAAAACCCGCAAGCCGCAGGAAATATTGACCCTTTACTCGCCTTTCAAAGGTGTTGTGCAAGATCTCCTGGTTGACCAAGGTCGGCGCGTCATGGTCGGCGACCACTTGGTGGACATCGCTGATCTATCGGTGGTTTGGGTCTGGGCGCAATTCTATCAGGATGAACTGCCCATGCTGAAAAGGGGGCTTCCCATTAGCATCACAACTTCTTCCTACCCCGGTGAAAAGTTCAATGGGAAAATATCGGTCCTCGATCCGTTTATCAACGATGCTCTGCGGACGGGCCGCGTCAGGATTGATATTGAGAATCCCGATTTCAAGCTCCAGCCCGATATGTACGTGAACATTGATTTGACCATGAATATGGGCGAAGGCGTGGCCGTGCCTGTGCCCGCAGTTTTGCCGACTGGCTTGCACAACATCATTTTCGTGGACAAGGGCGAAGGCAAATTGGAGCCGCGCTATGTCGAACTTGGCCGTCAATACGGCGACTTCTACGAAGTCAAAAGTAGTGTGAAAGAAGGAGAGCGTGTGGTGACGAGCGCGAACTTTCTCATTGACGCCGAAGCCAAGGTTCAGGGCGCTTTGAAATCCTGGTAAGGAGCACGAACATGGACACGTCTCCCACACCGGCCAGCGAACCGCGAAAGCCATTCTTGCTCGAACGAATCATCGAGGCGAGTGCGCGCAATCCTTTTCTAGTCATCATTCTGACCATTTTCGGCATCGCGGGCGGCTTTTGGGCGCTGCACCGGACTCCACTTGATGCCATTCCTGATCTTAGCGATGTCCAGGTCATCGTCTATACGGATTGGGAAGGCCGCTCGCCTGACTTGGTGGAAGACCAAATCACCTACCCGATCTCCACCAAGTTCATCGCGGCCCCAAAGGTCAAGTTCGTGCGGGGCGAATCCATGTTTGGCAAGTCGTTCGTGTACGTCATCTTTGAAGACGGCACAGACATTTATTGGGCGCGCTCGCGGGTCATTGAGTATTTGAATTCAGTGCGCGGCTCATTGCCGGAGGGCGTCAACCCCGTCATCGGGCCGGATGCCACGGGCGTGGGCTGGGTTTTTGAATACGCGCTGGTGGACAAAACCGGCAAACACAACCTCGCTGAACTCCGCTCGTTTCAGGACTGGCATCTGCGCTACGCGCTCGAATCAGTGAAGGGAGTTTCCGAAGTGGCGTCGGTTGGTGGCTTCGTCAAAGAATACCAGGTGGACCTCGACCCAAACAAATTGCTGGCTTACGGCATTCCAATCAGTGAGGTCGTGGACAAAATTCGCCGTTCCAACGGGGACGTGGGCGGGAAGATTTTTGAAGTTGCCTCGACGGAATACTATGTGCGCGGGCGCGGGTATATCAAGAGCGTCGCCGACATTGAGAACGTCCCACTAAAGTCACAGAACGGAACCCCGGTCTTTGTCAAAAACGTCGGCATCGTGCATCTCGGCCCGGACCTTCGCCGGGGAGTCGCCGAGTTGAATGGCACGGGCGAAGTGGTCGGCGGCATTGTCGTGATGCGCTATGGCGAGAATGCGCTGAATGTTATTGACGGCATCAAGAAAAAACTGGAGGAAATCAAACCCTCTCTGCCGGAAGGCGTCGAGGTGGTCACCACCTATGACCGAAGCCAGCTTATCCATCGCTCCATCGCCACCCTGCGGGAAAAGTTGATCGAAGAAAGCATTGTCGTGGCTCTCGTCTGCCTGGTGTTTCTCTGGCACATCCGCTCCGCGCTTGTCGCCATTATCACCCTGCCAATTGCCATCCTGCTCGCGTTTCTCCCGATGCACCAGTTGCATCTTACTTCCAACATCATGTCGCTGGGCGGCATCGCCATCGCTATTGGAGCGATGGTGGATTCGGCCATCATCATGATCGAGAACGCGCACAAGTTCCTCGAACATTTCCGCGACGAGAAAGGACGCGATCCCACGAACGCCGAGCGGATGGAAGTGATCATCGCGGCGGCAAAGAGCGTGGGCCGCCCGCTCTTTTTTGCGTTGCTCGTCATCACTGTCAGCTTCATTCCGGTGTTCTCGATGGAAGCCCAGGAAGGCCGCTTGTTCAAGCCGCTCGCGTTCACCAAAACATTTTCAATGTTCTTCGCCGCATTGCTGGGCGCGACGCTTGTGCCCGTGCTGATGACGTTCTTCGTGCGCGGAAAGATCACCCCGGAACAAAAAAACCCGGTCAATCGCTTTTTGATTTGGGCCTATCAACCGTTCGTGCATTTCGTGCTTCGTTTTCGTTGGCTCACGCTCATCGTCGCGTTGCTTATCATGACGATCACGGTTTATCCGTATAAGAAGCTAGGCAAAGAGTTCATGCCGCCGCTCAACGAAGGCGACCTTCTTTTCATGCCAACCGCCGTGCCCGGCATCTCAATTGAAGAAGCGACGAAAATCCTGCAAATCCAGGATCGGATACTTAGACAATTCCCCGAAGTCGAATCGGTCTTCGGCAAGGCGGGTGAGGCCGAAACTTCCACCGATCCCGCGCCGCTTTCGATGTTTGAAACCGTCGTAAAACTTAAACCCCCGGAACAATGGCGCGTTGGAATGACCTGGGAAAAATTACTCGCCGAGATGAATCAAAAGATCAAAACCCCCGGCATGGCGAACATCTTCTGGATGCCCATCCAGACGCGGACCGAGATGCTCACCACGGGCTTTCGTTCGGTTCTGGGCATCAAGGTCTTTGGCCCCGATCTCGGCAAGATTCAAGACATCGGTGTCCAGATTGAGAAAGTGTTGAGCGATTTTCCCCACACGCGAAGCGCCTTTGCCGAGCGCACCACAGGCGGTTACTTTCTGGACTTCACGCCGAATCGCGAAGTCGCGGCCCGTTATGGCCTGACGGTCGGCGACGTGAACGACATCATTGAAACGGCCATCGGCGGCAAAACCATCGCCACGACGGTTGAAGGCCGCGAGCGTTACCCCATTAGCGTTCGTTACGCCCGTGATTTCCGTGACAATCTCGACACCCTCAAACGAGTGCTGGTGCCGGTTCCGGCCGGGGCCGCTGGCGGCGCCGCACAAATCCCAATCTCCATGCTGGCGGACATCAGCTACAACACAGGGCCGCCGTCGATCCGAACCGAAAACGGTCAGCTTGTCGGATTCGTTTTTGTGGACATTACAAGCGATGACATTCAAGGCTATGTCGATGCGGCCTCCAAACGTCTGAGCGAAACAATAAAGTTTCCGCCCGGCTACTACATTCAATGGGCCGGTCAGTTTGAATATCTCAAAAGCGCGGAACAACGCCTCAAGGTGGTGGTGCCATTCACGCTGCTGATCATTTTTGTGCTCATTTACCTGAACACCAGATCGGTGGTGAAAACAATGATTGTGCTGCTGGCCGTGCCGTTCTCGCTGGTGGGCGCATTCTGGTTTCTCTATCTGCTCGGCTACAACATGAGCATTGCCGTTTGGGTCGGACTCATCGCTCTTGCCGGACTCGACGCCGAGACGGGAGTGGTGATGCTGCTTTATCTCGACCAAGCCTGGGACAAGTTTCGAATCGCGGGCCGCATGAACTCGATGGGCGATTTGCGGGAGTCTGTCATTGAAGGCGCAGTCCATCGCGTTCGCCCGAAAGTGATGACTATTTGCGCCATTATGTTCGGCCTCCTCCCCATCATGTGGTCAGCCACCACGCAGAGCGGAGCCGACGTGATGAAACGCATCGCCGCGCCGATGATTGGGGGTGTTGTAACGTCAGGCATCCTGGAACTGCTGCTGTATCCGGTCATTTATGTCTTCTGGCGCAAGCGGTATTTGCCCAAAGCAACGCGCGATTCATCCGCCCTCACTGAATTTGTGACGAGTAATCCGAATGTGACTTCAATTGCGCCATCCACTTCGGAACCGGCCAAAGCGCAACGAAGTTGGAAAGCGTTTTTCATCGCACTGATTCTTCTTGCGCTCGTTGCGGGCGGATATTTCGCCTGGCAAAAATTTGGGCATGGCGGCAGTTCAGGCGCGGCTGTTTCAGGTCAGTCGTTCGCCACGCAGAAAGTCAAAGACCTCACGGTGACATTCGTCGATTCCACGGGCCAACTTCAAAACGCCATGAACGACATCCTCATTGAGTTCCGAGACGCGGCCAGCGGCGAACTCGTTGATGCTGGCACGGTCAAGTTTGACCTCGATATGAATATGCCCGGAATGGTGATGCACTCCGGCGCAACCATTGAACCGACCGGCACACCTGGCCGATACCGGGCGAAGGTCAAGCCCGATATGGCTGGCGATTGGAAAGCCACGCTGCGTTATGACGGACCGCGCGGCAACGGCAACGTGAGTTTTCCAGTGAACGTCAAATCGTGAGGGATGCCGCCGATCTCGCGCAAGATACGTTCGTCCGTGATTTTCAACACCGCAGGAAGTTTGACGTGCGCATGAAATTCTCGACGTGGCTTTACGCAATCGTCAATAAATTATCACAAAAGCGCCATCCGGCTTGGCAACAGCAGCAACCAGACTCCACGCCGGCACACCTTCAGCATGTCCCCTTTCAGAGAGCGTTTTGCCGTGCTCATCGAAAACCTGCCACGCGACCTCCCCATCTTTCCCCCATGCAGTATCTTCCGTCCACGCCAGCAGCACTTTCCCCTCGTCATTTGCAATCGCCACCGGGTATTTGCCTTTCGTCTCGGGTGATACCGGCTCCGAAACCTTCCCTGTGTTTGGGTCAACGCGCACGAAAAAGACCCTTCCGTGTGTTTCGGCGGCGGCCAGCAAGCCCATTTTGCTTTCAGACAAAAATGCGCTGCTCATGGGACAAGTGGACACCTTCCACCCCTGCGTGTACGCTATTTCAAAGTTCAGCCCGCGATCATGTGAGATAAGCAATGTCTCATCTCGATTCACCATTTTTGACGCGGCACGGTAAAGGGCAAAGACGTTGCCCGCGCCGTCGGCGAATGCCTTCAGGCCGCAGCAACCACAGGCGCCCGTTGGGTTTTCTATCGCCAGTTTCTCCGGCGAAAAGGTTTTCCCATCGTCGGTTGAGCGCGCGACGAAGACGGCGCGTCCGGCCTCGTCCTCGGTAGGGCCCGGTTTAGGCGCGTGCCACATGACAAAAACATTTCCTTGTCTATCGGCCGCAACGGAGCCGCCTCCGTCCAAGCCCCGCGCGAATGTGATGACATCCCGCTCTGGCTCAAACGCCGTTCCAGCGTCATTGAGCCGAGTGTACAACATCGGAGCCTTCATATAGTTGCCTCCCTTGGGCGAGTGTCCATTCCAGGCAACGTGGATGCGGCCATTTCTCCCCAGCGCCATTTGCGCTCCTCGTATTGTGCCTATCGCCATGGCGCTGCCGGGTCGGCTATTCACTTGAATCCTTCTCGAAAAGGCCTCCTCCCCCGGTTCCTGGCGGACGTAGAAGATGTCGCCGTTCGCTGCGTCGCCCTTGTAGTAGATCAAGTGAATTGTGCCGCGATTATCTACCACGGCCTGCGGCTGAATACCGCCATCAGGAGTGCGAACAAGTTTAACCGACCCCGATTCCGCTGCTGCCGGACTTGTGCTTGCGACACAAAATAGGAGAATGCCAATCCGAACTTTCCAAACCACCAGCCGATTTGCCCTTTCATCCAGACCAAAAATTGCCGCCAGCGTTTTCACTTTAGCGAATATAAGGTCATGACGAAAAGGGGTCGAATCAATTAACAGGATTTCAGCGGAGAGGTTTGCGACGTGTTGACAAACTGATTTTGTGCGAGCACTTTCGACCATAGGTGCGGTTAAGAACATGCGTTTGCGCCCAAAAGCTTCTGGCCCGTTGTTCCGCTGTTTTGCGGCGGCAACGCTTTTGACGTGGATTGGAGCACAGGCTCTATGCCAGGCGCACTGTTTAACCGAAGGATGTCACGACGAAGGCGGCGACGCGAGTTGTCACTCGGTCAAGGTTGCATCATCGCATCATGGAAACGAAGATCACGGTTCGCAGCCATGCGACGACGACCGTTGCGCGGGTGCTTCCTGCCAGATTCTCAAATCCGCCCTGATCGGCCATGGCACCTTGCCACTGGTCACGCCTCAGCTTTCACTCCTCCACATCGTTGCGCCGTTCATGTTGATGCTGGACGCTACGGAAATTGAGCCAGTTGCGTTTTTCTCACGCCAAGCCAGCCCGCGCAAATGGGTCTTCACGCCCGAAGTGTGTCTTGGCCCGGCGCTCCGCAGTCACGCCCCGCCAGCTTTCCACTACGCGAATCAATAGAGCCGTAATTCGGCCCTGATTCGTTTTCCCCATTTGTTCCGTGTCGCTTCCCTTCACGGAGGAACTCCATTCATTGACCCGAAATTAAAACATAACAAAATGACCTTGAAAACATTGCCGGTTTTTCTGGCCGTGGCTTTGCCGCTGGCTTTTACGGGCTGCACCAGTACAAATCCGAAGGCCGCATTCAGCGACCTGAACAAAACCGTCTCGGCGCGCACTGGCCAGTCGGTGCAATGGCCACGCAACGATTCATCAAGCGGCGAAATTGCAAAAGCGATTGAACCGCTGTTCAAAACCAACCTCACCGCGCAAACCGCCGTGATGATTGCGTTCCTCAACAATCGCACGTTACAGGCCGAGTTTGAAGAAATCGGCATCTCACAAGCGGATTTGGCGCAAGCCTCGCGGCTGCAAAACATCGAACTTGCCGGAAGCTGGCGGTTTCCCAATCGCCCACCGTCGATTACGGACGCAGAGTATTCCGCCGCCGGTAATTTCTTGGACCTGCTGACGTTGCCCGCGCGCAAAAGAGTTGCGGCGAAAAATCTGGAACAAACCAAATTGGAGGTCGCCGACAAGGTGCTGCAATTGGCCGCAGACGTGCAAATGGCGTTTTACACGCTGCAAGCACAGTTGGAATTGACGAACCGGCTGGCCACGATTGTCGAGGTCAACGACGCGGCGGCGGATTTTGCCCAGCGGCAATCCGACGCAGGCAACATCCCCGACCTGGAATTGCACCATCATCAGGCATCCGCCGCCGAATCGCACCTTGACCTCATGCGGGCGCAGGCCCAGGCGCGGGCGCAACGTGAACGGCTCAATCGCATGCTCGGTTTGTCGGGCGAACAAATTCACTGGCGCATCGCGGATGAATTGCCGCCAATGCCCGAAAACGAAGCGTCGCTGGAGAATCTTGAGTCACTTGCGATTAACCAGCGGCTGGATTTGGCGGCGTCGCGCAGCCAGGCCGAAGCCATCGCCGCCGCGTTGCGGCTGAAAAAGCACACGCGCTTTATTCCCGGCGTGGCCGTCGGCGTGGACTCGGAGCAAACGCCCGACGGCCAGCGCGTGACCGGACCGACGCTGGATTTGGAACTGCCGCTGTTTGACCAAGGCCAGCCCGCCGTGGCGCGGCTCGCGGCGAAATACCGGCAGGCGCGGGACAATTACCAGGCGTTGGAAGTCAATGCTCGCTCAGAAGTGCGCCAGGCACAGGATGCTTTGCTTGCCGCACGCCAAGCCGCCGAATTCTCCGGGCAACATCTGCTGCCGTTGGAGGGAAAAATTCTGCACGAGACCCTGTTGCAATATGACGCCATGCAAAAAAGCAGTTACGATCTGCTTCTGGCCAAGCAACGCGAACAAACGGTCGTGCAGGATTACATTGCTTCGTTGCGCGATTACTGGATCGCCCGCGTCGAACTCGAACGCGCCGTTGGCGGACGATTAACCATCGAAACCAACGCGCCTGCCCCTGTATTCCAGTCAAAATCAACGTCACCCAATCCTCAACACTGACTCTGAAAGGAATAAATATGTTAAATCGCCGTCAACTTTTTAGGGGCGCAATGACCGCCGCCAGCGGCACGCTAATCGCGCGACTCGTTCCGAACGCCGTTGCCGCTGAGGTCGTCAGCAACGGCCAGACGCAAACTTTCACCCCATCTACAGAAGCGGGTTACAAACCCGTCATGACCGTCAACGGCGCGACGCTGCCTTGGAAAATGGTGGACGGCGCGAAGGTGTTTCATCTCATCGCCGAGCGGGTGACGCACGAATTTGCCCCCGGCCTTGTGGCCGAATGTTGGGGTTACAACGGCCGAGTCCATGGCCCGACCATCGAGGCGGTTGAGGGCGACCGCGTGCGGATTTATGTCACAAATAAACTGGCCGCGCCCACAACGGTTCATTGGCATGGAATCTTTCTGCCCAATGGCATGGACGGCGTGGGCGGATTGACACAAAAAGCGATTCAACCGGGCGAAACTTTCAAATACGAATTCACGCTCAGACAGCACGGCACCTTCATGTATCACCCGCATCACGACGAGATGACGCAAATAGCGATGGGCATGATGGGCCTGTTCGTCATTCACCCGCGCAAACCCAGCGGGCCACCGGTGGACCACGACTTCGCCATCATGTTGAGCGAATGGCGGATTGACGTGGGCGCGCGCCGGCCCAATCCGACCGAAATGACGGACTTCAATATTCTGACGATGAACGCGCGGTGTTTCCCCGGCACGGCGCCATTGGTGGTCAGGCACAACAGCCGAGTCCGAATTCGCATCGGCAATTTGAGCGCGATGGATCACCACCCGATTCATCTGCATGGGCACCGGTTCTTCATCACCGAGACCGACGGCGGCGAAATCTCCGAATCAGCCCGTCGTCCCGAAACAACCGTCCTGGTGGCGGTGGGGCAGACGCGGACGGTGGAATTTGTCGCCGACGCGCCGGGTGACTGGGCGATGCACTGCCACATGAGCCATCATGTGATGAACCAAATGGGGCATCAATTTGGAAACGTTATTGGCATGAACATCGCTGGCTTGGGCCGGGAAATAGGCAAGATCGTGCCCGGCTACATGGCAATGGGCGCGGACGGCATGGGCGCGATGGGTGATATGGGAATGCCGAATCCGCCCAACAGCATCGCTATGGTGGGCGGAAAGGGACAATTCGGCTACATCACGATGGGCGGCATGTTCACCATCCTCAAAGTGCGCGATGAAGTCCCAACCGGCAACGCCGACCCCGGCTGGTATCAAAATCCGCCTGGCACGGTTTCCGTCGTCGCGCCGAACGGGGATCTGAAACGCGACGGGATCGAAACCTAACCAAGTTGCGAAAACGAAAACAGACAACACATAACGATGAAGAAAATATGAAAAGAACATTATCAACCATTGCAGTCCTGGTCCTGTTGACCGGCATACCGGCCTTCGCCGGCAATTCCGCCCTGATGCAGCCAGTGAAATCGGTCTATGACCATTACCTGAAAATTCAAGCCGATTTGGCGAACGATTCGCTTAAGGGCGTTGCTGAACAAGCCAACGCCATTGCCAAAGTGATTCAAGGCGACAACATGAAAATGTTGCCCGAGGCTGTCGCCAAGCAGGCGGATGTTTTGTCCAAAGCATCAGACTTGAAATCGGCGCGCGCGGCGTTCAAGCCGTTAAGCGATTCGCTCATAAAATATCTGGCCGATCATCACGCCAAAGACGCCTACGTCGAAGTGTATTGTCCGATGGCCAAAGCCAGTTGGCTGCAAACGAACAAGGACGTCAACAATCCTTATCTGGGACAAGAGATGCCGACTTGCGGCGAAATCAAGAACTGACAGCGAGTTAAAGCGTGATAATAACAACCAAGAGCGAACCGACCATGAAAGAATCGAAATCTGCGCACCGAGATCCAATTTGCGGAATGACCGTGGACGAAACAACTGCGCTCCACGCCGGACGCGATGGACAGATGTTTTATTTTTGCAGCGAACATTGCCGAAAAAAGTTTTTGTCTCAAAGTGCGTCAATCAAATCGGCAGGGGATTGTTGCGGCGGTCACGAGCATCACGATCACGGCGAAGCGACTGTGAAACCCTCGTCCGGAGCGAAGTATTTTTGTCCGATGTGTCCCGGCGTGGAATCGGACAAACCGGGTGATTGCCCAAAATGCGGCATGGCGCTGGAACGCAATCCGGCCTGGGTTGCGCCGACGGCGGGCAAAACCATCTATACCTGCCCGATGCACCCGGAAGTGCAGGAGGAGCATCCGGGGAATTGCCCGAAGTGCGGCATGGCATTGGAGCCGAAAACTGTGTCAGCGGCAGAAGAAGAAAATCCCGAACTCACCGACATGACGCGCCGGTTCTGGATTGGCGGTGCGCTCGCACTGCCGGTTTTCCTGCTCGCCATGGCGCATCTTATTCCCTCGCTGCGCCACAAAAGTTGGACGATGGGGGACACGTCACGCTGGATTCAATTCATTCTGTCAACTCCCGTGGTGTTGTGGGCGGGCTGGCCATTCTTCAAACGCGGCTGGCGGTCGCTTGTCACTTGGCACTTGAATATGTTCACGCTTATCGCCATTGGCGTCGGCACGGCCTACGTCTTCAGCGCGGCGGTCATGCTTGTGCCGGGCGCGTTTCCCACTTCGCTTACGCCAGATGGAAAGGTCGGAATCTATTTCGAGGCGGCGACGGTGATTGTGGTGCTCGTGCTACTCGGACAAGTGCTTGAATTGCGGGCGCGCAGCAAAACCGGCAGCGCCATCCGCTCTTTGCTGAACCTTGCGCCCAAGACCGCGCGCGTGGTTCAAGACGGCGAAGAATGTGACGTGCCGCTTGAGTCCGTTCAGGCCGGAGCGAAATTGCGCGTGCGACCCGGCGAAAAGATTCCGGTGGACGGCGTTGTGCTCGATGGCAAAACCTCGGTGGACGAATCCATGATTACCGGCGAGCCGATTCCTGTCGAAAAAGGAGTCGGCGACAAAGTAACTGGCGGGACGCTTAACACCACCGGCAGTTTACTCATGGAGGCCAAGCATGTCGGCAGCGAGACCGTGCTCGCGCGGATCGTTCAGATGGTTGCCGCCGCGCAACGCAGCCGCGCGCCGATTCAGGCGTTAGCGGACAAGGTTGCCACCTATTTCGTTCCGACTGTGTTAGCCGTCGCAGTGTTGACCTTCATCGGCTGGGTTTGCCTCGGTCCAGAACCGCGCTTCGCCCACGCCATCGTCAATGCCGTAGCCGTGCTCATCATCGCATGTCCGTGCGCTCTTGGGCTCGCCACGCCGATGTCCGTCATGGTTGGCATTGGGCGCGGCGCTCAGGAAGGCGTACTCATCCGAAATGCCGAAGCCATCGAAATCATGGAGAAAGTCACCACAGTCGTCGTGGACAAAACCGGCACGCTCACCGAAGGCAGACCACGACTCGCTCAAGTCCTTCCGATCAACGGCGTGACTGAAGATGATTTGTTGTTCCTTGCCGCGTCGGTTGAACAGAACAGCGAGCATCCACTTGCAGCCGCGATTGTTCATGCCGCAAAAGAGCGCGGTGTTAAGCTGCAAAGCGTGGCGGACTTCACTGCCATCGCCGGCGGGGGAGTCACTGGAAAAGTAGGCGAACGCGAAATTGCAGTCGGCAAACTGAAATTCCTCAAAGAGCGCAGCGTCACGGATCTGGCTATTGTTGAACCGAAGGCGACCGCGCTACAGACGGAAGGACAGACGGCAATGTTCGTCGCCATCAATGGAAAAGCCGCCGGAATTCTCACGGTATCCGATCCCATCAAGGCATCCACGTCCGAAGCCATCGCGCAACTTCACAAACTCGGCCTGAAAATCATCATGCTCACCGGCGACAACGAACGCACCGCGAGTGCTGTCGCCAAAATTCTTGGACTGGATCAAGTGGAAGCGGGCGTTGAGCCGCAACGCAAACACGAGCGCATCCAGCAACTCCGTCAACAAGGCCAAATCGTGGCGATGGCCGGTGATGGCATCAACGATGCGCCGGCGCTTGCCGCCGCCCACGTCGGCATCGCGATGGGGACGGGCGCGGACGTGGCGATGGAAAGCGCCGGTATCACCCTCGTCAAAGGCGACCTGCGCGGCATCGTCAAAGCCATCACCTTGAGCCGTTCGATGATGCGCAATATCCGCCAAAATCTTTTCTTCGCCTTCATCTATAACCTGCTCGGCATACCCATTGCCGCCGGAGCGCTTTATCCGTTCTTCGGCCTGCTTCTCAGTCCCGTCATCGCGGGCGCAGCGATGAGCCTGAGTTCGGTTTCGGTCATCACCAACGCGTTGCGATTGCGTCATGCAAAACTATGAATCGCCAACCCGACACTTGCCTTCGCTGGAGATGGATTGGTATTTTCGCGCTGCTGGCAATGATTGCTTCGAGTTTGCAGGCCCAAACCCTTTGGACAGGGCCGGGCGTTCAGATAACGCATACCACGGGCCAGGCGGCGAACCCGACCGTTCCAGCCAACACCGACCAAATTACCCCTCATGTCTGGATCACCCGCGCCAGCAGTTTGGGAATTTTCAACGCCTTCAGCCAGACTTCGTATGGCGATCAGGCTTCGCCAGGCTCTGGCACGCCCGACGGTTCCCCATCCGATACGGAATGGGCCATCGGATCTCTCGATAATTACGCGTCGCTGGCGTATGGCAGTTGGTTTTCGGTGCTTCACGGTTCGCAAGGCGTTGGGATGCCAGCGGTCTTGCATTTAATTTCCGATGACATCTATTTGTCCATCAACTTTTCGAGTTTTGCCAATGACGGCTCCTGCACCTACGTCCGCTCGACGGCGGCGGCTGCGGCCCCGACTGTGGCCATCACCAATCCCGCCAGCGGAACAGTCTTGGCAGCTCCCGCCACCGTGACCCTTAGTGCGAGCGCGAGTGTCATCGGAGGGACTGTGACCAATGTAACGTTTTTCACCAACAGCGTTGCGGCCGGTTCAACCGCGACCCTTCCCTTCCGCCTGACCATTACGACTTTGCCCGCCGGCTCCTACGCGCTGACAGCGGCGGCCACGGCGGCTGGTATTTCAACCACTTCCAGCGTGGTCAGCATGAACGTCGTTGCTCCGGTCGCCATTTTTATAACCGCCCCGGCCATATCGGGCGGCCATTTTCTATTCGACCACACCGCCAACGTTGGCCTTTCTTACGTGGTGGAGAGGTCGTCGAATTTAGTCCGTTGGTTGCCTGTTTCCACAAACAGCGCCTCAAACAGTCCCGCCATCTTTATCGACGGCGCCAGCTTGGCTGCTCCCCAATTCTACCGAGTCATTCGTCCACCGAATCCATAAAAGAATTCCGCAAAATGGGGTGAATCCCCCCCATAACAAACAGCCGCCCGCAGTTTACTGTGACGTCTGCGCTATGGAAACATGCGCGAACGAAAGAAAATTATGCCAGCGATCGACGTTTGGGCTGCGGCTCCGCCCAGCGATTTTCATGTTAAATTTGCAATGCTATAACCTATGAATACAAGCACACTCACACCAGAACTGCTCCACAACATGGACGCCTACTGGCGCGCCGCCAACTATTTGTCAGTCGGGCAGATTTATCTTTACGATAATCCGCTGCTGAAACGCCCGCTGAAGTTGTCCGACGTGAAACCGCTGGTGGTCGGACATTGGGGCACGACGCCTGGCCAGAATTTCATCTATGTGCATCTGAACAGGGTCATCAAGAAATATGACGTTGATATGTTTTATATCGCCGGCCCTGGTCATGGCGGCCCGGCGATTGTGGGCAACGTCTATCTCGAAGGCACTTGGAGTGAAGTTTACCCAGACGTGTCACAGGACGAAGCAGGGCTGCAAAAACTATTCAAGCAATTCTCGTTTCCGGGCGGAATTTCCAGCCACGTTGCGCCGACGACGCCTGGGTCGATTCACGAAGGCGGCGAGCTGGGCTATTCGCTCAGTCACGCTTTTGGAGCAGCGTTCGATAATCCCAAGTTGATCGTCGCCTGTATTGTCGGCGATGGCGAGGCGGAAACCGGCCCTTTATCGACCGCCTGGCAGTCCAATAAATTGCTCGATCCGATCACAGACGGAGCTGTTCTGCCGATCCTGCATCTCAATGGCTACAAGATCAGCAACCCGACTGTGCTGGCCCGCATCGAACACGAAGAATTGGAGCAATTCTTTCGTGGCTGCGGCTGGGCGCCATATTTTGTCGAAGGGGATGAGCCTGAAAAGATGCACGAACTCATGGCTGCTACTTTGGACAAAGTCATTGAGGACATTCGGCAAATCCAAAAGAATGCCAGGGACAATAAGGACACAACGCGACCGCGGTGGCCGATGATTGTCCTCAAGTCCCCCAAGGGTTGGACCGGACCGAAAACAGTTGATGGCCTGCAAGTCGAAGGAACCTTTCGAGCCCATCAAGTGCCGCTCTTGGTGGATTCCGAGCATCCACAACATGTTGCGCAACTTGAAAGTTGGATGAAGAGCTACAAAGCCGAGGAACTTTTCGATGACCATGGCCGGCTCAAACCGGAATTGGCCGAACTGGCGCCAAAGGGGGACCGGCGGATGGGCGCCAATCCGCACGCCAATGGCGGCATGTTATTGCGCGATCTCCGTATGCCAGATTTCCGCGCCCATGCGTTGGATGTGCCTTCGCCCGGGGCCGTTGACGGCCAGGATACGTTCGTTCTGGGCAAATTCCTGCGCGACGTGGCCAAGCTTAATCACGATAATTTCCGCGTCTTCGGTCCCGACGAGACACTGTCAAATCTTTTAGGCGCGGTTTTTGAGGTCACCAACCGTCAATGGGACGCAAGGGCGGTAAAAATTGATGAGTTTCTTGCGCCTGCCGGGAGAGTGCTGGATTCCATGCTCAGCGAGCACCAATGTGAGGGTTGGCTGGAGGGTTATCTGCTGACCGGCCGGCATGGGTTGTTCAACAGCTACGAGGCTTTCATTCGGATTGTTGACTCGATGTTCAGCCAGCACGCCAAATGGTTGAAGGTAACGTCGGAATTGCCTTGGCGCCGAAAAATTGCGTCGCTCAATTATCTTCTCGCCTCACACGTCTGGCAGCAGGACCACAACGGCTTCACGCACCAAGATCCGGGATTCCTGGACCATGTTATCAACAAAAAAGCCGACATCGTTCGGGTTTACCTTCCGCCGGATGCCAACTGCCTCCTCTCGGTTTTTGATCACTGCTTGCGCAGCCGGCATTATGTCAACGTCGTGGTAGCCGGAAAGCACGCCCTGCCGCAATGGCTGACGATGGATGCCGCCGTCATGCATTGCACGGAAGGAATTGGCATCTGGCAATGGGCCAGCAACGATCAAGGCGACGAGCCGGATGTCGTCATGGCCTGCTGCGGCGACACGCCGACGCTGGAGATTTTGGCGGCTGTGTCTATTCTGCGCACCCATCTGCCCGCCCTGAAAATCCGGGTGGTCAACGTCGTTGATTTGATGAAGTTGCAGCCGCAAAGCGAGCATCCTCATGGGTTGAGCGAAACGGATTACGACTCCATCTTCACCAAAGACAAACACATCATCTTTGGATTCCACGGATACCCTTGGCTGGTCCACCGGCTGACCTACCGCAGGAACAATCGCAACATCCACGTCAGGGGCTATAAAGAGGAAGGCACGATCACGACGGCCTTCGACATGAGAGTTCAGAACGACTTGGACCGATTCCACTTGGTGCAAGATGTGGTTGATCGCGTGCCGGGTCTGGGCACCAAGGGATCCTACTTAAAACAGCAGATGCAAGACAAGCTTATCGAGCATAAGCATTACATTGACAAGCATGGCCAGGACTTGCCGGAGATTCGGAATTGGAAGTGGAATCACAACCAATCGCACAATGGAAAACCGTTGCCGGATAACAAGCGCGCGCCCAAACAGAAACCAATCAAAGGAGACCAATATGCCCATTCAACTTGATGAACAACACGGCGGGAACCTGCTCGCCGTTCACGTTACGGGAAAGGTCGTCAAAGCGGATTACGAACACTTTGTTCCCGAATTCGAGCGACTTGTCCGGCAGCACGGAAAACTGCGCGTCCTGTTCGACATGACAGGCTTCCACGGCTGGGATGCCGGAGCGTTATGGGAAGACATCAAGTTTGACCTTAAACACTTCGCCGACATCGAACGAATCGCGATGGTCGGGGATAAAAAGTGGCAGCACGGCATGGCGGTGTTCTGCAAGCCCTTCACCAAGGCGACCGTCCGTTACTTCGATCATGCTGACGCCCTGGAAGCACGGAAGTGGATTGGAGCCAATGAATGAGAGAAAGCATGACGGTCCTTACTGGACGCGAGCGCATCGTGATTGGCGGGTCTGGGTTGGCGTGATCTTGATGCTCGCGGCCATCAGCGTCTATTTGATGACCGACAACTTTGCATGGGGGCCCCACATTCATCCGCGACAGCCGCTTCCAAACAACGCCTCACAATGAATGAGCAACGCCTCATAGACATCGCGAAGATGCTGGTGGCCGGCGACAAGGGCCTGCTGGCGATGGATGAAAGCAATCCGACCTGCAACAAGCGATTTGCCAAATTGGGGATTGCCCAGACCGAGGAAGCCCGCCGCGCGTACCGGGAGTTGATTGTAACCACGCCCCGCCTCGGCGAGTGCATTAGCGGCGCGATTCTTTACGACGAAACCATCCGCCAGCAGAAGAAGGATGGCACTCCCTTCGTTAAAGTCCTCGCCGATGCGGGAATCATTCCCGGAATCAAAGTTGACACCGGCGCAAAAGACATGGCGGGTCATTCTGGAGAGAAAATCACCGAAGGTCTGGACGGATTACGAGCCCGCCTCAAAGAGTATTTTCAAATGGGCGCTCGATTTGCCAAGTGGCGTGCGGTGATTGCCGTGGGCGATGGCATTCCGAGCCGAAGTTGCATCGAGGCCAACGCCCAGGCATTGGCTCGCTACGCAGCCTTGTGCCAGGAAGCCGGATTGGTCCCCGTCGTCGAACCGGAAGTGCTCATGGACGGCGATCATACTCTGGAGCGCTGCCGTGAAGTCACGGAGGAAGTCCTGCGTAACGTTTTCATCCAGCTCAATTGTCAACGCGTGCGCTTGGAAGGCATGATTCTCAAACCCAACATGCTGTTGCCCGGATTGACTTGCCCCGTTCAAGAATCCGTGGACGAAGTGGCCGACGCCACCGTGCGAAGTCTGTTGCGAACCGTCCCGGCTGCGGTTCCGGGCATTGCGTTCCTGTCGGGCGGTCAATCGGGCGAATTGGCTTCGGCCCGTTTGAACGCCATGAATGTTCGATTCAAGTCGCGAATGCCTTGGGCGCTGGCGTTTTCGTTTGCCCGCGCCATCCAGCAACCGGCTTTGGAGATTTGGCGTGGCGAAAAGACCAACGTAAAAGCGGCCCAGCAAGCTCTCCTTCATCAGGCTCAGTGCAACCAGGCTGCGCGCCGTGGCGAATACAATGCCGAGATGGAAAAGACATGATCGTGTGACTTAGAAGCATCTCATTATGAAACCCAATACCGAGCCGTCCAAGGCTTCTGAACCGCAGCCGAGTGCCTCCGCAGCATCCAAGCCCGCGGCTCCCGCACCCAAGCCTGGCGCAAAGCCCAACGCGAAGCCTGATCCGAGCGAGGTTTTGAAAACGCTCCCTCTGCCGGAGGTGGAAAAAAAATTAGGTTCCTCAGCCGAGGGTCTCACTCAAGCCGAGGCGCAGAAACGCCTGACTCAATACGGCCCGAACGAGCTGACTGAAAAAAAGACGAACCTCTTCCTGAAATTCCTCTCCTATTTTTGGGGGCCTATCCCGTGGATGATCGAAGTGGCGGTGATTCTGTCAGGCGTAGTCGGCCACTGGCCGGATTTTTTCATCATCCTCCTTTTGTTGATGGCCAATGCCGTGGTCGGGTTCTGGGAAGAACGCGAGGCGAGTAACGCTATTGAAGCACTCAAAGCCAAACTGGCGGTCAAAGCCCGGGTGAAACGTGATGGGAAGTGGATCAATCCACCAGCGCGCGAGTTGGTGCCCGGCGATGTCATCCGTATGCGGTTGGGCGACATTGTGCCGGCAGATGCTCGTTTGCTGGACGGCGACCCGGTAGAGGTGGATCAATCCGCGCTGACCGGGGAATCGTTGCCCGCCGAGCGTAAGTCGGGCGATGCAGTATTTTCCGGTTCGATTATCCGCCAGGGTGAAGCGGGCGGGATGGTCTATGCCACGGGTGAGAAAACTTATTTCGGCAAGACAGCGCAATTGGTGCAGGAGGCGCATACCACCAGTCATTTTCAAAAGGCGGTTTTGAAAATCGGAAACTACCTGATCATTCTCGCAGTGGCGCTGGTGGCGGTGATCATTACCTTCGCGATAATTCGCGGCGACCCGATTCTCGAGACATTGCAGTTCGCGTTGGTGCTCACCGTGGCTGCGATTCCCGTGGCGATGCCGACCGTGCTGTCGGTCACAATGGCGGTCGGGGCGCGCCTGCTCTCCAAGAAACAGGCGATTGTGAGCAAGCTTGTGGCCATCGAGGAATTGGCGGGTGTGGACGTGCTGTGCGCCGATAAGACCGGCACTTTGACGCAGAACAAACTGACGTTGGGCGACCCGTTCAGCGTCAACAATATCCCCGCAGAGCAAGTGGTCCTCAGCGGCGCGCTGGCGTCGCGCGCGGAAAACAACGACACCATTGACCTGGCCGTGCTGGGCGGATTGAAAGACAAGGAGGCGTTGAAGGCTTATGAAGTGGTTCACTTCCAGCCATTCGATCCGGTTCATAAACGCACCGAGGCCACCGTCAAAGCCAAAGACGGAAAGACCTTCAAAGTAACCAAAGGCGCGCCGCAGGTGATTTTGCAATTGGCCGCCAATGCCGGACAGGTGAAGCCCGCCGTCGAGAAAGCCGTAAACGAATTCGCGGCGCGCGGCTTTCGTTCATTGGGCGTGGCGCGGGCCGACGGTGACGGGCCATGGCAGTTTCTGGGCGTGTTGCCCTTGTTCGATCCGCCGCGCGAAGATGCCAAGGCTACGATTGCGACCGCGCTGGCCATGGGCGTGAAGGTCAAGATGGTGACGGGCGATGCGCTCGCCATAGCCAAGGAAACTGCCAAAAAGCTGGACATGGGCACAAATATTCTTGATGCCGCTAGTTTGGGTGACACAAAAAAACAAGAGTCCACGGAGGTGGCCGAGTCCATTGAGAAGGCGGACGGATTCGCCCAAGTGTTTCCTGAACACAAGTTTCATATTGTGGACGTTCTGCAAAAGCGCGGCCACATCGTCGGCATGACGGGTGACGGTGTCAATGACGCCCCCGCGCTCAAGAAAGCCGACTGCGGCATCGCTGTTTCAGGCGCGACGGACGCGGCGCGCGCGGCGGCAGCCATCGTGCTGATGACGCCCGGACTTTCTGTGATTATCGACGCAATCAAGGAGAGCCGAAGAATTTTCCAGCGGATGAACAGCTATGCGATCTACCGCATTGCCGAGACGCTGCGGGTCCTCTTCTTCATGACGCTTGCGATTCTGATCTTTAACTTTTATCCGCTGACGGCGGTGATGATCGTCATGCTGGCGTTGCTCAACGATGGGGCAATTCTATCCATCGCCTACGACAACGTTCATTACAAGGACAAGCCCGAGGCTTGGAACATGCGGATGGTGCTGGGCGTCTCCACGGCGCTTGGTATCATCGGCGTTGTGTCCGCCTTCGGCTTGTTTTATCTTGCCGAGCGGGTCTTCAAACTCGATCGCGCGCATATACAGACACTGATGTATTTGAAGCTGTCTGTGGCGGGGCATCTAACGATTTTTCTCACTCGTACGCGCGGCCCTTTCTGGTCCATTCGTCCCGCAAAGATTTTGTGGATAGCCGTGCTCGGCACGCAAGTTGCGGCGACATTAATCGCGGTTTATGGATTGTTCATGACGCCCCTCGGCTG
>DASRLE010000535.1:0-2790 GCA_035648615.1 Saccharimonadales bacterium (SeqCode) | reverse complement strand
ATCTAAATGTAATTAAATTAACAAACGATTATGGACCCACTTAAAGAAGAATTCGCCCGGTTGGTGGCCATCATGGGCTGGAACCAAAGCGAGGCGGCTCGCCAATTGCACATGAGCGCGGCGGCGGTCAGCAACCTGATGAACCCCAACCACTCGAACCGGCCGCGCCCCACCACGCTCCAGCTTTTGAAGCTGATCGTTTCGGGCGAGCATCCCGATGCGATCGAGCCGCGCAAGTTCAAGTTGCGCGAGAAGACGGGGACCTCAATGGAAGTGCGCGAGGATTATCTCGACGCGCGGGAGAGGAAGCTGATCACCGACATTCGGCGGTTGACGCCGGAAGAACAGGAGACGCTTTACGCGGTGATGCACACGCTGGTTTCCCGCTCGCACCCCTCCAACATCGTGACCTACCGCCGGGAGAAGAAAAAATAGGCGGATTTTTTTCATTGAGTAAAATGGGCTGCGTTTTCGTCTGACTTAAGGTAGTGTGCGTATCGTAATGAAATCCACTTTTGCTATTGTAGCGCTGTTTGCTTTGCTGGGGACGCCCGCCTGGGCCGACCTCACGCCGGCGCAGATCAAGGCGCTGCCTCCGGCGGCGACGCATCCGATTGATTTTAAAAAGGAAATCAAGCCCATTTTCGAGGCGACTTGCATTCGATGCCACGCGCGCGGACGCAGCGAAGGCGGCTTGAAGATTGATACGCGCCAGACGTTGCTCAAGGGCGGGGATTCCGGGCCGGCCGTGGTGCCCGGCCATGGCGAGCAGAGTTACCTGGTGTCGTTGGTGGGCGGAGTCGATCCGGACGAAGTCATGCCCAAGAAGGGAACGAAGCTGACCCGCGAACAAGTCGGCGTGCTGCGGGCGTGGATCGACCAAGGGCTGCCTTGGGATTCGACCGTGGAATTTGGACCGATTGATCCTTTGAATTTGCATCCGCATACGCCCATGGTGCCGATCGCCAAAAAGGAAGCAAATCCGGTCGATCGTTTCATGGATGTTTATTTTCAAAAGCACGGCTTGAAACCGGCGGCAGTGGTCAATGACCGTTTTTTTGCGCGGCGCGTTTATCTCGACACTGTCGGCTTGCTGCCGCCGCAGGACGAATTGGAAGCTTTTGTGGCCAAGCATAAGGCCAGCAAGCGCGAGGAGCTGGTCAAGGAGTTGATCGAGCGCGGCGATGCTTACGCGGAGAATTGGATGACCTTCTGGAATGACATGTTACGCAATGATTATAAAGGCACCGGTTATATCGACGGCGGGCGCACGCAGATCACCCGCTGGCTCTATTCGGCGTTGCTGACGAACATGCCCTATGACCAGTTCGTCTCGGAGTTGGTCAGCCCCACCGAGGGGTCGGCGGGCTTCACCAAGGGAATTGTCTGGCGCGGCACCATCAATGCCAGCCAAACACCGCAGATGCAGGCCTCGCAAAATATTTCCCAGGTTTTTATGGGAGTGAATTTAAAATGCGCCTCCTGCCACGATAGTTTTATTAACGACTGGCAGCTCTCCGATTCCTACGGATTGGCCAATGTGTATGCCGACGCGCCTCTGCAAATTTATCGCTGCGACAAACCGACCGGGAAAAAGGCCCCGACCAAATTTATTTTTTCGCAACTGGGTGAAATCTCGGGCACGACCAACAAGCAGGAACGTTTGCGGGAGTTGGCGCGGATCATCACTTGCCCGCAGGACGGCCGGTTGTCCCGCACCATCGTCAATCGGCTCTGGGCGAAATTCATGGGTCGAGGATTGGTCGAGCCGGTGGACGACATGCAGCAAAGGGCTTGGAACCAGGATTTGCTGGATTGGCTGGCCGAGGATCTGGTCGCTCATCATTATGATTTGAAAGTGACCATCACGCGCATCCTGACTTCGCGCGCTTACCAGCTTCCGGCGGTGGACCCGGGCGAGTTGCCGGCGCAGGATTACGTTTTCACCGGCCCGGAAGTGCGGCGCATGTCGGCGGAAGAATTTCGCGACGCCCTGACGTCGTTGAGCGGTGTGGGCTATCCGAGCGCGGATGCCAACCTTCCGCTGACGGATAGCAAAAAAGACAAATTCGGCCCGAAGAAAACGGCGCAATGGGTTTGGAACGATCCGCACGCCGCCGACAAGGCGAAAGCAGGGAGCATTTATCTGCGAAAGACTATTAACCTGCCGATTCTGCCCAACGAAGCAATGGCCATGGTCATGTGCGATAACAGCTTCACGGTCTTTGTCAACGGCCACAAGGCAGGATCAGGGAATGATTATAGCAAATCCTACATGATCAACCTGAAGCCCTTCTTGAGGAAGGGGACCAATTTGATTGCGGTGCAGGCGATCAATCGTTTGCCGGATAATTCGCTGCCCACGCGGGCCACCGCCGTTCCCGGCACCGAGAATCCGGCCGGCCTCTACATATATGCGCGCGTTCGCGGACCGGAACGCGGCCCCGGGAAGGTGATGGATTTTGTCAGCGACGCGTCGTGGGTCGCGACGGACCAGGAAACCGCCGGATGGGAAAAGCCGGACTTTGACGCCGGCGCATGGAAACCCATTGATGTGTTAGGCACGGGCGGGATGGCCCCGTGGCGATTATCTTCCACGCTGATTGCCACGCAATTTTCGGCCCTGCACAGCGGTAATGTCCGCGCGGTCCTCGTGGCCGCCGACCCGTTGCAGGTCGCGCTGGGACGTCCGAACCGCGAACAAGTGGTGACAACTCGCGCGACCGAAGCGACGACGCTGCAAGCCTTGGAATTGACCAATGGCAAGACCCTGGCCGAATTGCTCAAGCG
>DASRLE010000534.1:0-4554 GCA_035648615.1 Saccharimonadales bacterium (SeqCode) | reverse complement strand
GGCAGCGCGTCCGGCTCCGCCGGCCGGTCCAGTATGTTGCCCCGCCGAACCCGTGTCCGGGAGGCACGGCTCCGCTGGCGCTCCGCTCGGCCACCCGGCCACCGGCGGCAAGTTGCGCCTGGGCCAGGGCTTCCACTCCTGGCTTGTGAAGGGGGCAGGGAGCCGCAGGGAACACTAAAGCGCACAGGGCGCGCCCCACACCAGAGGGAAGTCATGGAGCTACTCACGCAAGCAGTGCCCGCCGAGGCCAACCGCTTCGGCATTTACAACGGCATCGACGAATTGGCGGCGGACCCCCGGTCTTTCGATACCCAGGAGGAGGCCGAGGCCGTGCTCAAGTCCTTCAAGCGCCGTTTCATCCATCAGGGCTTTTACCGCTCCAACCAGGGCTACCACCTTCCCCTGACTTCGCTCGACGCCGACGGCGAGGGCGGCGGCGTGTTCGTCGTCAACCGTAACCACAATCCCGAAGTCTTCGACTGCTACTTTTGGGCCTGAGCCCGCACCCATCCACCTACTGACAAGAGGGAAGCCATGCAGCTCGCTTTTGAAATGAAGTCCACCGAATACCCCGCCGCCTTCACGCGGGTCATGCTTGTCAGCGATGGGGCCCCCCAGGGCCCTAAGATGAAGGCCCAACATCCTTGGGACCTGGCCGAGCTCATTAGCAATTTGGTCAAGGGGGAGCCCCAGGAGAGCTTTATCACCGTGGCCCTGGACGCTCGGCGCAACGTCCTGGCCGTAGTCCGGGTTTCCATGGGGACCCTGACCCAGTCCTTGGCCCATCCCCGGGAGGTGTTCCGGGTGGCCTTTCTGGCCAACGCCGCCGCTGTGATTGTGGCCCACACCCACCCCAGCGGAGTTATGCGGAGCTCCGGATTATGTAAAGCCAATCGACACGGATATCCCAAAAGCGCTCTAAATTAAGATCAATCCTTAGATGCTTCCTTGCGTAAGTGCGCATAATCAGGTGGTCTCTCTATAGCCATTTTGGCTACGGAGGAACCGCCATGATCGAAAATTATCTGCGCAGACCCTGGGTCGTTGCCCGTCTTCGCAAAAGTGTCCTCGGTGAGCACCTGGACATCCTCACTGATGACCTACAAAAACTTGGTTATAAGAAGGCGAGCATTCAGGAGCATCTGTATGCCGCAGGACACCTGGCGCACTGGCTGGCTAGGTGCCACATCGCAGTTCGAACCCTCGATGAAGCCAAAATCCGACGTTTTCGGATTCGGCACCTGCCGCATTGTCGCTGTCGTATACCCCGCGGCGACGCCCGTTATGTCGGGGGTGTCACGCCGCACCTTCTTAGACTTCTTCGATCGCGCGGTTTGATTCCAACGCCGATTCCGCCCAAGCCAACACCGGTTGATGAAATCCTTGAAACTTTTTGTCAGCACCTGAAGAAAAATCGAGGTCTAACCTCGGATACTTGCGATACGATTCTTGGGGATGTCCGCCCATTTTTGCGACAACTATACGGAACCGTTCAGCTCGACCTTTCCAAAATAACGGTTTTGGAACTAAGAAGATTTGTAATCAAACGCGTAACAGACCATTCGGCCCATGCGGGGCGCCGCACCGCTTCATCGCTTCGATCTTTTCTACGCTTTCTACAGCTTCAGGGTCTAGCGAGCGGGACTCTGATTCAGGGGGTCCCCATGGTTCGTGACTCTCATCGTTCAAGATTGCCGCAAGCGCTTGATGCGCTTCAACTCAAAAAATTTCTGGTAGGTATCAACCGAGAGCGGCCGTCAGGGATACGCGATTACGCGATGTTGCTGTCACTAGCGCGGCTTGGCCTCAGAGCCAATGAAGTTTCCAGGCTCAGACTTGAAGACATCGACTGGCGGGTTGGAACCATTACTATCGCATTTAGCAAAGGCCGTAGAGCCAGTGTCCTGCCATTGCCGCAGGACGTGGGGCGGGCGATCACGACCTATCTCCGGCAAGGACGTCCACGCACTTCCGAGCGGCACGTTTTCGTGAGGCATTTCATGCCGGTTGGTGCAGCCATATCGAGCAGGGTCGTCACGCTGGCAGTCGAACGCGCCTTTCGCCGTGCTGGAATAGAGGCTCCCTCGCGTGGGGCGCATGTGCTTAGGCATACGGCGGCCACTGAAATGGTTAGAGGCGGTGCCAGCCTCAAGGCGGTGGCTGACGTACTGCGCCACAGAAGCATTGACACAACGGCCATTTACATCAAAAGCGACTTACCAAGATTGCGGGAAATCGCACTTCCGTGGCTCGGGGCGAAGTCATGACCCAGTCCAACACCATGTTAGCGCAGGTTCAGGAGTACCTAGTTTTCCGGCGGCAGCTCGGCTTCACGGACAGATCCAGCGGAGAGGAATTACGTCTGTTTGCCCGATATGCCGACAAAACGGGTCATAGCGGTCCCATAACAACCGCCTTGGCGGTGCGGTGGGCCAAGCTCCCGACTAATGCAAAGCCAATGTATTGGGCATGGCGCCTCGAAACCGTGAGTAAATTCGCCCAGCATAGGGCTCTCGAAGACCCTCGAACGGAGGTGCCCCTCCGAGGACTTCTTGGACGATCTTTCGGTCGTGGCCGGCCCCATATCTACTCGGACGATGAAGTTAAGCAACTGATCGCGGCCTCCAGCAAGTGGGGGCGTGGGATGCCGTCTCTGACATACCCGACACTATTTGGGCTTTTAGCGTCGACGGGTCTACGAGTCGGAGAGTCCTTGGGTCTTAAACGCTGCGACGTAAATCTGGAGTCCGGTGTTCTTTCGATCATAAAAACCAAGTCCGCAAAATCGCGGTTGGTACCACTGCACATCTCCACGATCGAGGCGCTAAGGGAGTACGCCAGACAACGGGATCGTATCTGGCCTCATCCTAAATCCGAAGCATTCTTCATCACCTTGCGTGGGACGGGTCTCAAATATTGGATTGTCACGACCACGTTCCGCAAATTAAGACGCCAGCTACGGTGGCCGATTCCGGAGGGCGAATCGGCGGCCCGGGTTCACGATTTACGCCACACGTTCGTCGTCCGCGTGCTGATACGGTGGTACGAGGACGGCACAAATGTCGACGAAAAAATCATCCACTTGGCCGCATACCTTGGTCACATCAATCCGACAAGCACCTATTGGTATCTGACTGCAATCCCCGAACTCATGGCGCTCACGGCTGCTCGCTTCGATGCGTACTCAAAGGCAGGAGGTATTCAATGATCTCCACGGTTTTGAAGTTTTCCACCGTATTACAGGACTTCTTTAGCCAGCGTTTAATAGCGCAAAGGCAGGCGAGCCCACGAACCGTGGCTAGTTATCGAGACACCTTCAGGTTGCTTTTTTCTTTTGCGGAATCGCAACTACGAAAGACTCCGTCTGCCCTGACGTGGGAGGACCTGGATGCGCCATTTATTTTGGCCTTCCTAGATCACTTGGAACGCGATCGACGCAACAGTGTCCGCACTCGAAACGCGCGACTAGCCGCGATACGTTCCTTTCTGCACTACGCCAGCTACCAAGACCCTATGAGGACGGCACAGATTCAACGTATTCTTGCCATTCCGACCAAGCGATATGATCGTCCCCTTATGGGTTTTCTTTCCCGTGAAGAAACGGAGGGGGTGCTCTCAGCTCCCAGTCCCTCGTCGTGGAATGGGCAACGTGACCGCGTCTTGTTGGCCACGATGTATAACACAGGAGCCCGCGTATCCGAAATCATAGGGGCGCGGGTCGGGGAGCTTACCCTTGATGTCAGCTCGAATCTCAAAATCCACGGAAAGGGTCGCAAGGAACGGACCGTTCCGCTTTGGAAGAGTACGGCAAAACGGTTAAAAGAATGGTTGCCGCGCATAGGGAGCGGGACTGAAGCGCCCCTTTTCCCAAATCGTCACGGCCGACCCCTGACCCGTTCAGGCGTAGAAAGCCGACTCAGGATCGCGGTTAAAGAGGCAGCTAAAAGGTTTCCTTCTCTCGCCCATCGTCGCATTTCCCCACACACGCTACGCCATACCACGGCGATGCATTTGCTCCAATCCGGCGTTGATATCACCGTCATCGCACTGTGGCTCGGCCACGAAAGTATCGAGACCACTCACCAGTATATTGAGGCGGACCTCAAAATGAAGGAGCAGGCGCTCGCCAAGCTCCAAGATCCGCAGAGCAAAAAACTGCGGTTTCGTGCGGGGGATGCGTTGCTGAGCTTCCTCAATCATCTATGAACTCGAAAAGTGAATGCCGAGGCGCTGGAGAAACGGAGATATGCTTCAGCGATGGGCTACTGCTGGCCTGATACGTGCGGAAGCGGCCTTCAACCATTTCAAAGGCAACCGGGGAATTCTGCTTCTACGGCAGCGTTGAGGTGGTTTGCGAACTACGGCGTTGACTTTGAAGAGAGCGTGGCTTGAAAATCAACACAACCAAAGGAGGGGTCTTCGCGTTTCCGAGTGGGTGAAAAGTGCGCCTGTGGGGTGAGTTGACCCAATAGCCACGCCCCTTTTGCCCACTTGCGGGGTGGGTCGTTTTGGTGTTTTCTCGTTGCATGAGAAAACCCAAGCGCCTCACCGATA
>DASRLE010000533.1:0-7542 GCA_035648615.1 Saccharimonadales bacterium (SeqCode) | reverse complement strand
TTGACCAAAAAATCACGATCCCCCTCCGATGCCGCCAATTTCTTTTCGGTCGAGGCAATTTGCGATTCCAGGTTGGAGATCGAGCCGCGCAAATCGACGGATTGCTTGTCCAGCTCCTGATTTTGATTTTCCAAGGTGGAGATTTTTGTGTCACGCTGGGCCAGTTCAGCAGCGGAAGCTTCGGCCTGGGCTTTGGCTTCGCTTTGGACTTTGGCCAGGTTGGCGGCGGTGGCGGCCAATTGCGCTTCGCTGGCCGCCAGCTTATTGGAGTAATCGGCCGTAGTCGTGGATAGATTGGTTTCGAGGACGCGATTGACCGACTGCTGTTCCTCGAGGCTGGTTTGTTTGCTATCGACGGTGTTGGAAAGCGTTTTGATCTTCTCCTGCGCCTGCTGTTTTTCCTCGTTTTTCTTGTTGTTGACCACAATCAGCGCCACACCGAGGCCGACAACCACGATGATCAGCACGATAATGGGAGCCCTATCTTTCATTACAACAGAATGCGTCCGCTCTCCCCGTCTGGCAAGCTCCTATGTCCATCTTGATTAGATAGACGCTGGGGCCTACATTATGTTCATGGATATTCCTAATGAGGTTGCGGTGATGACGTTGCCGAACGAGACGTTGTTCCCGCAGGCGCTGCTGCCCCTCTACATTTTCGAGCAACGTTACCGGCGGATGCTGGTCGATGCGTTGCATTCCCATCGCATGTTTGTGGTGGCCAAGCAAAAGCGGGGTTGCTCGCGGGAAATTCCATCAGCCGTCGCGGGCCTGGGCCTGATGCGGGTCTGCCTCGATAACCCGGATGGCACCTCGCACCTTATTCTCCAGGGAATTGGCCGGGTGGAATTGACTCGCACGGTCGCCACCAAGCCTTTTCGGACGAGTCGCATCCGTATGTTGCAAACCCCCAGCCGCGACAGCGTGACTATCGACGCGTTGCTGGCCAAGGTGCGCGATTTAGTCTCGGAGCGAATTCGGCAAGGGGTGCTTTCACTGCCCAACCGGCCCAAGACGCTTTCGACCAAGGAAATTATCGCCTGCCTCGACAAGATGAACGACCCCGATCAAGTGGCCGATTTGGTTTCATGCGCCTTGCTTCCGGGGGCCGACGACCGCCAAACCATCCTGGAGACCGTTGAAGTCGAGCCGCGGCTGAAACATCTTATTCATTTTTTAATGGCGGAAATCCGCCAGCATCGGAAGACTAAAGCCCAATGAATACTCCTACTTCAGACGAACAAGCCATGGCGGGCCTGTTCGCCCAAATGGTCATGCAGAACACCAACATGGCGCTGATTTTTCTCGGACAGATGCCCAATCCGCAAACCGGCCAGACCCTGCAAGACTTGGAACACGCCCGCTACTTCATCGATCAATTGGAAATGCTCGAAGTCAAAACCAAAGGCAATCTGAACGCCATGGAAGCGGGCCTGCTCAAGCAAAGCCTGACCAGCTTGCGCCTGGGCTTCGTCGAAGCCGTCAATCATCCGCAGTCTGCTCCGGTTGCTCCAGCGCCTGGAAATAGACCGCCCCCGGACAAAACCGCCGCCCCCGCGACCGATGAACAAGAGATGCCGATTGCCGAGCCCCTCCTGCCCGGAGAAGCGCCGCCGCCCGCCAGCGAGGACGTCTCGAAGAAGAAGTTCACCAAGAAGTATTGACAGGTAAAAATTCGGCGCAAAAAAAACCGCCGCCAAATTGCTCTGGCGGCGGCTTGAATTAAACTGCCTGGACTTCCTAGTACCCGGCGACGCGGTAAAATCCGTCCGTGCCTGTTGGGGTGCTATTGGTAAACGAGGTGGTCGAACCTGTGGCCAGGATGAGGGGGCCGACGTTACTCCAGGCATTGGTCGCGGCCAGATTCGAGGCGAATTGCACCTGATAATGCCGGCCTATTTGGGTCTGGAAGGTGAAGACCAAGCCAGGACTTGGCTTGTCCGTCACGTTCGTGATGTTGAAGGGGCTTAGAGGCACGCTGTAAGTCAACGCCACAATGCCATTGTTGACATCCAACGAGTAAATCCTGGGGAACTTGACTGTGGTCGCCCCGTTGTCCTGGCTGTTTCCATTGTTGGAAGGGAAGAAGGTCTGATCAAACAAATAAGGGGCGGCATTGCTGCTGCCAAGAATATACAAGGACAGGTCGTTGGGCACGTCGTTGAAGGTGACCCCGGCGATCAGGTTGTTCGGAACGTCCAGCGCAATGGCGGACATCGAACTGAAGGCCGCAGCGCCATTGGCCGCTGTGGGAATATCCTGAATGACGCTGCAATTGCCCGAGACGGAATCAAAGGCGATTTGCCGCAGGTCATAGCCGGGGCTTTTCGCCCAGAAGGTGTTGCTGGCCCCAAAGGCAATGCCCAGGCTGCAAAAGCCTGCGGGAATTGCCGTGTTCGTAATGTTAAGAAGCTGGCTGGTAAAGGTCACGCCGTCGGATGTTGTGAGCAAGGCGGCATTCGTCGAGGGGCCGCCGTCAAAACCAACGTACGTTCCCAGCAGGATCTGTGTATTTTTGCCCGCCCCGCGGACGGCCATCGTATCACCCCAACGGTCGCCCGAGCCGGAGCCCGGATCACCAAGATAAGCTTGGACTGGGCTGGCCGTATTCGTCACTGCGGCCCATGAAATGAGCGAGAACCCAGCGGTGGACCCAGCCGGGATCAAATTGCCGCAATAGAGGACACCGTCGTCGCCCACGCCGATTTGATCGAGGGAAAACAGGTTGCCCGATTGGCCAATCCCGGCGGTGTTCATGGTGAACAGATTGCTGCCCGTGTTGGCGTTCAACACGTAGATACCGAAATTAACGCCTTTGTCTGCGACCAGCACGGTCATGGTATTCGTGTCGTAAGCCAGCCCGCGGGTGTCATAGCTGGTTCCATCCAGGTAGGGGTAGCCATTCGACCCGGGAGGGATGGTCCAAAGTTGCGATACCACTACACTCGAGATGGGAGCGGAAATGGTCAGCAGCGCCGGGATGCTGGAAGTCACGCCGCCGCGATTGGAGATTACGACGTCATACCATCCGGACTCGGAAACCAGCAACGGATTCAAAGTATAAGACGAATTGGTGGCGTTGGTAATGTTCGAGGCGGTCGCCAGATTGCTGACCGTATTATACTGCCACTGATAACTCAGCGGCTGTGTGCCGGTCGCGCTGACCGAAAAGACATACGAACCGACATTGGTATAATCGGAACCGCCGACCGGCTGTGCGGTGATGCTCGGGGACAGAGCCGCCGACGCGAAACTGATGGTGGTTGCTTGGATGCCGGCGCTCGTGTCGAACGTATAAATAGCGTTGGAAAAGCCGGTTCCCCCCAAAGCAATATCGCCCGTTTCGTTTCCATTAGTCCCGCTGGTAGTAGGGAAGGAAAGATTGGTTGTGCCGAGCAAGGCCAGCGCGGCGAAGTTATTGGATGGCAGGCTGTAGAGGTTGATGGGCAGCGCGGCATTTGGATGGGTCGCCAGCAATCCGGAGGCGGGGCTATAGGAGAGATCCAGATAAATTCCCGCGATAGCGTTCGTCGCTATAATATTTGCGATAACGGGGCTCGTTAGGCTGGCAAAGTTAGTGGGATATTGAACGAGGTAGACGCTGCTGAGTCCGTTCGGAGTCAGGAGAAACGTATTGTTCGTATAAAAGGCGAATCCAAATTGGACACCGCCGCTGGGAGCAGGCAATTGAGCAAAAGGAATCGTCAGAACCGTGGGGGTGAACGTCACTCCATCGGACGTGCTTAGCAAAACAAACGCGTTGGTACTGCCGACGCCTGCCAGAACCTTCGTGTTCGTGCCGCCGCCGGTAATCGCCCAGGTATCGCCAATCCGTTTGCCGCTCAACGATGTCACGACCGCATCCCCAGCGAGGCTCGAGTAAGCAACATTGGGCGCGGTCGAAAGATTCGTCCATTGGTATAGCGTGTAGGCTGAACCGGCACCCGTGACAGTGGTTTCGAGATTAGCTCCATAAAAGATGCCGTCACTGCCAAAACCGATTTTGTTTAAGGTGAAGTTGCCGCCCGAAAGCCCCGAGCTGTTTATCACCCCATTGCTCAGACCGGTATTCCCGTCGTAAGTCTCTATGACGTGCGTGCCTTTGTTATTAACGACGACGATATTGCTCATAATGCCGTAACACATGCCTCGATTGTCATTGGCAATGTCAATATTGTTAGTGACGGGAACCGCGGAAGCCACTTGGGTCCAGGTATTGCTTAGGCTATAGGTTTGAGCGCCGGCATTGAAAGCGAAGCCGGCCAGGGCCAGCCCCAGCGTGACGGAAGCCCAAGGTTTAAAAAGGTGAGGTGCGTGTTTCATAGTATTGAGATGATTCGTTGGATACAGTTCGGTTAGTTCAAAATTAAATTTTAGGGCAACGGGCACTAAGGTTGGATAAATGGTATAGCCAGCTTCAAGCGTTGCAAATCTCTGTCCGCCGGGTCGCTTGGCGCATTATAGCCCGAGCCCTGCGGCAACTTATTGTCGTCGATGATCCAGTGGTCCTTCCACTGCCAGCGTTCGGCATGGCCATCGGCAAAAGATAAAACGGCCCCGTTGCTGTGGCGGCTGGCCGGGAGGTTCCAATACGAATAGGTGCCCTGCGTCGGGTCGATGCCGATAATTGGGCTGCCGGGCCCGCCTGAATAGATAGGCGCGCCTTGAAACTGTCCCAGCGCGTTATTATCGATGCTGTTGGCCGCCTCATCGACGAAAACCATGGCCTGGCTGGGGGACGGCACCGCCATTTGGCTTAGCTTTGTATAACTGTCATTGAAAGGCAGATAATTGTTAACATCATTGGTCCAATTCATCCCAATGCTCATCGAAACACTGCGGGTTCGTGGAACAGTAGTACCTGGGATGGTGGAAGTATCCGCCGGGCATTTGTAAATCGTTGAGTTGGGGACGTACGAATAAAGCAAGCCATGGGTGATGCCCCAATCGTTGGTATCGACATCCGCGTCGCCTGACCAGTTGCCCAGCCCCAAAACCTGGCCGTAAGTGATCCAAGCCCAAGGCCCACAGTCGGCATTGCCATCGGTATGATTATTGACGAGGCGGTCCTTGAAATCGCCGGAATACATGGTCCAAGCAGTAATTGTCTGCTTAAAGTTACTTAAATCCTTGGTTGTCATCGCAGCAGCCTTGGCCTTGGCCAGTGCCGGCAAAAGCATCGCGGCCAAAATGGCAATAATCGCGATCACCACGAGCAGTTCAATAAGAGTAAAGGCCCCGCGGAATCGTCTTCCGATATTACCCAATCCTGTTTTGGTTACTTGAGGGCTAAGAGAAATCATCTATTGGCGGGTTATTATTACCCTATTTCGGCGGAAAAGGCAAGCATTGTTTTGGGGTTGGCTCGACGCTCGCCGGATAAGCCATTGCACGTTAAGAATATGGGCTGGAACAATCCATCGCCAAAGCGGAACTGACGCTCCGCGTTCCAAGGCGCTCCGCGCGTAAGAGCCGTCACCGAAAATCCGCCAGGTTTTGGAGCGCGAGCGCGACAGCGCCGCTTTTCCGCCCGCTGCTTCTCTACTGCCGCTGGAATTTAATCTTCCCATCTTCGGACGTTGCCTTGATGCGGTCGCCGGTTTTGAATTCTCCTTCGAGGAGTTTCATGGCGAGGGGATCGAGCAGGTGTTCCTGGATGGCGCGTTTTAAGGGGCGCGCCCCGTATTGCGGATCGTAACCCTCCTTCGCCAGATAAGCCGTGGCCGCTGGATCGACTTCCAGGGTCAGTTGCTGTTGGGCCAGGCGCTGCTGGAGACGCTGGAGCTGGATGCCCACGACGGACTCAAGCTGTTTTTCGTCCAGACTGTGGAAAATAATGATGTCGTCGATGCGATTGAGAAATTCCGGCCGGAAATATTTCTTCAATTCCGCCCGCACCAGTTCTTCCACCTTCGCATGGTCTTTGCCGGCGGCGGCATGGCGCGGTTTGCTGTAAAATTCCTGGATGATGGGGGAGCCAATGTTGCTGGTCATGATGATCAGCGTGTTTTTGAAATCGACCGTGCGGCCCTGGCCGTCGGTCAAACGCCCGTCGTCCAGCACTTGCAGCAACACATTGAAGACGTCCTGGTGCGCTTTTTCGATCTCGTCGAAGAGCACGACGCTGTAGGGACGCCGCCGCACCGCTTCGCTCAATTGGCCGCCTTCCTCATATCCTACGTAACCCGGAGGCGCGCCGATCAATCGCGCCACGGTGTGGCGTTCCATATACTCGCTCATGTCGATGCGGATCATGGCGTTATCGTCGTCAAATAGAAATTCGGCCAGGGCGCGGGCCAGTTCGGTTTTGCCCACCCCGGTCGGCCCGAGGAAAATGAAGGATCCCATCGGGCGGTTGGGGTCTTGCAAGCCGCTCCGCGCCCGGCGCACGGCATTGGACACGGCGGTGATGGCTTCCTTCTGGCCGACGACGCGCTTTTGCAGGCGTTCTTCCATTTTGACCAATTTGTCGCGCTCGCCCTCCAGCATCCGGTTGACCGGGATGCCCGTCCAGGTCGCCACCACACGCGCGATGTCTTCTTCGGTGACTTCTTCGTTGAGGAGGTGCTTGCCTTCGCGCTGGGACATTTCTTTTTCGGCGGCGGCCAGCCGGCCCTGCAATTCGGGCAGGCGGCCATATTGGATTTGCGCGGCCTGGTTCAAGTCGCCCGCGCGTTCCGCGGCTTCCTGCTGGCGCTTTGCCTCCTCAAGCTGGCTGTTTAAAATGGAGACGGCGTTGATTGCGGCCTTTTCAGTTTGCCATTGCGCTTTGAGTTGGGTGGAATTTTCTTTGAGATTGGCCAGGTCGCGCTCGATCTTTTTCAGGCGCTCGCGTGAGGCGGCGTCTTTTTCTTTGCGCAAGGCGGTTTGCTCGATTTCCAACTGCATGATTTGCCGTTCCAATTGATCGATCTCGACTGGCATGGAATCCAATTCCATGCGCAGGCGCGAGGCCGCCTCGTCCATCAAATCCACCGCCTTGTCGGGCAAAAAGCGGTCGGTGATATAGCGATGCGAAAGGGTGGCGGCGGCGACCAGCGCGGCATCCTGAATGCGGATGCCGTGATGCACTTCGTAGCGTTCCTTCAACCCGCGCAAAATGGCGATCGTCTCCTCGACGCTGGGCTCATCCACTTGCACCGGTTGAAAACGCCGTTCCAGCGCCGCGTCCTTTTCGATATATTTACGATACTCATCCAGGGTGGTCGCGCCAATGCAGCGCAACTCGCCGCGCGCCAGGGACGGTTTAAGCATGTTCGAGGCGTCATTGGTGCCTTCCGCCGCACCCGCCCCGACGATGGTGTGCAGTTCGTCAATGAACAGCAGCACGCGGCCTTCGCTCGCCGTCACTTCTTTCAGAAACGCTTTCAGCCGATCCTCGAATTCTCCGCGATATTTAGCGCCGGCGATCATGGCCCCCAGATCCATCGCGATCAGGCGTTTGTTTTTGAGAGATTCCGGCACGTCCCCGCTGATAATGCGGCGGGCGAGCCCCTCGACAATCGCCGTTTTGCCCGTGCCCGGTTCGCCAATCAGCACTGG
>DASRLE010000532.1:0-7758 GCA_035648615.1 Saccharimonadales bacterium (SeqCode) | reverse complement strand
AGGCGGCGGCCAAAGGTGAATAATTTTCAAAAAATATGTTGCCGGAACAACTCAGAGCTCTTCTGTTCAAGCCTCCGAATCAGAGCAAATGCCTTGATCGGAAATTTTTACAGAAGTCAACGAAGACAACGAAGAAGAATTTTTCCTCTGAAGAATTTCATGCCGCCTTTTGTGCCGATCTGGTTTTCGCCGATCACGATGGGCGCCGCACTGGACACGCCTGTCTTTTCAGCGAGAGGAACCTCAAAAGCTCCCGAGGCGGTTCTAATTTTGAATCACACGGCAAAGCGCGTCGCCTTAGGCTGGCAGCCGGTCAGCGACCCAAGCGGTACTATTCAATTTGCTATTCAATTTGCGCGATTGACACCTTGGGGCGGGGGGGTATCTTCTCAACCCTCTGGAGTGCGGGTGGACCGTGACAGGGGTTGCCGGTTCCCAACGAACCGGGCAATATTAATTTACATTTACCATGAAACGCCAGTATCAACCGTCAAAAATCCGGCGCAAACGGCAGCACGGCTTTTTAAATCGCAACTCCTCCAAGAGCGGTCGCGCCACTCTCAGCAATCGCCGCCGGGTCGGCCGCAAACGCCTCACTCCGGTCTAATCCGATCATGGCCGGCACGCCTTCCGTCCGCTGGCGTTTTCCCCGTTCCAGCCGCATGAAGCAGCCTGGCGCTTTCGCCCGCGCCAAGGCCGGCGGCCAGCGTTGGGTCTGCGGCTGTCTCATTGCCAATGTGCTGGATCGGCCGCCCGGGTTGGAGACCAGGCTGGGCGTCGTGACGAGCAAGAAGATCGGCAATGCCGTGGCGCGCAGCCGGGCGCGGCGCCTGTTGCGCGAAAGTTTTCGATTGCACCAGAATGACTTAACCCGAGTGGTGGATCTGGTGCTGGTGGCCCGGCCTTCGATTGCTAATCGGAAGTTTGCCGAGGTCGAGCGCGATTTTTTGCGAATTCTGCGGCAGGCGCGGCTGGGGAAAGAGGTTCAATGAACATCGCCCAATATTTGTTGATTTTTATTATTCGAGTTTATCAGGTGGCGCTCTCGCCGTTTTTGGCGATGGCTTTGGGCCCGGCTGGACGCTGCCGGTTCACCCCGAGTTGCTCGCAGTATGCCAGCCAGGCGGTGCGCGTTCATGGAGTGGCCGTGGGCGGTTTTCTAGCGGGACGCCGCCTCTGCCGTTGTCATCCCTGGGGCAAATCGGGGGAGGATTTTCCACCGCCGCCCGGGAGTTTTAAATTGAGCTTTCGCCGTTTGAAGTGGTGGTCTCGGGAAAATTGTCATGGATCGTAAATCGCTCATCATTCTGGTCGTCGCCGTGTTGCTGGTGTTTTCCTTGAACCCGTTGGTTGATCGTCTTTATCCGCCCAAGCCGGTTTCACACTATGTCGAGGTTGGATCCCACGCGGCCACGAATTATACGACCAATGCTTTCCCCTCCAGCTTGGATACCAATTCCAATACGACGGTAACGAGCGGGGCGGTTTATTCCAGTCCCATGGTCATGCCCGCAGGACCGGAAAAAATGCTGATCGTTTCCAACGAGGACCTCATTTTTAATTTCACCTCGCATGGCGGCGGACTGAAAACAGTTTCGTTGCAACATTATCCCGCTGTGATCAGCCGCACCGGCTCGACGAAATTTGAAACCAACATGGTCACGTTGAACCTTAAGGCCCCGGCGCCGGTGCTCGGGGTTCTGGGCGAGGGCGTGCAGGGCGACAACGATTTCACGTTGACTCAAAACGGCCCGATGGTGACGGCCGAAAAGACTTTGACCAACGGCTTGCGCCTGGTCAAAGAATTCGATCTGGGCACGAACTACCTTTTCACCGCCCGGGTGCGCTTCGAGAATTCTTCCGCCCAGCCTTTAAAACTTCCCGAGCGCCAAGTGGTCATCGGCACCGCAACCTGCATCGCCCCGCTGGACGATCCGACAACGCTGGGCACTTTTTGGTATAACGGCATCAAGGCCCAGAACATCAAGCAACCCTGGTTCGCCAACCATGCCCTGGGCTGCGCGGTTCTGCCGGGGACGCCTCGCACTGAATACGCTGAGGGCGCCAGCAATGTCGTTTGGGCGGCGGTGCATAATCAATTCTTTACCCTCGCCGCCATCCCGGGCCAGCCCGCGCCGCGCGTGCTTATTCATCCCATCACGGTTCCCGCCCCCGATATGGTGGGCTTGACCAACAACACCAGCGCTCTGCTGACCAATGGCTATGAGGCGACGTTGTGGTATCCGGCCACAACGCTGCAACCGCACCAGACGCTCGTCGGCGCTTATACTTTTTACGCGGGGCCCAAGGAGTACAACCGGCTGGCCCGAATCGGCCAGGAGATGAACAACCGGCTGGACCTGATCATGGATTTCAGCGGCTTCTTTGGGTTTTTCTCCAAGATGCTCTTGCTCTCGATGAATGGGCTGCATTACATCGGCTTGGGTTACGGCGCGACGATTATCGCCATCACCGTGATTATCAAAGTCGTGTTTTGGCCTTTGACCCAGGCGAGCACAAAATCGCAAAAGCGCCTCCAGGCCCTCCAGCCGCAGCTCAAAACCATCGCCGACAAGTACAAGGATGATCCCGTCAAGAAGAACCAGAAGACGATGGAGTTCATGAAGGAGCATAAGGTCAACCCGATGGGCAGTTGCCTTCCCACCGTGTTCCAAATCCCGGTCTTCTTCGGTTTTTACTGGATGTTGCGCAACGCCATTGAATTGCGGGGCGTTCATTTCCTCTGGGCCCATGATCTTTCCCAACCGGACACTGTGGCCTACATCTCCGGTTTTCCGATCAACCCATTGCCTTTGATCATGGGAGCGACCCAGTTGTGGCAGGCGCAACTGCTCCCGCCCTCGCCGGGGATGGATCCCGGACAGCAAAAAATCATGCGCTACATGCCGCTGATGTTTGTGGCCATGTTGTACCGGATGTCCGCCGGACTCACCTTGTATTGGACGGTGCAAAATCTGTTGAGCATCCTCCAAACGAGCTTGATTAAGAATATTAATGTCACCCCCGTCAAACCGGGCGCGCTGCCCCCGATGAAAAAGAAGTAGCCATCGCGCGGTCCCGATGCTTATCTTTAGCCAGTCACCTAAAACTATCGGACACTATGCCAGCGGAACCTAAAGCGATCCTTGAACAATTTCTCAAACATCTGGGCTTTGAAGCCACGGTCGAAGAACACCCCTTGGACGACGGTGTTTTCCTGGACGTCCAGACGGAAGATTCCGGCCGCCTGATTGGGCGGCAGGGCCAGACTCTTTCGGATTTGCAGTATTTGACCAATCGGATGCTTTTCCAGCAGGACCAAAACACGCCCAAGGTCATGATTGACGTGGGCGGTTACCGGGCCAAGGCGCGCGAAGCGCTGGTGCAAAAAGCCCAGGCCGCCGCCGAAAAAGTGCGGCGCTGGGGCGACATCGTGGAGTTGGAGCCGATGAGCGCCTTTGACCGGCGCATCATTTACAATGCGCTCAAAGACGACCCAGGCATCGAAGCCTCCAGCGTGGAAGCCGACGGCACGACCAAGAAGGCCATCCTGCTTCGTCCGCGCCATTGAAACAGTGTTGTAATTTAGTTAAAATAGCTGTTTACATTTTTGGGTGAAATGTTAACTTAAGCCAGCCTGGATGTATTCCGGCCTAAAAAAATGACGCAAAGCGCCCTATTCAGAAAAAAAGAGCGGATATTTCGCGGCCCGAAATGTCCTTGGACTTGGCCTCCAGTCATACTCAGTCAAACCCAGTCAAACCATTTGGATCAGATTTTAGCTTTGCCGTCAGTCTTTCCCCTATAGCCAAGTAAGGGTTGAAAGACGGATGCCGCAATGGTGGCTTAAATCTTGCTATCGAACGAGTTCGCGAACCTTGTGAGTATAGCCCACAAGAAAGAGAAGTCAGAATCAGCCAAAGAACGGGCTGCGACGATTTTCCGCGCTTTGAAGCAGTCGTCCGCCGAGGCGACGGACCGCATGTTTGCCTGGCTGATTGCCTTCGAGTGGCTGGCCGCCATGGCGGCGGCTTGGCTGATCTCCCCTCAAGTCTGGCCGGCCGAGCGGCCCTTCAAACTCATCGAGAACGCCTCGGCCTTGGCGGGCATGATTTATCTCCTGCCCCTTTACTTGTCGCTCCGCAGCCCGGGCCGTTCCTGGACGCGTCATGTTATCGCCATTGGGCAGATGATGACACCGGGTTTGTTTATCCATTTGACCGGCGGCAGTTTTGAAACCCATTTCTTTGTCTTCGGCTCGCTGGCTTCGCTCGCTTCCTATCGCGATGTGAAAGTCCTCCTCACCGCCACGGTGGTGGTGGCGGCGGACCATTACCTCGGCGGCGTGGAATGGATTCAATCGGTTTTCGGCGCGAGCAAGGCGATGCCTTGGAGTTGGATTGGCTTTACCGGGTGGGTTTTATTTGAAGACGCCCTGCTCGGACTTTGGATTTGGGAAAGCTTGCGCCTGATGTACGGCACGGCCTTCCATCAGGCCGAACAACAGATTCTCCACGAAACCATCGAACGCGAGGTCGCCGAGCATGTCCAGATCCTCCACCAGGAGAATGTCAAATATAAGAAAATTCAATCCAACCTCCAGCAAAGCGAGGCCAAGTTCCGTTCCCTGGGCGAATCCTCGCCCGACGGCATTTTTCTGGCCGATATTTCCGGCCGGTGGATTTACAGCAATTCCCAATGGCTGCGCATGACGGGGATGACTTTTGGCGATTGCCTGAACGATGGCTGGTCCCGCGCCATTCATGCCGAGGACAAACCCCGCATCATGGAGCAGTGGAAAGAATCGTTGCTCGGGCAGAAGCCCTTCTCCCAGGACTTTCGGCTGGTTTCCCCGGAGGGCGAGGTGCGCTGGGTGTCCTGTCGCACTGCTCTCATCCATTACGAAGCTGGGGAAAACAAGGAACGCGGCGGATATGTCGGCACCGTCCAGGACGTTTCCAAATACAAAGAGGTCGAGGAAGAACTGCGCGGGGCCAAGACCGAGGCCGAAGCCGCCGTCAAGGCCAAGGGCGAGTTCCTCGCCAAGATGAGCCACGAAATCCGCACGCCCATGAACGGGGTCATTGGCATGACGAATCTGATCATGGACACCGAACTGACCTCCCAGCAGCGCGAGTATGCCGAAACGATCCGCCGCAGCGCCGACTCTTTGCTCATGTTGATCAACGACGTGCTGGACTTCTCCAAAGTCGAAGCCAAAAAGCTCATTTTCGAAACCATTGATTTTAACTTGCAGGAAACCATCGAAGGCTCGCTCGAATTGCTGGCCGAGACCGCCTCGGGGCGAAACATCGAGCTGGCGGGCTTTGTCATGGCCGACGTTCCCATTCGTCTGCGCGGCGATCCGGGCCGGCTCCGCCAGGTCTTCGTCAACCTGGTCAGCAATGCGGTCAAGTTTACCGAGTTCGGCGAAGTCGTCGTTTCCGTGGCCATGGTGGCGGAGACCGAAACGCACGTCGATTTGCGTTTTGAGGTTCGCGATACCGGCATTGGCATCCCCATCGAGGTTCAGCCCCAGCTCTTCCAGGTCTTTAGCCAGGCCGATAGCTCGACCACCCGCAAATACGGCGGGACTGGGCTGGGGTTGGCCATTTCCAAGCAGTTGGTCGAAATGATGGGGGGGCAGATCGGTTTTACCAGCGTTCCTCATCATGGCTCGACTTTTTGGTTCACCGCCAGTTTCGAGAAGCAGAGCGCCCCGGCCAAACTCCCGACCACCCAGGAGGGCCTGGATAAAATGAACGTGCTCATTGTAGATGACAACGAAACCAATCGCCGCATCCTGGAAGACCAATTGCAGTCCTGGAAAATTCGCGCCACTTGCGCCTCGGACGCCCAGGAAGCGCTGGAAAGAATGCAGGACCCCGTCAAGGACCGCTTCGACGTTGTTCTACTTGACATGCACATGCCCGGCATGAACGGCATCACCCTGGCCAAGGTCATCAAGGCCGATCCGGCGCTCTCCCGCACCCGGCTCATTATGCTGACGTCGCTGGGGCAGTTGATGGATAAGGATCAGTTGGCCAAAGCCGGCATCGACGCCTGCCTGGCCAAACCCGTCAAGCAAGGCCGCCTCTACGAATGTTTGACAGGGCTGAACGCCCCGCCGCGCAAGGGGGACACCGCCGTCGCGGCCCAAGCGCCCGCCGCGCCGCCCAAAGATCTGCGCATCCTCCTGGCCGAGGACAATGTCATTAACCAGAAGGTCGCCGTGGCGCAATTGCGCAAACTCGGTTATACAGCCGAAGTGGCCTCCAACGGCATGGAAGCCTTCGAAGCCGCGGGGCGTTCTCGCTTCGACGTCATTTTGATGGATTGCCAGATGCCGGTCATGGACGGCTATGAAGCCACGCAGCAAATTCGTCTGCGCGAACAAACCGAGGGCGACCCGCCGGTTTACATCATCGCCATGACCGCCAACGCCATGCAAGGCGACCGCGAAAAGTGCCTGGCCGCCTCGATGAGTGACTACCTTTCCAAGCCGGTCAAGGATTCCGATCTGCGGGCGGCTCTGCTGCGCTCCTGCGCTCCGCCTCCATCGGCCGCCGCCGAGGGAAAACCGGCCCTGGCGGGGCTTGACCTGCCTTCCGACGAGGCGCTGGTCGATTTGGACGCGCTCGAAGCGGCCGCCAATGAAGACCCAAAAATGTTGCAGGAACTGGTCGATCTCTATTTTGCCCAGGCCAGTGATTTGATGAATGGGTTGCGGGGCGCGATTAATTCCGGCTCGGCCAAGGATGTGGATCACTTTGCCCATAAGCTCGTCGGCGCCAGCCTGGCTTGCGGCATGTCCGCCATGGTGCTGCCCTTGCGCGAACTGGAACGGCGCGGCAAGGAAGGCCGCCTGACGGACGCGGAAGCGATTTTTGACCAAGCCAGCCGGCACCTCGAGATGACCCGCAATAAAGTGGGCACATACGTCCGGCAATATCAAAACCAGTGAACTCCGCCGACGAATCTTCCAATCCCGCTCCGCTGATTGATTTCGAGCAACTCCAGTCCGCTTGCGATGGCGATGTCGTTCTCATGCGCGAATTGATGGAGATGTATTTCACCCAAGCCGATCAAATCATGTCCGGCTTGCGCCAAGCCATCCCAGCCGGCGGCATTGACGACGTGGACCATTTGGCCCACAAACTGGCCGGCTCCAGCCTGGCCTGCGGCATGTCCGCCATTGTTCCTTCTCTGCGCCAGTTGGAACATAACGCCAAATCCGGCCATCTTAATGGGGCGGAAGGCCACTTTGCCGAAGCAACAGCCCAGCTCGAATTGATCCGACAGGCCATGAAGGAACACTTAAGCCAATTTGGATGAAAAAAATCTTGATCATCGAAGACGACCTTATCATCCGGTCGATTTACCGCCGGAAATTTGAAAATTCCGGCTACAAAGTCGAAGTGGCTGAAGACGGCGAAGCCGCCCTCAAACTTTTGACCGATTTCCGGCCCGACGCCATTCAAGTTGATATCATGCTGCCGGGCATCGACGGGGTGGAAGTCATTCGCCAGATTCGCGGCTGGCGCGATTTCAAATCAGTGCCTATTTTGGTTCTCTCCAGTTTCTACCGGCCGGATTTGGCCCAGGAAGCCTGGAGGGCCGGCGCGACCAAGTGTGTTTCCAAAATGGATTGCACCCCGAATCTCGCCCTGGAATTAGTCGAGCAACTTCTCGGGGGTGAAGCCGGTGAAGCCAGCTCCGGCACGATTGCCACGGGGCTGGGAGGTATTCGCGTCCTGC
>DASRLE010000531.1:0-3321 GCA_035648615.1 Saccharimonadales bacterium (SeqCode) | reverse complement strand
ATCCTGACCGGGGTGACTTCGGGATTTTTGCCGGCCTGGCGGGCGGCGCGGATGAACCCGGTGGATGCGTTAAGGAACGAATGAAAATCCTGCGCATGATTCAAGCGGAGGCGCGGGAGAGCTTCTTCATGGCGATCGGCGCGGTCGCGGCCCACAAATTGCGGTCGGCCTTGACCCTTCTGGGGGTCTTGGTCGGCGTTTTCTCCATCATTGTGGTCATGACGGTGATGCGCGCCGCGCAGAAGAAAATCCAGGCAGACCTCACCCAATTGGGCGGGCAAACCTTTGTCGTCCAAACCTGGCCGCCCCTGCACTTCGAGGGGCCGGAGGGCAACCAAAAATATTGGCGGCGCAAACGCATCAACCTCACCCAAGGCAACGAAGTGGCGCGCCGCGCCACCCTGGCGTTGAGCGTCGGATTGGAGGATAGCGGCCTGATTAGCGGAACGATGATCTCGCGCTATGCCAAAGGGCCGCCCAACGTCTGGATATCCGGCGAAACTCCGGGCAGCTTCCCGGTGCAAAATTGGATCATCCAGGAGGGGCGCGGGCTGCTGGAGTCCGACGTGGAAAGCATGCGCGATGTCTGCGTGCTGGCCAGCACGCTGGCCGACACGTTGTTCCCGTTCGGTTCGGCGGTGGGCCAGCGGGTGACTTTCAACAATGTCAATTATAACGTCGTCGGCGTGCTGGAACCCAAAGGCACCATGGAGGGCGGCCACCAGGATAATTTCGCCCTCATCCCCATCACCACGGGCGTCAATCGTTATGAAGACAAGCGCTGGATGAACATCAGCATCCTCGTGCAGGCCCGGAGCGCGGAGGGTTACGACGACACGGTCGAGCAAGTGCGCGGCATCATGCGGCAAATTCGCAAAGTGCCGCCGGGGCAGGAGGACGATTTTGAAATTTTTTCCAACGATTCGCTGATGGCCCAGATGGAAGGCTTTACCCGCAAACTGCGCATTGGCATTACCGTGATCAGTTCGATTGCTTTGCTGGCGGCGGGCATCGGCATTATGAATATCATGCTGGTTTCGGTCACGGAACGCACGCGCGAGATTGGCATCCGGCGGGCCATCGGCGCGAAAAAGCGCAGCATCATGACCCAATTCATCATGGAAGCCATTGTGCTCTGCGAGGTGGGCGGGGCGATGGGAGTGACGTTGGGAGTAGCCGGCGGAAATATAGCGGCGCATTTGATGCAACGCCCGCTGGTCCTGCCTGTGGATTGGATATTCATTGGTCTCGGAATTTGTTCGCTCGTCGGCATTATTTTTGGCACTTATCCCGCATACAAAGCGGCCAACCTGGATCCGATTGAATCCTTGCGCTACGAATAAAAAATAAACGGCTATGTTTTCCAAACAACTCAGGGCGCTCGCTTCAGTGGCGGCGCTGTGCTTTTTCATTTCGTCCTTAGCGGCGCCGGGCCAGCCGGCGCCGGCGCAAAAAACGCGCCTGCTGACCATCGACGAAGTCATTCGAATGTCCCTCACCAACAACCTCGACATTCTGATCAGCCAGCTTAACCCGGTGATCGATCAATTCACCGTGAACGGCCTTTATGGCGTCTATCAGCCGAATTTGACCATGAACGCCGTGCATACCTATAACTCGTTTCCGCCCGGTATTCTCACGGCGGAAGCGGGCCTGCATTACGGAGGTTCCGTCGAGTCGGTTAACACCTACACTCCGGGGTTGAGCGGGGCATTGCCGACTGGACTGACCTACACGTTCACCGGGCCGCTCTCGCGGCAATCCGTCACCCGCAGTCCGGTGCAATATAGCAGTGATCCGGGAGTGAGCCTGACCCAGCCGCTCTTGAAAAATCTTTGGATTGACAACTACCGCTACCAAATTTTGGTGAGCAAGCAAAACCTCAAGATTGACCAAATGGGTTTGCGCCTGCAAATCATGACGGTGATCAACAATATCAAGGCGGCTTACTACAACCTGATTTTTGCCCGGCAAAACGTGCAGGTCGAAGAAGCGGCCGTGGCCTTGGCCCGGGAAACGATGCGCGAAGACGAACAGCGGGTGCAGGTCGGCGCCCTGGCCCCGCTGGACGAGAAGCAAGCCGCATCTCAAGCGGCTTCGGCGGAGTCCGATCTGCTGACCGCGCAGACGACCCTGGTCTTGCAGGAAAATATAATTAAAGGGCTGCTGGCGCTGCGGTTGGAGGAGTGGACCGGCGTCACCCCGGTGCCCTCGGAACAATTGCTGGCCGTGCCCGAGAATCCGAACGTCCAGGAATGCTGGCGGGCCGGGCTGGAGCAGCGGCCTGATTTTCTGCAAGCCAAACTCAGCGTCGAAAGGCAGCATATCACCATCAAATACGACTACAACCAGCTCTTCCCTGAAATCGATTTGACAGGCGGTTACGGGCGCAATGCCACCGAGTTGACCTTTGGCGACAACCTGACCACCATTAAAAACGGAAACTTCCCCGCCTATTCCTACGGCGTTCTCATGACCATTCCACTGGGAAACAGCGGGCCGCGCAACAATTACAAATCCGCCAAAGCGGGCCTGGAGCAACTGGTGCTGCAACTAAAAAAGGTCGAGTCCGCCATTATAGTGGGGGTGGACAATGATGTGAAAACCGTTAATGCCGATTTCTTAAAGGTCGATTCCACCAGAAAAGCGCGCAGCTACGCGGAAGAAGCGTTGCAAGCCGAACAAACAAAATTGCAACATGGCAAGAGCACCAGCTTCGTCGTTCTCCAATTGCAAAACAACCTGACGACGGCGCGTTCCGCCGAAATCCGCGCGCTGGCCGATTACAACATCGCGCTGGAGCAATTGGCTTTTGACGATGGCACAACCCTGCAGCGAAACCATATTTATTTGCAAGTGAGGTAGAAAGTTACAGATCGACGCTGAGACCGGGAGCAGGTTGAATGATTCTAATGGCTGGATGGCGCAGCCGTATTTGTTCCTCAAACCATTGCCGGGCGGACAATTCGCCGTGGCCCAAAAAAACCGCTTTTGGAGAAACGACCTCGACGAAATCAAGGAGCGCGTCCCGATTGGCATGGGCGGTCAAGTCGAATTCATCGATTTCGCAATGGGGCGTGATTTCCCCCGCCTCGGCGCTGAAAACAAAGGTCTGGCCGGACTTGGCGGCTTTGAGCCGGCCGCCGGGCGTATCCGGATCGGCGTAACCGACAAAAAAGATGGCTTGCCGTTCGTCCCCGGCCATGCGGGCAGCCAGGTCGTGGGCGGGGGTGCATTCGGTCAACATGCCCGCGGTCATGACAAAAATGCGGCTGCCGCTCAACCTCATTTTTTGCATTTGATCCCGGTCCAGGACAATCA
>DASRLE010000530.1:0-9143 GCA_035648615.1 Saccharimonadales bacterium (SeqCode) | reverse complement strand
AGTCAAAGCACAGGCCCGGTTGCATTTGCGGGCTGTTTGATGAGCGCACAATGGATTCCCGCCGGACTGCGGGCCGAAGTGCGCAGCCGGGCGCGGGGCTGTTGCGAATATTGTGGCGTGCATGAGGATGACGTTGGCGCTCCGCATGAAGCGGATCACATCGTCGCTGAACAGCATGGAGGCCAGACCACCACCGAAAACCTTGCGTATGCTTGCTACCACTGCAACCGTTACAAAGGAACGAATCTCGCCTCCATTGATCCTGAGAGCGGGCAACCTGTTTTCCTTTTCCAGCCACGCCGGGACACTTGGGCCAGCCATTTCCAAATCGATGGCGCCCTCATTCTTGGCCTGACGGCTATAGGCAGAACAACCTCCGCATTACTCAAGTTCAACGCGCCTGAAAGACTCGAAAGCCGACGGCTGCTCATTCTGGCGCAACGCTACCCCTGTTAATTTGGCAAAGAAAATATTCGCCACCCGCTGCAAGGAGAGCGGCGTTGACATGCCGCCCGCCTCCCGCTGCTTTGGCCACAAGGACGGCGGCACACTGGCCCTGAAAGTTTACGGCCACTCCCGCAACGAGCATTCGGCCAGTATGGCCACGCTCGTCAATTTCGCGTCCGCCGACTCGAATATCATCCCGCTGGCGACTGAAAACGGAAAGTCTTCCAAGTAATGCCGGTTCGTAATATGAGAATTGATTGGGAATGGTGGTGTTTTGACCTATGTCCAAGCTATATGCCCCATATCGCTCGGCGCATATTGGCTTCATATTGCGAAAGCTTGCCGTATCGAACAACGTAGGCAAAGTGCCACATTCGGCTGAGCGCGGGCCTCCACTCGGTGACGTGCTGTATAAGCAAACGGTGTGCAAGATGCCCCAAGGCTACAATCCGTGTCGGCTGCAAAATCTCGACCTCTCTCCGAAACAAACTCACATGATCGTGAAAATCATTTGGTAGGACCCCTCTCAATGTTCCGCTCTTTCCGCGCTTCTTATAAAGATCAGTCAAGTGAGCATTGGGAACGCCCACCCTCTGGAGATGTTCATAGAAGGCTATCCTGTTTGGATGGGAAGGCAGCCATTCACTATTTGACGGCTGGTCACCGACGATAAAAATTGGATCTGTCCCCATGAATCCCTGAATCGCGTCTTGGGCCGGAAAGACCCACCAATCCTCGTGCGAACGGATGTTCTCCGCCAACTCAAAAAGTGCGTCTTTCTTATCGTTCGTGGATGCAGCAGTCACGCACTCTCGCATGTAAATCGCCATGGCCACAGCGCGACCCGTCTGGGCCTCGTACCGGGCGATGTCCGCTGAGGACTGTGAAAAACCCTCGACCTCGTAATATCCGACATGTTCCCAGGCGTTGGGAGCACGTTTGAGATAGACGGGAATTGGCCCGCGCTGCGCACAGAGAACACCAGCACATCGTTCGATGTCTCGTCCGCGCCCAGGCAGGATCACGCGCGGAGCGGCTGGATTGTAATTAGGGTCCGTTCGAAGACACGCGCAGACAACTCGGTCGCCAACAGTCGGAAGATATTCGATGGTGCCTCCACCATGTGCAGCCGAAATCTCCTCTCTTGTGTAGCACTGTCCTCGTGTTGGCATGTGGGACTGTAATCCACGACTGTCAAACGGGTCAATATGGCCTCTCCGCAGACGCGGAAAGCAAGCAACTCCGGAAGTGTCCGATTTATGAGGCACAATTCCCGCATGAAGAAAGATCTCGTGTTCCAAATCGAGAAGGGCGAAGACATGCTGGCGGCGGTTTGTCACGAGCCGGAAATGGCGACTCAGGGCGAAAATCTCGATGAACTTCTGGGTATGATTCGCGATATCATCCATTGCCGTTTTGATGAGGAGGATGAGCGGCTGGGCTGGCCAATCCGCCTTCATTTTCTCCATGACCTGGTGTTGTCCGCGCCAGTGGCGTGAAACTTCCCCGCGACCTTTCCGGCGACGAGGTATGCAGCCATGCTCCACAACGAGGCTTCCATTGGTCTGGTCAGAGATGGTGAATGAGACGTCGCACGTCGTCATAATTACCCACGAAGAAGACATCCAAATTTTGTGAGCGGCCACGAAATAGGATGCGGACCTTCAGTCCCGCCCGGCATTCAAATATATTCTTCCTCAACCGGCGGATGGAGATTCCTGCATGAAGGTGGGGCCGGCCGAAGCAGTCGGGAAGGACTCGCAATGCCTCTTCCACCCGGGTGACATCCGCATTGTTCAGTTTTTTGAGCGCGGCGAAAAAGCGCGAGCTGAGCAGGACGGCAGGTTTAGCCATGTTTCAGTGTTCCCGTAAACGGCTTGAGCCGGCGGCCTTTCCGATCCGCGTTCAGTTCCTGGTTGGCTGCTTGGGCGAATTTGTCCAGTTCGTCCGGCGTCGCGTCATATTCCTGCACGGCGTAATCCTCCGAATAAACCTTCACCGGTCGGAAAGCCACAATCGCGCCGTCAATCATCACGCCAATGTCCTCGCCTTGAAGAGTTTTTTTAAGCCATGCTCCGAGGTTTTGGCGAGCGGCGGTCACAGTCAATGTTTTCATAAAGTCATTTTAATGTCATTTTATGAACCGTCAAGCAGGTTTGGATGTCTTACTCAGATAGCAATAAGATCATAGCCGACGGCCTTTTCGCCTTGTTGCCTGGGCGGTGGTGAAGTATGATAAAGTTATGAAACTACTGGAGCGGATTACTGTGGAGCCCGGCAAGTGCGGCGGACAGCCGTGCATCCGCGGCAAGCGAATGCGCGTCACCGACATTCTTGAGCTCTTGAGTCATGGCGCGAGCCACGAGGAGATTTTGGCGGATTATTCTTTTCTTGAACCCAATGACCTTCTGGCGGCCATTGCTTACGCTTCGCGGCTGACGGATCACGTCGTGTTGACGAGTGCGTGAAGTTCCTGGTGGACAACCAGCTCCCGGAAGGCCTTTGCCGGTTCTTGAATTCGAGTGGACATGAATCCGGCCATGTCCTCGACTTGCACATCGACGAAGCATCCGACTTCGAAATCTGGAATTACGCCGCTAACGGCAGTTGGATCGTGGTCAGCAAGGACGAGGACTTTCTGCATCTTGCCAATCGACAGGGCGACACGGGAAAATTCCTTTGGGTGCGAATCGGCAACTGCCGGAAGCAAACGTTGTTGCAAGCTTTCGAGAGGGAGTTGCCAAATTTCGTCCGGGCCTTTAACGAAGGATTTCGAGTGGTGGAGATCCGTTAGCGGATTTGCGCCGAGGGTTGATATTGTTACCATTTTTGAAACAAATCACACTCGGCTCAGACGATGTAGGGCGCGAATTCGGCGCGGTAATGCGGGGGGATGCGCGCTTTGAATCGCGCCTCGCGGCCTTCGTAGTCGCGCTCGGTCACTTGCCCGACTTCGTGCAGGCGCGCGATGACGGCGGAGCTGCCGTGCGGCACGCGGAGTTCGACGAAATCGCGGACGGGCCGCAGGCAAATCCCAAACTCTTCGATTAAGTTCGGAATGCCTTCGCCGGTCTTGGCCGAGACGGCGACTGCTTTGGGAAATTGTTCGAGGTATTTCTGGAGAAGGCCATCGCCGTTGCAGCGGTCGATTTTGTTTAGGACCATCAGGGTGGGTTTTCCGCCCGCGCCAATTTCCTCCAGCACAGTATTGACAGCGACGATCTGCTCCGCCGCTTGCGGATGGCTGACATCGACGACGTGCAACAGCAGTTCGGCCTGCACCACTTCCTCGAGCGTCGCTTTGAAAGCTTCAACCAGCCCGTGCGGCAGTTTGCGGATGAAACCCACCGTGTCCGTTAGAAAAACATTTTGGTTGGTGGGCAGATGCAGGCGGCGGGTGGCCGGATCGAGCGTGGCGAAAAGTTTGTCTTCGGCCAGCACGGCCGCGCCGGTCAAGGCGTTGAGCAAGGTGGATTTGCCCGCGTTGGTATAGCCCACGATGGAAGCCAAGGGCCATAAATTGCGCTGCCGTCCGCTGCGCTGGGTCGCGCGGTGACGGCGGACGGCGTCGAGTTCTTCGCGGATTTTATCGATGCGTTCCTGGACGCGCCGGCGGTCGGATTCCAATTGCGATTCGCCTTCGCCGCCGCGCATGCCAATGCCGCCGGATTGCCGCGAAAGGTGTCCCCAAAAGCGCGTCAACCGCGGGAGCAGATGTTGCAATTGGGCCAGCTCGACTTGCAGTTTGCCTTCGCGGGTCTGCGCGCGCAGGGCGAAGATGTCCAGAATGAGCGCGGTGCGGTCGAGAACTTTGCAGCCGAAAACTTTTTCCAGGTTGCGGCTTTGCGCGGCGGAAAGCTCGTCATCGAACACCACGGTATCGACATCGTTAACCGTGCAAAATTTGGCAAATTCCGCAGCTTTGCCGGGGCCGATGAAAGTTCCGGCGACGGGCGATTCCAGTTTTTGCACGCCCGTCCCGATGACCGTGCCTCCGGCGGTGGCGGCCAGTTCAGCCAATTCGTCGAGGGATTCCTGCGTTTCCCAACTGGATGCGGATTTAAGTTCCAAACCGATGAGGAAAACCCGTTCGGTCCTCTTGTTGAGGGAAATGAGCGCTTTCAATGTTTCAGTGCTTCATGGACATTTCATCTTAACATTTCCCGGCTCGAATGCCAGTGGCAACTCGCTCCGTGACCGCAGCAGGCGTCTGGCCTTCCAAGGAGATCCATTCCAGCCGCATTTGCCTTCGGAACCAGGCAAGCTGGCGTTTGGCAAATTGACGGGTGCGAATTTTGACCAGTTCAATGGTTTCAGCCAGGGAGCGTTGACCGCGCAAATGTTCCACGACCTGGCGATAGCCCAAAGCTTGCAGAGCGGTCGGATTTTCGCCGAGGCCGCGCGCGAGCAAGGACTCCGTTTCAGCGACCAATCCTTGACGGAACATTTCCTCGACGCGCTGGCCAATGCGTCGGACCAATTCGCCCGCCGGTTGAGTCAAACCGAAAAAGTGACCGGCGGACGCATAACGCGCGATGTCCCACACCGCCCGCTGTTCTGAAAACGGGCGGCCAGTCACGCGAATGACTTCAACGGCGCGAATGACCCGGCGCGGATTTTGGCGATCCATTTTGTTAAAAGCCAGCGGGTCGCGCTGCTCGAGTTCAAGCAGAAGGGTGGCCAGCGGCAGGGCTTCCAGTTCGACGCGAATGGCGGGGTTGGCCGGCGGAGCCTCGCCTAATCCTTCCACAAACGCTTTGAAATAAAATCCGGTTCCGCCGCAAAATATCGGAAGACGCCCTCGAGATTGAATTTCGGTGACTGCGGCGGCCGCCAATCGGGTGAATTGGGCCGCGTCGAAAGATTGCCGCAAATCTACGACGTCAATCAAGTGATGGCGGACACGCTTTTGTTGATCCGGGGAAGGTTTAGCCGTCCCGATGTCCATGCCGCGATAGACCTGCATCGAATCGACGGAAATGATTTCGCCCTCGAGCCGCTCGGCCAGTTCCATGGCAACGGCAGACTTGCCTGCGGCTGTGGGACCGGCGAGGAAAACAGGGAGCAGCTTATTTTCCATCTAGGGGACTGGGACGAAAACCTCGGCTCTCCGCCGGGGCAGTTTCCAGAACAAGACGGCGCCGGCGGTAACAATAGCCATGCTGACCATCTGCGCCGGGGTGAACTTCCACAGATAATGGATCGAGGTGTAATCCCCGCGAAAATATTCCACGAACGACCGCAGAATGGCGTAACCGATCAAATAAGCCGCAAACACCTGGCCGTCGAATTTTTTGCGGCGATAAAGCCAGACTAAAAACGCATAAAAACCAAGATTCAACAGCGAATCGTAAATTTCGGTTGGATGCACATAGTTAGGATACGTTTCGTGTCCAGGAGGAAACTGAATTCCCCAAGGCATGGTGGTCGGACGGCCATAGCAGCAGCCATTCATCAGGCATCCCCAGCGCCCGAAAAAATAACCCAGCGCGATGCTGGGCGCGAGGACGTCCGCCAAGCGCCACAGCGGCAGCTTTTTAATCCTGGCGTACAAAATACAAGCCAGCGAAGAGCCAATCAACCCGCCGTAAAAAACCAGTCCGCCATGCTGGACCATGAAGATTTCCTTGAGGGGCTGGCCGGCAAAAGATTCCTTCCAATACGTTGTCACGTACAAAATACGAGCCCCCAACACGGCTCCGACCAGAAGCCAGGGCCCGAGATCAATGATCGTGTCAGGATTAATATTATCCCGCAAAGCGCGACGGCTGGCCATCCACAATCCCGACATAAAGCCCAAGGCCACAAAAATCCCGTACCACGTCACTTTGAACGCGCCGTCTTGAAAAGCAATCGGATGCACTTCCAAGACGATACCGGAAAAGCGCCCAAAAATCAAACCACCTCAAGAGAAGAGAAACTTCGGCTGCGCCCATCCCAATTTACAAAACTCTCCACGTCACGGCGGATTACCAATTCATCGTCGATCCCGCCCACAATCGCGCGCGCGGGCCGGTCTCGGTCTTGGGCGGCAGGCTGCATTGGGATTTTTAGTCAGGCCAGATTGCGAAAGGCGGGTGGTTTGTCACGGGACTTTTAAAGGCAAAAAATGGGGGCAAAAAAGTTCTTTTTCAAATTTTAATTCTTTTCCGAATTTTTTTGCCCCCCATTTTTTTGTCTTCATTCCGATGGCTCACAGAAATTTTCTCAATTTTGCATTTCTACCATGTTCGTAAACCCCAGCGGAAAGGAGGTTGTGGTCACAATTCCGGCCGGGCGAATCCACGTTATTGTCCCGGTCGGTAAACGTCCCGCAATATTGCCCCATCCTTCAAACAATCCCAAGCCTCCGTAGAGGCTGATGTAAATTGGAAAATTACTATCTTTTGAGAGCGAGACGGCTTGAGAAATATACGTCCCATCGGCAAGATAGCCGCATAAGTTCATGATACCGTTAGCGGCAATGTTGAAAACAACAATCCCGTTCCCGAGTTGCGCATTATACGATGACCCCGGTAATGGAAGAATATCCGATGGAAAATATCCGGACGGAATCTGCGAGGCATTGGTGGCTAAATCTGCCAAAATAAACGACGCCCAGGCACTGTTCGCATTCGCACTTGAGATTTGGCCGGTTATCTGTCTGGTTCGCCCTGTCATATCCAGAGAAAGCGCTACGATCAAATTGGAAAGATTGTTGGCTGCCCGCGAAACAACTTCGCTATCGTTTCCAGCCACATTCAGAGTTCCCGTCACGGGATAATTGAAACCGCCCAGAAAGAGTTTGGCGCTATACGTTCCATTGGCTGCGATAACGCAATTAGCCAGCATGCCCGCTGTCCCCTCGGCAATTGCGGCAGCCCCATTGCCATTGGTCTGATAAAATAAACCGTTGTAAATTCCAGCCAGCGGAGTAAAAGGATTGGCGGGTTTCGTGACGCTCAGGCTGGCGTTAATACTCGTCACGAGGCCCGCGGTATTTTGAACCGTCACATAATAACTGCCCGCATTCGCGGTGCTCACCGGAGGCAAATTAAGCGCGGTATTGGTCGCCCCAGAGAGTAGAAGAGAGCCGTCGTACCATTGATACAACAACGGCTGTGTGCCGGTGGCCACCACCTGGAAGCTGGCCGTTGCGCCACTTAGGACGCTCTGGGCCACGGGCTGACTGGTAATTTTTGGAGGGTCGATGATCGTCAACCCTGCCACGCTGCTGGTCACACTACCTCCGGCGTTGCTGATCACGACGCGATACTGGCCTGCGTTGGCATCAAGAACGCTGGCTAACACCAGCGTGCTATTTGTGGCGCCTGCCAGCGCCGCAGCGCCCTTATACCACTGAAGAATCGTCGGGGCCGTACTACTATCCGTCACGCTAAAAACTGCCGACGCTCCAGCGATGGCCGTTTGGCCGAACGGCCCGCTGGTAATCGCCGGAGGCATTGGAATACTTTCGACGGCTTCGTTTGAAAAAGGGCTTGATATCCCGTTGGAACTATACGCCGTGGCGGCGAAGTAATAAGTAAGCCCGGGAGTCAGGCCGCCAACCTGTAAACTTGTATTGGTGCCGGCATCCACATTCGAAGTGTAGTTGCCGCTGGACAGCCCGTAATTAAGTTGATAGCCCGCGACGCCCGCGCTCAGGCTTGGATTCCAGGCCAGCGAAACAGTCGCCGCCTCCAAGAAACCGCACCAAAGCATTGCGAAGCCAATCACGGAGAGATATCCGCATCGCCTCGCGAAAATATGTTTTGCGCTCATAAGAAAGTTTTGACTCCTCTTTGTTTCTTCGCCCTTATTACTGCCTCCGCAGTTCCCGGAGAGAATCATCAGGTTTGGCCTGATAGCAGCGAATATTTCCGCTTCAGCATTTCCCGAGCCAAAGTCGCGGTAGGAGGGTGGATTGAAGAAAAATCCCGTCAGTTTTGTCTCAGGTCAGGACATAAGTGTCTTGTTCTGATCCGGAATTCCGCGATTGCACCCAAAAGACGGGACTGTCGGCCGCTATTTGGTGAGGATCATCAGGAAATAAGCAACCCTTCCGCGGGTAGAATCTTCCCACCCAAATGTCAATGGCCTCCGCCTCAGAATCCCGCCGGATCACAAATAAAATCCAACCATCGGAAAGAAAGGCAAAAAGATAAGGGCAAAAAGATTCTGTTCCCAATCTTTTCGCCCTCATTTTTTGCCTCTGAAACCAATGGGAAACCAGCCCAGTTCGCCCTCCCTGAGCCTCCCGTTTGAGAACCGGTGCCTCGTGTTCGGCAATACAACGTATCGCACAGTGCGCCAGAAATTCCCCGCTTTTCTAAAAATATGTGATTTCGTGGCCAAAGTTTACAAATAGCCCATTTCCAATGGTTTAAGCCGCCTCTTTCTTTTTTTCACACTTTTTGCAGTGTCGAAAATGCTTACCAAAATTCAAGTTGTATATGCAACTTACGTAGTATAAGTGGCTTATGGCTTTTACAGGAGGTTTGGTGGCAGATTTTCGTCGGGATATTTTACAGTCATAACGCATTCTCGGAAAATCGTGTAGAGAATATGTGTGATATTAGCAGTTCATAACAACCTTAAATTTAATAAGTTGCGCCAGAAATGCGTATTCACATGCCTTCACCTTTGGTTCTTGGCATGACGATTGCATTAGTTGAGAGAGAAGTTGAACGTGTGTTTAACAAACGTAACGAATAATC
>DASRLE010000529.1:0-3422 GCA_035648615.1 Saccharimonadales bacterium (SeqCode) | reverse complement strand
GCTGGCCGCTCCCGACGATTGGGTTCAGTTTGACACCTCGGCCCTCGCACCCGGCGGCGACTTGTCGCGGCTCGTTTGGCTGCGCATTCCGAAAGACGAAGAACGCGACTTTACCGTCGCGGCGATGCGGTTGCCGGACGGATCGGTCTTGCAAGTCGGCCGCAGTACGAACAACCGCAAGGTTCTGTTCGAGCCCTTTCGCCGCAACTTCCTGATTGTGATGACCCCCGCCTTGTTGTTCGGGATGCTGGGCGGCACATTTTTTGCCCATCGTGCCACCAAACCTGTGCGCGAAGTCGTGGCCACGGCGCGCTCCATTATTGACACCGGCAACCTGTCCGCTCGCGTCCCCGTCAGCATCCGTCAGACCGAACTGGAGGATCTGGCCCGTCAATTCAACCGCGTCCTCGACAAAAATCAGGCGTTGATTCAAGGGATGCGCGAAGCCTTGGACAACGTGGCCCACGACCTCCGCACCCCGCTCACCCGCCTGCGCGCCACCGCCGAAGTCGCCGTGCAGGCCACTCCCGATCCCGCCGCGCGAGAAGCCTTGGCCGATTGCGTCGAGGAATCCGACCGCGTCCTCACGATGCTGACCGCCCTCATGGACATCACTGAAGCCGAGGCAGGGGTAATGAGGCTGAACCTGGAAAGGACTTCCATTGCCTCGCTGTTGAAAGAGGCGGTCGAACTCTACGAACTCGTTGCCGAAGAAAAACACATCACCATTACCACCGACTTCACCATGCCGTCTGAAGCCGTCGTTGACGCCACCCGTATGCGCCAGGCCTTCGCCAATCTTCTCGACAACGCGCTCAAATACACGCCGGAGGACGGCAACGTCCGCCTTTCCTGCGCCACCGAAGGCAGCCGGGTGATCGTGCGGATACGCGACACCGGCATGGGCGTCTCCCCAGCCGAGCAACCACGCATCTGGGAGCGTCTTTACCGCGGCGACAAAAGCCGATCCCAGCGCGGCCTTGGCCTTGGGTTGAGCCTGGTCAAGGCCATCGTTGAAGCCCACCACGGGCAAGTTTCCGTCCAAAGTCAGCCGGGAGATGGTTCGGAGTTCGTGGTCAACATTCCAAAGTCAGAATTGGCAACGTAATGGGGAGCGCAGGCTGGGGCGGCTGGCACAGCCAGCCATCATCGCCGGGGATAGATACCGGACGCGATGCACAATACCACAGACTCTCTGCGCTCCCGAAATTCATTGGGCTTTCAGGTTGCGGGTTGGGCCGGGAGCACGCGAGCGATCGTTTGCTCATCAAGCTCCATGGGATGGCCCGACCAAACAACCCGTCCATCTTTGTCCAGGAGCCAGGCGTTTGGGATGGTCTGTACCTGGAACTCAGTGGCCAGCGCTTGATTTGCGTCCAGCGCCACGGCGTAGTGCATGGGCGTGCCCGCCCGGAACCGTTCGACGACGGATTTGTCCTCGCCACTGATGCCGACAATTTGCAGCCCCAGAGGGTGATATTTTTGGTCCAACTCATTCAGGTGCGCAATGCTCGCCCGGCAGGGCGGACACCACGTCGCCCAGAACTCAATCAACAGAGGGCGGCCGGTGAGGACGGGTTTGTCGCCGAGAAATTCCAGCTTAGCGGCCAAGGCCTTCACGTTCACGCGAGCCGATGAGTCTGATTCGGAGGAGGCGTCAGCGCGAGCATCCGTCAACGAGGTAAATGTGGCAGCGGTGGCGAGACCGAGTATTAAGGTCAGGAGTAATTTTGGATAGCTTATTTTCATGGGTTTCATGGTGTTAATTGATTCAGGTTCGATGAACGGGTTGAGAGCGATCGTTGGATGGTGGAATAATGCGAACGAAATCCGCGCGCGCCACCCACCCCGAGCGGCCTTCCGACGTTTGCACGAGCGCGAAGTTCTGGCGTTCCGCCCGAACGGTCACCGTTTCACCTTCGCGCAGTTTAAACGCCGCTTCGCCGACCGAAACCGGCGAGTTATAGACGGGCGGGGCGTGAGCCATCACAACGGCTTCGTTCATTTCCGGCCATATTGCCACCGCGTTGCCGATGGCGATGGCGGCCAGCAATGCGCCTGCGGCGGTCAACGGGCGAAGGACCGCGCGGCGTTGCGGATAACGCGCCACGAGAAGAATGCTCGTGCCCGCGAGCGCCAAGCCGAGACAACCGAACCAGGCCAGAGCACTGGGGCGCGCAAACATCAGGGCGCGGGCAAGCCGGCTCGATGGCGCGTCCGGCAGCGCTGCCTTGGCCCGGACATAGTGAAGGTTCGCCGCGATGTCGCCATCATTGGGCGACAGTAGTTGGGCGCGTTCGTAATTCAGAATAGCCGGACCGATCTTGCCATTGCGGGCAAAACTATTGCCTTGGTTGAAAAGCGACGCGGCGGAGTACCTGGCCATCGTCGCAGGCTGGCCAGCGCTGACGCAAATCGGCAGAGTTAATGCAACTGCCAAGGCGGCGCCCGTTAGAAGTTGGAACAATTTCATAATACCTCGGTATGCTTGAGTTCGTTGCGGACGGTTTCTTTCCATTGCTCGAAATCTTCCACGGTCAAGTTTTGGCCGGAATAGGCGGCTTGGTCCGCCAGCGCGAAGACTCGGCGGATTTCTCCGCCCTCTCCGTTCAGGCGCGTGTCAATTTCGGCGATGGTGATGGAAGCGGGCGCGACCTGCCATTGCGTTGCCAGCTTTTGCTGCAACGCGCCACGGGCGGATTGGAAAAAACGGGGCGCATCGCCAGCGGCGGATGCGGCGTCCATCTCTGCCTGGCAACCGGCAATCACACCGGAGGTTTCGCGCCTTCGCGCGCCAGCAATGTCCTTCGCGCGCCGGTCATGGCGGCGCAAGAAACTAAAACCTCCGGCAAAACACAGCACGAGCGCGCTCTGACTGCCCAGGAACCACGGTCGAAAATAGAGCGGGCGCAAGCTGGCAACTTCGCCGCCGGCTTGGACATGATCCGCGCGCAGACCATTGCGCGGCGGCTCGCTGGCCGAAGTCGAACTGGGACTCGGAGCGGGCGCAGTGGACGTCAATCCGCCGGCCGCGGCTGAGACATCCACGCTTAACGCCGCAGTCCGTTTGGTTTCGTATTCTTTGGTGACCGGATTGAAAAAGCTGAACGCCAGCGCGGGCAGCGTTTGCCTGCCCGCCTGCGTCGGGATGACCGCTTGCTCGAAATCCCTTTCGCCGCTGTAACCGGCGCTGTCAGCGGGCTGGAACTTGGCGGTCGGCTGGTAGGTTTTCCAGCCGTCCACCAAGCCGAGCATCGTGGTATTGACACGATCGAAAGAACCGCTGCCGGTCACTTTCATCCGGAGGGTGAGCGGGTCGCCCGCGATGGAATGGGTGTCGGACAATTCGCTGTTGACCTCGAATTGGCCAACCGCGCCGCTAAAGCCCGCCGGCCGGCCTGCGATAGGTAACGGAAGAATCT
>DASRLE010000528.1:0-11257 GCA_035648615.1 Saccharimonadales bacterium (SeqCode) | reverse complement strand
TCGGTTGGGCATAACGATCCGAGACAATGGCGGTGTTGGCGGTTTGTTCGCCATGCGTCGCCGGCCAGCCTGCCACCAGGCAACGCTTCCCCGCCCGCGCCAGCATTTCCCACACCGCCCGCGAGCGGCGGCCCGCCGCGGTGACTGGAACCGCCTCCTTCTCCGCCGTGACCCGTTCAATCGGATGACAGACGCGATGTTGCCAGGGACGTTTTCCAGTCGCGATAGTAGTCCACTGCGCCGCCGACACGAGGGGCTGGGTACAGAGCAGGGTGCCCGAAGCCCCCGTCTCAACGATACCTCCGAGCGCCGGCAGTTCACCGGCGTCAATCAACGGATGCAGGATGCTCCAATCCGCCGCCTCCCAGCCCACCAGCAACAAACGATTGGCCATAGAGTCAATTAGAATAACAGAGTGGCAACACTGTTGTCATAGAAGCCGCTGCGCCGCCTCGCGGCCCAATGGCAATTGTCCTGCGAACGTTGTTTATTCTGCGCGAAACAACTGGCCAGTCAAGCAGCCCGCAGGACCATACATCCACCAACCCTTCGAAAGTGCTGTAGAAGCACGGAAGTGCTGACAGGCTGATTTGGGAAATCGTCTTGCCAAAGATCAGGGATGGAAGAGCATCACGGAATGTCGTTACCGTACGTTTCGCCATGAACCCACTGCAAGTCGTTGTGGATACTAACGTGGTTCTCAGTGCGCTCAGGTCAACCCAGGGCGCGTCGTATCGCCTGTTAACGATGGTTGGTGACCCACGGTGGCGGATGCATGTTTCCGTGGCCTTGCTTCTGCAATACGAAGCGGTCGCCCGCCGGGTGGCGGTGCCTCTTCACGCCACCATGGAAGAGGCAGATAAATTTATCGATTATCTGTGCGCTGCGTCGGAACATCAGGGGATATATTTCACTTGGCGTCCGCAGCTCACCGACCCGAACGATGAGTTTATCCTCGAATTGGCAGTAGCCGCTGGCGCCGGCCATATCATTACGTTTAATCGGGCCGATTTTCAAGGGGCGGAGAAATTTGGCATCAATGTGGTTGAGCCTCGCGAGTTTTTGCGTATAATTGGAGAAGTTATATGAGTGAGCTCACTGTCGAAATACCAGATTCGGTTCGCGCGGCCTTGGACGCGGCGGCGCGTCGTGAGCACAAATCTGCCGAACAGGTGGCCAGCGAATCGCTTGCCCGCGTTGTTCAGGCCCAACAAGAACTTGATTATCTGGCGGAAAGAGCCCTCGGGGGCCGTCGCGAAGACTTTGACGCCTTTCTGGCCAGAGTTCCCAGCGTGCCGCCTGAGCCGCATAACACGCTTTAGAATCGGCGTTGAGCTGGTTGTGCGGATGAGATTGGCACGAGGGCTGTCACGTCAAAGAGGTCACACCGTACATCTGCTTTATTTTATGCTTGCGACCACGGGTTATTGCATTCGGATGGTTTAATGCGGCGTCAAATTCTCTCATTGAGTGTCCCGGCGCCATCTATAGTGTCCTCCGTCGTCCGAGGGTTGGCCCGGATCTGGATTCAAGCAAAGCTTCAACAAACGAAAGGCACCCATAATCAATACTGCAAATGTGTGGGTGACCCCTGAGCTCGGGCGACGGCGGAGTTGAGCGCGGTTTTAGAACGACCGGTGAGTGCGAGACCGTCTAGGTTTCATTTGAGGCGAGTTGTCTGGCCGGTTTCCGAGTGCCCGCAGGAAAGCCGGCCAGTCAAAGCGCCGGACATTACATCAGATGGAAATGCCCTTACCACAACACTTGCAACCGGTAAAAACGTTTTGCAGTCGAGGACGCACTTGGATCAGCGATAAAAATGTTTGTGTTTGTGCCAACGATTTGATCGGCTGCAATTGACCAGAAACCGCTCGCCAAATCGTCACGATATAGAACACGATAAACGGTGCCCGGTGCTGACAAAAAGCTGGCAACATTGTTGGAAGCGTTGGACGGAAGGGCGTTCAGTTTCAAAACGCTGGCGGCGTTGGTCGGATTTGTTCCAGCAAGAAACTCCTGCAAATTGTTCATGCCGTCGTGGTCGGGGTCGCAGGTTGCGCAGGATTGGCTGTTTGTCGTCGTGCCGCTGCCGCCGAAATACTGCGCACGCCAAGCGTCAGGGATGCCGTCGTTGACGCTGCTGGGGGCTGTGACCGTGACCCCACCGGACATTCCCGAAGTGTTTCCAGCCGGATCAGTGGCGGTAGCGGTGATGATGCGCCCAGCCGGGACATGGCCAGCGAGTTTGGCGGTGAATGAAACTGAACCACCCGCACTGGTGGTTACATTGGTTGCGCCGAGATAATTCGCCCCCTGCGCGGGCGCAGTCGGGCTGGAGTAGAAATCAATCTGGAATGCGGCGTTGGCCAAACTGGTCAGGTTACCGGAAACGGTTGTGCTGGTGGTCGTGACCGCCGAAGCCAGAATGGGGGCAGCCACATTGCGGTTTGCGTTGTTATACAGTGCGAGGCTGTCGCCGGTGTTGCCGTAGAGCGAATTGCCTCGCACAGTGTTGTTGGTGGTGCCGGCATCAAAGAGGTGGATCCCACTGGATTGATTGCTGACAATAAGATTGGCATCGCCAAAGTTCGTTCCGCCAATTTGGTTTCCGACCGCCCCACCCCAAAGCGCAATACCGGTATAGGCATTGGGAATGGCCACGCCTGCGCTGGCACTCAAACCAAGGGTGTTTCCTTTGACGAAATTGAAGCCGGTGCCGGAGTCCGTGATATTCAGTCCATCACCCGAATTGCCCGAAATGATGTTGCGCATGCCGGAGTAAGGGCCGCCGATAAGGTTCGATTGCGCGCCACCCCCAATCCAAATGCCGGCTCCGTTATTTGCCAAGGCTACACTTCCCGCAGAATTCAGCCCGATATAGTTTCCCCAGACGACGTTGAAACATGATCCGGTTCCGTTTATACCCACACCGTCAGCAAGGTTGCCGGAAATTACATTGCGCTGGCTTGGCAATGTTCCGCCGATTAAATTCGATTGGGCGCCGCCTTGAAGGATAACGCCATCCCCGCCGTTGGGAATGGCAATCGTTCCATTTATGTTCAACCCGATGAGGTTGCCTTGGATAACATTCCCATTTGCCGTTCCGATGGGAATGCCAGCCAATCCATTTCCTGAAATGACATTGTTCAAAACCGAATTTGCCCCGGCACCATTCCAAATCCCGACTCCTTCCCAAGTGTTCGAGATGGCGACGGTGCCCGCAGCATTCAGGCCGATATAATTTCCTTGAATCGTATTGCCAATCGTGCCCGTATCGCTAATGAGAACACCCTGTTGGGAATTGCCAGCAATCACGTTGCGCTGGCTTGAGAGTGACCCACCGATAAGATTGGACTGCGAGCTGCCGTAAATGCCGATGCCATGCCAACCGTTGGGCAGTGCCGCAGTTCCGCTCGCATTCAATCCAATAAGGTTACCTTGAACAATATTGTTGTTTGCACTCCCGATGCGGATACCGGCATTCCCTGCGTTTCCTGAAATGACATTGTTCAATACCGCGTTCGCTCCGGCACCGTTCCAAATACCTACACCTTCCCAGGTGTTGGAAATGGCAGCCGAGCCCATTCTGTTCAAGCCAACGTAGTTTCCCTCGATGATATTGCCACTGGTGCCAGCGTCGGTAATGAGAACACCCTGTTGGGAATTGCCAGCAATCACGTTGCGCTGGCTTGATAGCGGACCACCGATCTGATTGGATTGCGAGCCACCGTAAATGCCGACGCCATACCAGCCGTTTGGCAAAGCCGCAGTTCCGCTCGCGTTCAATCCAATGAGGTTGCCTTGGACAATGTTGTTGTTCGCGCCACCGATGCGAATGCCGGGGTTTCCGTTGCCAGAAAGGACATTGCTTAATATCAAATTCGCCTGTGCGCCATTGTAAATCCCAACACCGTCCCACCCGTTCGAGAAAACCATGGTTCCCGTAGCATCCAAGCCGATATAATTGCCCTGAACTACATTGCCGATGGAATTCGTGTCGGAAATGACGACTCCTTGCTGACCATTCGCTGATATGATGTTGGGCTGTCCAGCAACAATTCCGCCAATCCGGTTGGAGGAGGCTCCTTGCTCAACCAATATGCCCATTGCAGGGAAACCAGTAATGGTCATTCCCTTCACAACGCTATTTGTGCCGTGGAAACGGAGGCCACAGGGGTAGGTGCCAGGCAAAGGAGGAGAAACGCTGGTCAAGACAATAATTGGATTTGTTGGACTCGCATTCGGCTGTGTTATTCCGTCAAGGGTTGTGTTGTTAAGCAGGCTGGGCAGTATGTCCGAGAGTTGGATTGTGAACACGCCGTTGCTGTATCCTGGATCATTGGTTGGAATGTTGAACGAAATAGTCGTGCCCGGATTGTCAAAAGCATAATACAAGGCCGCGCGCAAACTGCCCCAACCACTGTCTTGTGTGTTGGTAACTACGTTGGTGTTCGGAACCGCCGCGCCGTAAATGGCTGCCATGCCCGCACGGTCCAAAGGGCTCAACGGAGGATCAACCTTCACACCCATGATGTTCAAGTATTGAATGTAAGGCGGAAGCGGCTCGATCGTATCCAGCGTGGCCGGGTTTAGGGACAAGGAATTTCGCGCGTAGTGCATGATGGATAGAAAGTCGTAAGCTCCTTGATTGCGTGAATTGGCCAGTTTGGGAAAGTTGCCTATGCCACCAGCAATGTTGTTTGTGAGAATCACCACGTAAGAATCCCGGTCGGATCGTTGGTGTTCATGAATCAGGCCAAGCGCGTGGCCTATTTCATGGCAAATCGTGCCGCGATTCCAAGCGTTTGACCCGAACTCGGTGAACTGCTGACCACCAATCATTCCAACCGCTGACTGACCACCGCCAAGCGAATCATTTTCTCTAAATGTTATGTAATTTGTTTGTGTCGAACGCGCGAGAAAATGCAAATTAGCAAATGTGGCCCATTCCGCTGCGCCGTCTAAAACAGCTTTTTGTTTCGCTGTCGAAACATTGTTGCTAAAAGCATAGTAAACATTCCCAGCTGGCCATGTCGGCGCGCTGCCATCGAAGGCTAACTTAGGACTTGGCAGACCCGCCAGTTGGTTGCGCCATGTTTGCAGATTAGAAACCAAAATCTCCATGTCATCCACGCGTGCAGTTGTTTGCCCGAGCTGGACGCTGGCGAGAATTTTATCCAACGCTGCGATGCTCCAATCCGTCGTTGAAGTTTGCGCGCAAAGACAAAACGGAATTGCGAGAGTGCTGGCAACCAACACGCAAAGAATGCGACGAGCTTGGGTCATGGTCTGAAGTACTTTTCTCCAGAATTTTGTATGAAGTCGCAAGCTTTTTCAAGTTGAGTTTCAATTTGAGAGGCGGCGGACAAATAGTGTTCGGCCCGATAATTGACCGCCTGGTCGCTGATGATGACATACGGCTGTCCGTCCGCATCGCATATCTTCAAAACACCGAGAACTATGAGGGAAATCCCCCGGTTACGCCCATTTTTGGGCCATCGCGCGGGGCGACAGTCGCCATTAGCAAATTGACTTTTCTTCCAATATTCTCATACGTCCTTTCGGTGTCAATAAAAACCCAAACTGCAAATCAAAATAAACCGTCGAAGCGGTCAAGCCGGTCATAGGGCCGAATAGTCACAAACCCAAAAGTAGACGGCGCGATTGACTTACAAGGACGCGCATGGCTCAGTTCCGTAGTTGGACTATAATCATGAAACATTCCACTGTGAGCAAAGGGCGTCGAACTTTTCTGGTTTCCTGGATGCTGTTGGCGCTCGCCTTGTCGCAGGACACCCATGCCGGAGCGGCCTTGAATCAGGTGGCGTTGGACGTTCGCGTCGGCGCCGCTGCGCACCTTGGAGTGAAGGCTGGTGAGGACGGGGGTGTTCATTGGGAGTCGTCCGCTCCCAAGATCGCGCAAGTATTCCAAAACGGCTTCGTCGTTGGTTTGAGTCCGGGACAAGCGCAAGTCCGGGCCTTCAGGCCCGGCGCGATTGAAGCCGCCGATTGGATAATTAGGGTGGAGGCCGCTCGCGCTCCGCTTTTGACTCCCTCGACCCTCCGGCAATATGCGGACAGCCGGGAATTCATGATGGGCGCGCGGAAGTGCTATGGCAGCGAGCTTAATGGCCAGCGTGCTTCCGATCCCGATGAAAAGCGTTTTACCCGCGCCAATCGGGTCATCAATCCCACTCCGTTGCGCCAAGACCGGCCGCTGGACTGGGAACTCCAGCCGGACACTCAAGTTTATGATGGCGCGGGGGTGCGAATGGGAACGGTTCCGCCCACGTTAAAAATCGGCCTTCGAACCGTGCCGGTCAGCATGTTCAACTTCGGAGCGAGCAAGGTTCTGGGAGGCCGCCTCTGCGTCTATGCCTTTTCCGTTTCCATCAAACCGTCGCGAGCCACGGCGAAGTTGCTGGACCGGGACGAGTTGAAAGAAGGCCGCGTGGGAACCTCCGCCTGGCTGCCGTTGGATCGCGTGGTGAATAAGGAAGCATTGCTGGAGCGCATCGGCCTGGGGAAAGCGGGACTTCCCGCTCTGCCCCTCGAAGCGACGGGCCGCCGCGTCACCGGCGGCAATCCTAAACATTACTTGACACCCTTTGGAGAATTGAACATCGTCCGGCCCGGGCGCACCCGCGAAAAAGGCTCGGGGCCGGTGCCTTCGCATTACTTGCGCCGTCCCAGCGGCACCGTCAACCTGGTCTATTCGGTGCCGGGCTTTGGTTTAGGCGGGCAGGGCGCGGATTCGTTTCTCTTGAGCGATGGGCTGGAATTCTACCCGACCCAAGGAGCGAAGGTATTTACGCAACCAACCTACTTCCCGCCCAAGCACCCCTTCGCGGGCCAGATCAGCCCGCAGACCATGACGTTCCTTTACGGCGCGATCAAGACCCACGGCTCCGAGCCGGTCTATGGCTGGATTGCCCGCGAAGCTCTGGCGCCCGCGCCTGCATACTAAACATCACTGCGGCCGCTTCTGCCGCAACAGCCAGGCGTACAATTCTGGATCATTGTAAGCCTGTGTCCACGCATCATGCCCGGCATCAGGATAGACCGTGAACTTCACATTGCCCCCCGCAGCCTTGACCGCGTCAACCATCGCCTGGGCGCGCTCGAGATGCACCACCGGATCCTTCGCGCCCTGAAAGACCCAAATGGGAAGGTGAATCAGCTTATCAGCTTCGGCGGGATTGCCGCTGCCGCAGACAGGAACGATGGCCGCGACCTTCTCCGGGTGCGCGATGGCGAAAGCCCAGGTCGCGCTGCCTCCCATGCTCGCGCCTGTCAAATAAACACGGTCCTTGTCCACGTCATACCGGCGAATCACATCGTCCAGCAGCCCATTGAGCGCGTCCAGGTTCCAACTGCGGACGGGGCTTTGCGGCGAGACAAGGATAAAGGGAAAATCAGGCTTGGATTCCACAATTTTGGGAGGCCCGAGTATTTTCACTCTGGCCATGTTTGTGCCCGCGTCGCCCGCCCCGTGCAAAAAGAGCATCAGCGGCCATCGCTGATTATGGTCGCCGTACCCCTTGGGCAAAAACAAAAGATACTCAAACTTCACCTTGATGGTCACCTCTCCCTCGAAATGTTTGACCTGCTGGGGACTGATGGAGTCCGTCTGCGCGCCCGCCGAAAACAGCAATGCGCCAACGCCTAAAAAAATCACCGCAAGCCTTTTGAGTTTCATGGTGCCAAAGTAAAATCTCTCAATCCCGCTCCACCCCGCTGTGCCAATATTTAAACATCTCCTCGGCCGTCGGAATTTTTAGCGGGCGAATGATGCGGAAGCCGACGAATTGGGCGTCGGTGTGATACCAGATGCTTTTGGGCAGTTGCGGGTCTTGCATTTTCCAGTCGGCGCTGGAGCCTCGGCGGCAGGCGCTGCGGAGTTTGTCGGCGTCGTCCTGCCAGGAGCCGCCGCGCACGACGTGCGGATAGGGCTGGGTCGCTTTGTTCCACGGTTCGGTCACGACCTCCGTGAACTTTTTGTAGTAGTCGGGATCGTATTGGTCGAGGGTCCATTGATCGACGTTGCCGCACATGTCGTAGAGGCCCCAGGGATTGGGCTTTTTCTTCCCGACCTTTTGATATTTGGCATCGCTGTTGTCGGCGAACCAGGCGTAGTCACCCAACTCTTTGGGATCGTCGCCGAAAAAGTAGGCGGTGGTCGTGCCGGCGCGGCAGGCGTATTCCCATTCCGCCTCGGTCGGCAAACGATAGAAGTGGCCGGTGCGGGCGCTGAGCCATTGACAATAGATGTTGCAGGCGTGCTGCGTCATGCTGATGGCCGGATAGCCGTCTTTGCCCATGCCAAAACTCATCTCGACATAGGGCTTGCTGGGGCGGGTCACCGCATCGGCCAGCGCGCTGGTGTAATTGGTCGTGCCATCGGTGGGAGCGGCGGGCTTGGACTCGTCGGGATACATGAACAACTCATATTCGTTCCAAGTGACCTCGCATTTTTCCATCCAGAAAGGGTCGATCTTGACTTTATGTTGCGGGCCTTCGTCGGCGTTGCGATGCGGTTCGCTGGCGGGGCTGCCCATGACAAATTCGCCGCTCGGAATAGGGACCATCGCATAAGTCACCTTGGTGCCGGGGATGGTGTTCGTATAGGGCTGCATGGCGGCCTCGGTTTGTTCCGGGCTGGAGGCGAGGATTTTTTGGCGAATGTCCTCCACCAAAGCCAATTGTTTGTTGGCCCGCTTGGCGGTCTTCCCCTTGGTCGAGCCATGCGATCCTTGCTCATGCCACAGCTTGAGAATCTGCTGCGATTTTTCCGAGTAAGGTTCGCCCTGTTCCAGAATCGGCGCGACATCGCGGTCGTAATCGACCTTCATGACCGTCGTGAGCGTGGCTCCCTCCGGCCACTCCGCGCCCTGGACGATCCAATCGTGGAGCGTTTCGGATTCTTCGGCCGAGAGCGGGTCCCTCTGCTTGGGCGGCATGTGCTCCTCATCGCTCGGCGGCAGGACAGTCAACGCATAGACCTGGCTGTCATCCGGGTGGCCGGGCAAAATGCGTTGGGCCTTCTTATGGATTTGGAACGCCCCGGCCTTTGTGTCAATACGATAATTTCCATTTTCCGCCGCGTGCGCCGCATTGTGGCACGAGACGCAATTCATCTCCAGAATCGGTTTGACCTCCGTCACGAAATCAACCGGTTTGGCCGCGGCCGCCCAGGCGGCGAAAGCCAGCCCAATCCCCAAACCACCGGACACATAACACTTTAATAAGCTCATCTTTCTCCCATGGTGAACGGCCAAAAATGCGAAGTCAACCCATGAACTCGCCCCTGCGGATTCTCGCTGGGTTTCACTTTAATTTGCTTTAATTCACTCAAATCCCCTCCACAGCGCTTACATCCCACGACATAGAAAACCAAATAGATGTAGCGTTGAGCCTCTGGCTCAACCCGTCGAGGCACCCGCCGCCGCGAAGAGCTATGGCGGGCGGATGGCCACGGCCTCCGTAGCACCGCAGGTGCGAAGGAGGCAGCCTCGACTCTACAACAAACTCGTCGCCTCTGGCGGGCGTTTTGTTCCTTGGCCGCATGTCCGGTTTTTCATTATCCATTGCCATCACCTTGCCATTTTAGCACAAAACCAACAACTCCTGCCGCTCACCATGCGGGCTATTTTCGGAAGGTTCACGAAGTAAGCTGTCAAGAAGAGACGCGCACCGTGCGCGCTATTTTTTTAAAGCAGCCAAATTCGCCGCCCGGCTGCAAAAGGAAGGATTGACCCGTTCGCTGAAGCCAAAAATCCGTGGCCGCAGGCACGGAATAAAGCAAATGTACGGTTTGACCCCTTTGACCCCTTTGACTGGCAGGTATTCCATTCCGTCGGCTTGTGTGGGCTACGCGGCACGAGAGCGGCGAAAAGTTCGGACGTGAGCACTACCATTGGTTAATCGGCGCGGGAGAGTGGAAACCGACGTTGGCGGATATGTTCCGACTTAATGCTTTGTGGGACGGTCTGCCAAAGTGCGGTTTCTCCAGGAATCATCAATTCGACCAGCGTTTAAACGGGGTCGAATATGTCACAAAGTGCTTATCAGGATCGGCGCTTCGTGACGGCCTGGGGGGAGACTTCTACGAAGGCTCTAAATTCGCTCTGCGAGGTGCCGAGGTGACGCTTAGTAATGCGCTTGCTCGTTCGGTAGGGGGCAGGCGCATCATTGCGCTAAGACACTGTTGAAACTGACACACTGACAAAACGGCAGGAATGCGAAACAGCCAAGGCCCGGGACAATCCTGGGCGAATAGAGGGGAAGGTTCTTCCCGAAAAAGCTGCGGAGCGATAGCCGACGGCGCTGGTATGGCCAGCTTGCATGTCTGGACGCGGTGTGAAAGGAGGAAGGGCCCCCGGCGGGGTCACGGCAGGCCGCGCGCAACGCGGCCTGCCGTGGCTCCGCGGGGTTGCTTGAAGATGAAGTGTGCCCGGATGAAATTGCAGAATGGACTGTCACAGACGCGTGGCCTGCGGCTTGCCGCTTAACCTCGTTTAATAGTCTAATAACTGTTCCGCACGATTCATACGACATGGCTGCTGCAGGTCTTGTCACGCCGCGTGTTAAATTGACATTCATCGGGTAATTGTTAACCTTCCGCTGTGATAAGAAACGTGACCGATGGGTGAAAATGAAATGAGTGAATCTCGATGAAATTTGTGCAAAGGTTGTTCGGCACTCGAAATGGTTTGCCGTCAGGTTGGAGACAAACATTACGAGGGTCTAATTTTTTCATGGCACGGCGCGAGGTTGCCGATATGTTGCATCATCTCAATGAAAAAGGGCGGTCGGAGGGCGGGCAAGCAATCGTGAAAAGGGAATTTTCAGAGGCATGGGAGAGGTTCGCTGAGAACCCGTGCTACGAGTCATCGGTTCGCTTTGTTGAGGCGGAGCCTTCAATTCTTGAGTACTTCCTAGCGTGTTGTCCGGGCGGTCGGTTGCAGAGGGCTGCAATACGGACGGCGACAAGTTTCTCTATTGGAGATTTGAGTCTCGAAACGCCGATCAGCCAACTACCTGGCCTGCGTGAACTGTCCAGCGACGAATACATTATTTTCCCGCGATATATGAATGGCGAATCCATCTATCATGCGGACCTGGTGCAGTTTTTAGGACGACCTTGGGAGGTTATGGTTTCAATCGTCCAAGGCACGCTTTGCAAATGGTCGGTGAGCCTTACGTTGGGAAAAGATGAAGATATTGCTGAATTGGGGCGTGAGGTCTTTCGCTATTG